>NZ_JBIVIF010000009.1:0-168539 GCF_044749595.1 Pseudomonas sp. NPDC089392
CAGGCGCATAAAAAATCCGATGCTCGTTTCCAAGCATCGGATTTTGCGGCCTATGGGCTAAAGGTCAATGCGTCAGTCTTAACTGACTGGCATTAGCCCTTCGGGGCCCTTTTTTCATGGGCGAAGGGAACCTTTTGCGGACTTGCATCTTGCACGCAGGTTTACCGGGCTGATTGCAAAATGCACGAACCTTGAAATACTGGCCGTATGCTAACTTGTTGATTTATAAGCGCTTAATCGAAGCGGTAAAGCTGGCACAGCACATGCAAATACACTCTTACCTGCCGCCAGGACTTACGGCGCAGACCTTTCGAAAAACAGGAGTGACACACATGAAGAAGTTCGCCATTGCTGCCGCCACTGCTACCGCTCTGACCCTGACCATGGCTAACGCGGCATTTGCCCAGCAGTCCACCCAGGCCCCGATGACGCTGGCGGCCGGTGAGGTGACCAAAGCCAAGGAAGCAACCTCCGATACCTGGATCACCACCAAGGTAAAGGCTGACCTGATGACCGAGAAGGGTGTGCCTGGCAGCGATATCAAGGTCGAAACCAATAAGGGTGTTGTGTCGCTGTCTTCTGATACCGCAGTGACCAGTGCCCAGAAAGAGATGGCTATTGCCATCGCCAAGAAGATCAAAGGCGTGCAGGCTGTATCGGCTGATGGCCTGAAGGCCGAATAAGGAATGTCCCGTCGGCCAAATGGACTTGGCCACCATTTTGCTGAAAAGGGCCGCTTCGCGGCCCTTTTCAGTTAATAAACAGGATTACGCGCAATCACATTACTCTCGAAGCATTCCTGCTCGACGATCAGCGGCTCTACCAACGGCCGGCTATCGCGGAAATGCGCGGTCTGGGTATGCGCTTCGTACGCCGCATCATCGCGGTAGATTTCGTACAGGTAAATCACCTCTGGGTCGACCCGGTCCTGCGACACATCGAACACCAGGCAGCCGGGCTCGGTGGCGACAGAGGCTGAGGCATTGACCGTGATCGCAGTCAGAAAAGCCTCGGTGCAACCGGGTTTCACACGCGTCTTAATGAACAGGCTATACACAAAGCTCTCCTTTTGTTTTAAATTCAATAATGAATTGTATACAAAAATGGAGCCTAGCCAATGTCCGAATTGCCTGCACGCCCGGGTCGCCTGAATGGCCTGCGTCATATTGCCTTGTTGGTGCCCAACCTTGAGGAGTGCGAACGCTTCTACGTTGATGTGCTGGGCATGGAAGTGCTGAACCGCGCCAATGAAGACCTGGTTTACCTGACCTGCGGTAACGACAACCTGTCGCTGGGGCGCGGGGCAGGGGCGGCCAATGGGCTGCAGACCCTTGACCACTATGGGTTTATCGTCGATAGCGTAGAGGAGCTGGAGGCCTGGTATGCGTACTTCAAGGCCCATGGTGTGACCTTGCTCGACCTGCCATTTGACCATGGTGACGGTGCGCGCAGCTTCCACCTGCTGGACCCGGCGGGGAACAAGGTGCAGCCGCTGTATCACCCGGCGGTGTCGGGGCAGCGGTTGGTCAGTGCCTGAATTGAGGTTGCCTGGTCTGGCCTGTTCGCGGCGGTTCGGCGCCCCGATAAACCCGCTCCCACAGAGGCAATTGTAGGAGCGGGTTTACCCGCGAAGAGGCCGGCCCTGCTATTAGAGATTACTCAGCATCCAGATGCATCGGCGTCATCACCCGCCCATCGCTCTCGGCCTGCCCCAGGCTGGTATCAATGAAATACACTCGGTCATCTTCCAGCTTGCCCTTGTCGACCAGGTAATCCTTGATACTGCTGGCCCTCTCCTGGCCTAGCGTACGCAGCAAGGCGGTACTCTCGGCCCACGACTTGATCACTGCCGCGCGCAGCTTGGCAGTGCGTTCGTCGCGCCCCAGCTGCTCCCATTCGGCAGGCGGCTGCTGCTTGAGGCGGGTACGGTAGATGCCTTCGAGCATCGCCGGCTTGTCACTGTCGTCGACCACCAGCATCGAGGCATTGGCTGGCACCTTGTCACCCCGGCGCTGCAGGATCTTGTACCAGGTGGCCTGGTACTCGCGCTCCAGGCGCTGCTGGGCGATCAGCGGGCCATCGCTGGCCTGGGCACTGGTGCCCTCGATTTCCAGGCGCAGTTCCGGGCGCTCCTTGAGCGCTGCTGCCAGCTTGTCCAGCGACGACTGGGCATCGCCACTGAGTTCGCTGGAGCCTGGGGCGAAGGCCACGGTACCGAGGTCTTCGGCGCCACCGCCACTAATCAGCCCGCCAATGAACTTGAACGGCGCCTGGGCCGCGCGCAGCACCAGGTTGCGCAGGGTTTGCCACACAATCGGCATCACGCTGAACTGCGGGTTGTTGAGGTCGCCAGACACCGGCAGCTCGATCGAGATCTTGCCCTCGGTATCCTTCAGCAGCGCCACCGCCAGGCGGATTGGCAGGTCGACCGCGTCCGGGCTGTCGACTTTCTCACCCAGTTGCAGCTGCTCCACCACCACCTTGTTCTCGGCCTTGAGCTGGCCTTTGGTGATCACGTAGTGCAAGTCGAGGTTGAGCCGGCCCTTGCGGATACGGAAGCCGGCGAATTTGCCGGAGTAGGGGGTCAGCGTGGTCAGCTCGACGCGCTTAAAGCTGGTGGCGATGTCCAGGCTGGCCAGCGGGTTGAACGGGTTGAGGGCGCCTTTGATAGTGACCGGTGCGTAACGGTCGACCTTGCCCTTGACGTCGACCTTGGCCGGCACCGGTTTGCGGTTGTCGATGGTGCCGATCCGGCCGTTGAGTTGTTGGATGGCCGTGGCGAAGTTGGGGGTGAGGGACAGATCGGCAAAGTTGGCCGAGCCGTCGTTGATGTCGATCTGGCCGATGTGGATGCCCAGCGGCTTGTCGCTGCTGGCCGGCTTGGCCTGGCTGGCCGCCGGCGCGCCGGCTGGCTGCGGAATCAGCAGGTCATTGATGTTGGTGGTGCGGTCTTCGTTGATGATGAAGCGCGCATAGGGTTGCAGCAGGGTCACCTTGTCGATCGACAGTGCATCGCCGTGCACGTAGGACAAGCCGTCGACGTTCACCTGTTGCCATTTGACGAAGTCGCGGCTCTTGATGGTATCGAGGGTGTGCAATTGGCTGACCTGTGCCTTGCCGGTAACGCTGAAGGCCAGTGGTGCGGTGTTCTTCAGGTCGACCTTGAGGTCGCTGCCGAGCATGCCGCTGCGCAGCTCCAGGAGGATGAACGGGCTGATATAGGCTTGGGCCACGCGCAGGTCGATGTCGCGGGTGCTCACGTCCAGCTTGGCCCAGATCGGCGCCAGGTTGACCTGGCCGGCCGCCTGCAACTTGCCCTGCTTACCTACGCCGGTATCAAGCTTGAGGGTGAAGGGCGACTGGTTGAGGCTGTCGAAACCTTGCAGGTCTGCGTTGAGCGGGCCAACGTCCAGGGCTACCGGTTCTTTGCGGGAGCGGTCTGCCAGGTGCACCATGTAGTTACGTAGCTGCACGTCCTTGAGCAGCACTTGCCAGGGCCTGCTTGGCTCCTTGGCGGCTTGCTCTTTGGGCGTGGGCTCGGCGGCGGCAGGCTCGGCCTTTTCTTTTGGCGTGGCCTTGGCCGGTTGGCTGGCGAACAGCTTCTGCCAGTCAAGTTGGCCGTCTTTTTCCAGCGCCGCCCAGGTTTCGAGTTTTTCGCTACGGATCTTGCCTACGGTGACCAGTTGCTTGACCAGATCGACGGAGGTTTCGCTCACTTCCAGGCTGGCCAGGCGTGCCAGCGGGCGGCCATCAGGGGCCTTGATGGCGAATGGGGCAATGCGCAGGGACGTGTTGTCCAGCAACAGCTCGGTCTGCTTGGCGAGGTTGAGCTTGTAGTGGGTGTCGAGGCTGAGTACGCCGTCTTCCAGCACCAACGGCACGGCATCGCGCACGTAGGGCCAGAACAGCTTCATCTTGCCGTCGGTGATCTTCAGCGTGCCCTCGGAGGCAATCGGTGACAGGCTCAGGGTGCCATTCCAGTCAATGCGTCCACCATTGGGGCCGATGGCCATCAGGGTCATGTCGGCATTGTCGTCGGGCAAGGTGCTGAGGTTCTTCAGCTCCAGGTTCATGTCGTCGTAGAGGAACTCGATCGGCTCGCTCGGGCGCTGGTCCTCGAAGTGCAGGTAGCCTTGCTTGAGCTTGATGCTGCCGATGCGCAGCGGGAACGGGTCGCTTGGCGGCTGGTCGGGCTTGGCTTCACTGGCGGGCAGCTTGAACAACCCCGTCAGGTTGAGGGTACCGTCCTTGGCGAACAGCACTTCGTTGCGCGGCTTGTCGAGCTCGACCGCTTCCAGGTGCAGGGCGCGCGTCCACAGGCTGTCGAGCGAGAGGTTGGCGTACAACCGGTCGAAGCCAACCTGCTCCTTGCCGGGTTCGCCAATCTGCAGGCCCCATAGCGTCAGCTCCAGGCTGAAGGGGTTGAGTTCAATCCGTTCAAGGTGCGCCGGTACGGTGGCGTACTGGGCCAACTGCTGGTTGGCGATGCGCAGCGCGACACCGGGGAGAATGAGAAAGCCGAGCAGGCTGTAGAGGGCTACCAGAGCCAGCAGTGCGCCAGCGGCGCGAGTCAATCCTTTGTACATGTGTCGCTTCGTCTGTCTAAGCAGGAGTGCTTGGAGTATGGCACGTTAAATCAGTTCCGCCGGGGCGACCATTTGGCCTCATTCGATGCCCATGCGCCGCTTGGCCCGGTGTGCCGAACCGTCGCGCATCGCCCAGCGCAGTACTGGGGCAGTACGTTGCAGGCCCAGGCGAATCAGGCGCTGCTGCAGGGGGCCGTGTTGCAGGCCGAGCATGGCCTGGGCCCAGCCCGGCAGCAGGTCGATGCCCGCGTGCAGCATCAGTTTGCCCACCGGCTGTGCCAGGCGGCTGGGGGCCGGGGCAGCTAGCAGGATCTGCACTACCTCATGGCTGCGGGCGTCGCATTGCAGCTGCAGGCGCATGCGCTGCAGGTAGTCTTCGACCTGCTGGCACGAGCGCGGCACGTCACGGGCGCCAAGGCGCTCGGCGATCAGGGCGATTTCGTTGTAGTAGGCATCCTGTTCGGCGCGCGACAGGTGCGGGTCGCGGTAGCGCAGGTGGGCGGCGAGGAAACTGCTGACCTCTGCTACATGCACCCAGGTCAGCAGGTCGGGGTCGCTGGCCGCATAAGGGCGGCCATCCGGTGCGATGCCGGTGACCTGCAGGTGAATGGTGCGCACCTTGTCGATCAGCCACTCGGCATCGCCGGTAGCGCCGAAGGTGGTGCCGGAGATGAACTGGCTGGTGCGGCGCAGGCGGCCAAGCAGGTCTTCACGGAAGTTGGAGTGGTCCCATACCCCGGCCAAGGCCAGCGGATGCAGCAATTGCAGCAGCAGGGCGCTGATGCCGCCGACCAGCATGCTTGGGAAGTCGCCGTGCACCCGCCAGCTGATGCTGTGCGGGCCGAACAGGCCGGGGTCGCCCTTGGGCGATTCCAGGTCGAGCTGGCCGAGGGCCAGCCCGGTGAGGCTCATGACCTGGGTTTCGATACGGCGGCGAAGGGCTTCCATGGCGACCTGTGGTGCAGGGCGGCCATGAACAGCGGCCGCCGGTTACTGGTTGAGGCGTTTGTCGATCAGGCCTTGCACCACGCTGGGGTCGGCCAGGGTCGAGGTATCCCCCAGGTTGTCCAGCTCGTTGCAGGCGATTTTGCGCAGTATACGCCGCATGATCTTGCCTGAGCGTGTCTTGGGCAGCGCCGGCGCCCACTGGATCAGCTCAGGTTTGGCGAAACTGCCAATTTCCTTGCTGACCAGGGCCAGAAGCTCAGCCTTGAGTGCGTCGTCTGGCGTCACGCCATTCATGGGCGTGACGAAGGCGTACACGCCCTGGCCCTTGAGGTCGTGGGGGTAGCCGACCACTGCGGCCTCGGCGACGCTGTCATGCAGCACCAGCGCGCTTTCTACTTCGGCGGTACCGATACGGTGCCCGGAAACGTTGATCACGTCATCGATGCGGCCGGTGATCCAGTAGTCGCCATCGGCATCGCGGCGGGCGCCGTCACCGGTGAAGTAGTAGCCGGGCATGGGCTTGAAGTAAGTGTCGACCATGCGTTGATGGTCGCCATAGACACTGCGGATCTGCCCAGGCCAACTGGCCTTGATGACCAGCAGCCCTGCGCCTGGGCCTTCGATCAGCTTGCCTTTCTCGTCCAGCAATACCGGTTGCACGCCGAACATGGGCTGGGTAGCGCAGCCGGGCTTGAGCGCCTGCGAGCCAGGCAGCGGGGTGAGCATGATGCCGCCGGTTTCGGTCTGCCACCAGGTATCGACGATGGGGCAGTGCTTCTGCCCGACTTCTTCGAAGTACCACTCCCAGGCCTCGGGGTTGATCGGCTCGCCGACACTGCCCAGCAGGCGCAGGCTTTTGCGCGAGGTGCTCTGCAACGGCGCGGAACCCTCGCGCATCAGCGCGCGCAGGGCGGTGGGGGCGGTGTAGAAGATGTTCACCTGGTGCTTGTCCACCACCTGCCAGAAGCGCGAGGTGTCGGGGTAGTTGGGCACGCCCTCGAACATAAGCGAAATCGCACCGTTGGCCAGTGGGCCATAGACGATGTAGCTGTGGCCGGTGACCCAGCCGACGTCTGCGGTGCACCAGAACACCTCGCCGTCACGGTAGTCGAACACCACTTTGAAGGTCATGGTCGCCTGCAGCAGGTAACCGCCGGTGGTGTGTAGCACGCCCTTGGGTTTGCCGGTGCTGCCGGAGGTGTAGAGGATGAACAGCGGGTCTTCGGCTTCCATCGGCTCGGGGGCGCAGTTGTCGCCGGCCTTTTCCGTTGCCTCCTGGTACCAGAGGTCGCGGCCCTCGGCCCAGGCGGCATCGCCGCCGGTACGGCGTACCACGAATACGCTGCTGACTGCGGGGCAACTGGCCAAGGCCTTGTCGACGTTCTGTTTCAGCGGTACGCGCTTACCGCCGCGCACGCCTTCATCGGCGGTGATCACGGTGCGGCAGTCGGCATCGAGAATGCGGTCGCGCAGGGCATCGGGCGAGAAACCGCCGAACACCACCGAATGGATGGCACCGATGCGGGTACAGGCGAGCATGGCGAAGGCGGCCTCGGGGATCATCGGCATGTAGATGCACACCCGGTCACCTTTGTTCACCCCACGTGCTTTCAGCGCATTGGCCAGGCGGCAGACCTGGCGGTGCAGTTCGCGGTAGCTGATGGCTTTTGAGTCTTTCGGGTCGTCGCCTTCCCATAGCAGGGCAGTCTGATCGCCGCGTTGGGCCAAGTGGCGGTCGATGCAGTTGTAGCTGACGTTGAGCTGGCCGCCGTCGAACCAGCGTGCCTGGCCGGTCTTGAGGTCACATTGCTGCACGCTCGACCAGGGCTTGATCCAGTCCAGGCGTTTGGCCTGCTCGGCCCAGAAGGTGTCGGGGTCGTCTACCGACTGGCGGTACAGGCGGCGGTACTCGTCGGGGGTGAGGGCGGCGGACTGGCTGACGGCCAGGGCCTGTGGGTAATTGCGGATATCGAACATGGCGGGTGGTCCTGCTCTTGTAAGGGGCGAGGGACTGCAACGGCTATTCGATAGGACAGTGTAGCTGGGGGTGGTGTTCCGCTTGTGCCGGCCTCTTCGCGGGTGAACCCGCTCCTACAAGGGACCGCACAATCTTTGAAATTTGTGCGGTCCCTTGTAGGAGCGGGTTTACCCGCGAAGAGGCCGGTGCAGGTTTCAGATCACCCGCGGTGACGGCCGCGGAAGTAGTTGATCAGGCCTTGGGTGGAGCCATCTTCGGCGCTGTCTTCCAGGCTGCCGACCAAGCGCTGGTACACGCCCTTGCCCAGCTCCTTGCCCAACTCCACGCCCCACTGGTCGAAGGCGTTGATACCCCAGATCACACTCTGCACGAACACTTTGTGTTCATACATCGCCACCAGGGCGCCCAGGCGGCGCGGGCTGATGCGTTCCACCACCAGGGTGTTGCTCGGGCGGTTGCCCGGGATCACCTTGTGTGGCGCCAGCTTCTCGATGTCCGCTTCGTTCAGGCCTTTGCTGCGCAGCTCGGCTTCGGCTTCAGCGCGGGTTTTACCCTGCATCAGCGCCTGGCTTTGCGACAAGCAGTTGGCGTACAGCCACTGGTGGTGGTCGGCCACCGGGTTGAAGCTTACGACCGGCACGATGAAGTCGGCCGGAATCAGCTGGGTGCCTTGGTGCAGCAACTGGTGGTAGGCGTGCTGGCCGTTACAGCCGACACCCCCCCAGATCACCGGGCCGGTTTCGGTCTTCACCGGGCTACCGTCTTGCAACACGCTCTTGCCGTTGGACTCCATGTCCAGCTGCTGCAGGTGCTTGGTGATGTTGCGCAGGTAGTGGTCGTACGGCAGGATCGCGTGGCTGCTGGCGCCCCAGAAATTGCCGTACCACACGCCCAGCAGGGCCAGCAGCACCGGCATGTTCTTGTCGAACGGCGCAGTCTGGAAGTGCTGGTCCATGGTGTAGGCACCCGACAGCAGTTCCTTGAAGTTGGCGGTACCGATGGCCAGGGCGATCGGCAGGCCAATGGCCGACCACAACGAGTAGCGCCCGCCTACCCAGTCCCACATCGGGAAGATGTTCTCTTCGCGAATACCGAAGGCCACGGCGGCGGCCTTGTTGCTGGAAACAGCGATAAAGTGGCGGTACAGCTCGGCTTCCGAGCCGCCCTGGGCCAGGTACCAGGTACGCGCGGCCATGGCGTTCTTCAGGGTCTCGAGGGTGTTGAACGACTTCGACGAGACGATGAACAGGGTGGTTTCGGCACGCAGGTTGGCCGACAGCTCGTGGAACTCACTGCCGTCGATATTCGCCAGGTAATGGCAGCGTACGCCACGCTGGGCGTAAGGCAGCAGTGCCTCGGAGACCAGCTCGGGGCCGAGGAACGAGCCGCCGATGCCAATGTTGACCACGTCGGTAATCGGCTTTTCGCTGTAGCCACGCCACAGGCCGTCGTGGATGCGGCCGACCAGCTCGGTGATCTGGTTGAGCACCTTGTGCACTTCCGGCATCACGTTCACGCCGTTGACGCTGAGCTTGTCGCCCACGGGCCGGCGCAGGGCAGTGTGCAGCACCGGGCGGCCTTCGGAGGCGTTGATGATTTCGCCGCTGAACATCGACTTGATGGCGTCCTGCAGGCCCACTTCATTGGCCAGGTTGACCAGCAGTTCGCGGCTTTGCTCGGTGATCAGGTTTTTCGAATAGTCGAGGAACAGGCCGCAGCAGCTCAGGGAGAACTGGTCGAAGCGTTTGGCATCGGCGGCGAACGCTTCGCGCATGCTGAAGCCTTGCATGACGTCGCGGTGTTGCTGAAGCGCCTGCCAGGCGGGCAGGGCCGTCACATCATGGGGTGTACGGTAATACGCCATTGCGCAGGGTTCCCTCGGTGCGTGGTGATGCCTTGGACACGGCAGTCATTGCCGGGTTCAGGCTGGCATCATTATAGGCATAGGCCAATGACAGGGAATGGGTATGGCGGGGGAATTTGGGGGGGCGCTTAGCGCCCCTGTGGGAGCGGGCTTGTCCCGCGAATGGGCTGCAAAGCAGCCCCAGGCCGTTACGCGGTCTTCTCTTCCACATGCAGGTACAGGTTGTCGATCAACCGGGTGTTACCCATGTAAGCCGCCGCAATCACCACGAGGTCACGGTCATCGATCACCGCCGGGCGCAGGCTCACCGCATGGCGCACTTCCAGGTAATCCGGACGGAATCCAGCGGCACTCAGCTGCGCCTGCCCCTCGGCAACCAGCGCGGCAAAGTCCCGCTGGCCACGGCCAATGCCCGCCGCAATCTGCTGCAAGGTGCGGTACAGCGCCGGTGCAGCACTACGCTGCTCAGGTGTGAGGTAACCATTGCGCGACGACAGCGCCAGGCCATCCTCGGCGCGTACGGTAGGTTCGCCGATGATCTGAACCGGCATGTTCAGGTCGCGCACCATGGCGCGGATCACCGCCAGCTGCTGGAAGTCCTTTTCGCCGAACACGGCAAGGTCTGGCTGGACCATGTTGAACAGCTTGCTGACCACGGTGGCCACGCCTTCGAAATGCCCAGGCCGGCTGGCGCCGCACAGGCCTTCGGAAAGCTGGGGCACGCTGACGCGGGTTTGCACGCTCATGCCATCGGGGTACATCTCTTCGACGGTTGGCGCGAACAGCAGGTTGCAGCCCGCCTGGAGCAAGCGCTCCTGGTCGGCGGCCAAGGTGCGTGGGTACTTGTCGAGGTCTTCGTTGGCGCCGAACTGCAGCGGGTTGACGAAGATGCTGGCGACCACGAAATCAGCGCGCTGCGCGGCCTTGGTCACCAGGGCCGCGTGGCCGCTGTGCAGGTTGCCCATGGTCGGCACGAAGCCGATGCGCTTACCTTCACCGCGGGCGCGGGCAACGGCGGCGCGCAGTTCGCGGACGGTCTTGACTGTGTTCATGCGCTGAATCCGTGCTCACTTGCTGGGAAGGTAACGTCCTTGACTGCCTTGGCGTAGGCAGCGAGGGCGCTGTGGATGTCGGGTTGGCCAGCCATGAAGTTCTTTACGAACTTCGGTACCCGACCGCTCAACGACAGCCCAAGCATGTCATGCATCACCAGCACCTGGCCGTCAGTCGCGCTTCCCGCACCGATGCCGATTACCGGAATGCTTACCGCCTGGGTGATTTCCGCCGCCAGCTCGCTGGGCACGCATTCGAGCAGCAACATCGCCGCACCGGCCTGCTCCAGGGCGATGGCGTCGGCGCGCATCTGCCGGGCCTGGGCTTCCTGGCGGCCCTGGACCTTGTAGCCGCCCAGCACGTTGACGGTTTGCGGGGTCAAGCCCATGTGCGCGCACACCGGTACGCCACGTTCGGCCAGCAGCCGGATGGTCTCGGCCAGCCAGGCGGCGCCTTCGATCTTGACCATGTGGGCGCCGGCCTGCATCAGCGTGGCGCTGTTGGCAAAGGCCTGTTCCGGGGTGGCGTGCGCCATGAACGGCAGGTCGGTGAGGATCAGTGCGCCGTCATTGCCACGTTTGACGCTGGCGGTGTGGTAGGCCATGTCTGCCGTGGTTACCGGCAAAGTGCTGTCGTGGCCTTGCAGGACCATTCCCAGCGAGTCGCCCACCAGCAACACTTCGATGCCGGCCTGGCTGGCGGCCTTGGCAAAGGTCGCGTCGTAGCAGGTCAGCATGGTGATTTTTTCACCCTTGGCCTTGAGGCCGTTGAGGGTGGTCAGGGTTACTTCAGGCATGTAGGAAATTCCTCGTTCAGGCGCTGTAAAAAACGACTGCATTCAACGCGTGTAGTCATCTTCCGGAGCGGCACATCATCGCGCGTGATGTTCGAGCACAGGTCCGTCCGGGCCTAAATACGGGTATGCGGCACTTTGGTGCCACACGGGACGCCTATAGTCGTGAGCGAGGTGGGGGAAGTCAATCACCCTGTTACCGCATTGTTACGATCAGGGTGTTACTGGCGTTACCGTCCAGCGTGAAAGGCTGAAACGCCCGGTTTACAGGCGTTCCAGGCCGACGAACGGGCAGTCGTCGAGCAGTTGCGCGAGGGCGCGGCCATCGGCCAGGCGGAAATCGCCCGGTACCAGTTCGGCCAGCGGGTACAGCACGAAAGGCCGGGCATGCATGTGGTAATGCGGCACTTTCAGGCGCGGCTCGTCGAGCACATGGTCGCCGAACAGCAGGATGTCCAGGTCCAGCGTGCGCGGCCCCCAGCGTTCCTTGCGTACGCGGCCCTGGCCGTTTTCGATGGCTTGTAGCGCATCGAGCAGGGCCAGTGGCGGCAGGGCGGTGTCCAGGGCGGCGACGGCGTTGGTGTAGCGCGGCTGGCCCGGTAGCAGTGAGTCGCTGGTGTACAGGGCCGAAGCCGCCACTAGGCGCGTACCCTCGACCTGGTCGAGGGCCTGCAAGGCGCTGCGCAACTGCTCGGCAGGTGCGTCCAGGTTGCTGCCCAGGCCGACGTAGGCGCGGGTCTTCACTCGAATGCCTCGTCGCCACCGCGCTTGCGTTTGCTGCTGCTGCGCTTGCGTTTGCGCGGGCCGGCGCCGGTACCTTCGTCACGGCTGCCCAACTCGCGAATCATTTCGCGGCGTTCGCTGTCGTTGGCATCCTGATAGTCGGTCCACCACTGGCCGAGGTCGTCGGTTTCTTCGCCGGCGCTTTCACGCAGCAGCAGGAAGTCGTAACCGGCGCGGAAGCGAGGGTTGTCCAGCAGCATGTCGGCGCGTTTGCCGCTGCGGCGTGGCAGGCGCTCCTGCATGTCCCAGATCTCGCGGATCGGCAGGGTGAAACGCTTGGGGATGGCAATGCGCGCGCACTGCTCGGCGATCAGGTCGTGGGCCGCGCCATTCATGGCCGGAATCGGCGGCACGCCCTGGTTCTGCAAGTGCAGTACACGGGCCGGCAGGGCAGGCCACAGCAGCGCAGCGAACAGGAAGGCTGGCGTCACCGGCTTGCCCTGCTTCACGCGCAGGTCGGTGTTGTTCAATGCCTGGCTGATCAGCGTGTGCGTGTAGGTAGGGCGGTCTTCCAGGGCGTGCGCACTGGCCGGGAACAAAGGCTCGAACAGTTCCAGGTCGACCAGCATTTCGAAGGCGATGGCGCCCTGGCCGGAAAGGAACAGCTTGAGGCACTCTTCGAACAGCCGCGCTGGCGGGATTTCACGCAGCAATGGGGCCAGTTCGCGGATCGGCTTGAATGTGTGCTTCTCGATACCGAAGTCCAGCTTGGCGGCGAAACGCACCGCGCGCAGCATGCGCACCGGGTCTTCCTGGTAGCGGTGGGTCGGGTCGCCGATCAGGCGCAACAGGCGATTGCGCACGTCGTGCACGCCGTTGGCGTAATCGAGAATGCGCTCGCTGACCGGGTCGTAGTACAGGGCGTTGATGGTGAAGTCGCGGCGCTGCGCGTCTTCTTCCAGGGTGCCGTATACGTTGTCACGAAGGATGCGACCACTGGCGTTATGCGACGAACGGTGGCTGTCGCCTTGGTCTTCATCCGAATGGTGGGCGCGGAATGTGGCGACTTCGATGATCTCACGGCCGAAATGCACGTGAACCAGCTTGAAGCGGCGGCCAATGATGCGCGCGTTGCGGAATTCGGCACGAACCTGTTCGGGGGTGGCGCTGGTGGCGACGTCGAAGTCTTTCGGCGTGATGCCCAGCATCAGGTCGCGGACACAGCCACCGACCAGGTAAGCCTGGTAACCCGCACTTTGCAGGCGCTCGACGATGTTCACCGCATGGCGGCTGAACTGGTGGCGCTGCAGCGAGTGCTGGCTCTTGTTGATCACCTCAGGCGTGGTGCGCCTGTGGTGCTGGCCCTGTACGGGCGGGCGGAACGACTGGAACAGCTTCTTCAGCATGGGATGCACTGTTTGAAGGAATGTTCGGCCAAGAATAGGAGAATGGCCGCATGATGGGCGGGGATTCTAGCATTTACTCAGGGAATGGTGTAGGCGGGTAGCAGGATGCCTGCCAGAAGGGTAGAAACGACAAGGGGAGCCTAAGCTCCCCAAGAAGTGTCGTTGCGTGCTCTTATTATTTTTTTGCTGGGCTTCTTGTTTTTGTTGAGTGCCCTGTCCACAAATCTCGAAGCTTGTGGACGACCCCCAATCCAGGGGTTAAGAGCAAACGGATTGCTTTGGTCGCTGATGTCACGTTGATCTGTCGATCCAACCAGTTCAGGCGCTGCTTTTTAGTGCAGTTTTTGTTGTTCTCTGCCTGGTCGTGGGGCAAGCCCCAAACACGCATCCTCTCCAAAAGAATCAGTTAGCTGCGCCTCCGCCGTCTTGTTTTTATTGTGCGTGAGCCGTTTCGTCTTGTTCTTATTTTAGATTTCAGTGCTTGTTATTGTTTTTGTACTAAGCATATAGCAGGTGCCGTGCCAACTTTTTGAAACCCAGTAAAATCAATGGGTTGAGAGGGTTTGGCGATTTTCGGCAGGTCGAAAATGTCGAAATTTCGTTACCGTACGCCTCGGGAACTGTTACGGCGGAAGGGGTGGGTAACAGATTTTTGCGGGGGCTGATGTGTTACCTGGGTGTTCGCCGTGACACGTTCAGCGCCTGGGAGGTCGAGCGCCGCCAGGTGTTCGCCGTGACACATTCAGCGGCTGTGAGGCCGAGCGCCGCCAGGTGTTCACCGCAACATTTTCAGCGCCTGTGAAATCGAGCGCCGCCCGCGCGGCGCTTCGCGGCTAAAGCCGCTCCTACATTTGTTTCGGGCCAATTATTCCTGTGGGATTCGCGCGCGAACGCCTTGGCGCATGGCTCGGTATCGCGTCGTACAAACAAGGCGGTCGCGCGCGTCTGGCACAGGCGATACTGGCCCGAAACAAACGTAGGAGCGGCTTTAGCCGCGAAGCGCCGCGCGGGCGGCGCTCGATCTCAAAGGCGATGAAAATGTTGTGACAAACACCTGTCAGCCGAGATGCCTTATCAAAGCGGACAAAAAATCCCAAAATCCGCAGAACCCCTAGCCCCCACACGCCTCCAATAGCCAAGGCCCGACACCCAGGCCGATATTCTGTTAGGGTGACTCAACCTCATCCTGCACCAGGCACATGCGGCACGCATGGACGGACATGACAGGAGCGTTTTCATTGATGACTGCAGACCACACGCTGGCAGAAGCCGTGGAGCGCTGTGCCCAGGAGCCGATCCACGTACCTGGCAGCATCCAGCCCCATGGCTTTTTGCTGGTGCTGGACGAAGCTGACTTGCGCGTGCTGCAGGCCAGTGAAAACGTCGAGCAATGGCTGGGCATCCCGGCCAGGGAACTGATCGGCTGCAGCTTGGCCGAACAGCTCAGCGGCGCCTTCGACCTGCGCACGCACCTCACGCGGCTGCCCGAAGACGAAGTCCTGCCCTTTCACATCGGCGACGTGCGCTTGCGCCAAGGCGCACCGTTCAGCGCCCCCCTGCACCTGCTGGCCCACCGTCACGACCAGGTCCTGATTACCGAATTCGAACCCCCACGCCTGCCAGCAGACCTTGCCGGGCAAGGCGACTACTACCCGCTGGTGCGCAGCTTCGTCAGCAGCCTGCAGCTGGCCGGCAGCCTCGAAGAACTGCTGCAACAAACCGTGGTTCAACTCAAGCGCATCACCGGCTTTGGCCGGGTCAAGGCCTACCGCTTCGACGCCGCAGGCAATGGCCAAGTACTGGCCGAAGTGGCCGACCCGGGTTACCCCAGCTACCTGGGCCTGTGCTTCCCGGCCGCCGACATCCCACGCCAGGCGCGTGAGCTGTACCGGGTCAACCGCATCCGTGTCATCGAGGATGCCAACTACCAGCCCTCGCCCCTGCTGCCTGCCGTCAACCCACGCACTGGCAAGGGGCTGGACGTCAGTTTCGCCGCACTGCGCAGCGTGTCGCCGGTGCACCTGCAATACATGCGCAACATGGGCACCCTGGCCTCGATGTCGCTGTCGATCGTGGTCGACGGCCAACTGTGGGGGCTGGTGTCCTGCCATCACCAGCAGCCACGCCCGGTGGACCTGCGCACCCGCACTGCCTGCGAACTGCTGGCCAGTGTACTGTCGTTGCAGATCGAATCACGCGAGTCCCATGCCAGTACGCGCAAGCTGCTGGAACTGCGCCAGCACATCGTGCGCATGATCTCGTCCATGGCCGACCATGACAGTGTCAGTGAGGGCCTGCGCGACTTGCCCGATGTGTTGTTGGCGTTCGCCGGTGCCAGTGGCGCCGCAGTGGTCTCGGCCGAACGCTGCGACCTGATCGGTCAGACGCCGCCCGCCGCACAGGTCACAGCGCTGGTGCACTGGCTGGCCCAGCGTGGTGAAGAGAGCGTGTTCCATAGCGACAACCTGCGCCGCGACATCGACGAACTGCCCGAGCTTGCGAACCATGTCGGCGGCGTGCTGGCAGTGGCCATTTCGCAAATCCACTCGCACTACCTGCTGTGGTTCCGCCCCGAACAGGTCCGCACGGTGAACTGGGCCGGGCAGCCGAACAAACAGGTAGGGCCACAGGGCAACCTCGCCCCTCGGCACAGTTTTGAACGCTGGCAGGAACAGCTGCGCGGCTACAGTGAGCCTTGGCACCCGCTGGTTGTCGAAGGCGTGCTGGAACTGCGCAGCGCCGTGCTCGGCATTGTCCTGCGCAAGGCCGAGGAACTGGCGCAACTGGCCGGCGAGTTGCGCCGTTCGAACAAGGAGCTCGAAGCGTTTTCCTACAGTGTGTCCCACGACCTGCGCGCACCTTTGCGGCATATTGCCGGCTACACCGAACTGCTCGGCGAAATCGAAGGCCAGGGCCTGAGCGAGCGCGGCAAGCGCTTCCTGCAACACATCGAGGAAGCCGCGCAGTTTGCCGGCAGCCTGGTCGACAACCTGCTCAACTTCTCGCAGATGGGCCGTTCGGCCCTGCGCCTGTCGGACGTCGACCTCAACGCCTTGGTCGAGGCCATTCGCAGCGAACTGGCCCCCGACTACCTGGGCCGCGAAATCGTCTGGGACATCGCCACGCTGCCCAAAGTCATTGGCGACCCGGCCTTCATCAACCTGGCCCTGCACAACTTGCTGGCCAACGCCATCAAGTACACCCGTGGCCGCACCCCGGCGCGCATCCAGATCAGCGCTACGCAGCACCCGGGTGAAACCGAAGTGTGCATCCGCGACAACGGTGTGGGCTTCGACATGGCCTATGCCAACAAGCTGTTCGGGGTGTTCCAGCGGCTGCACCGCATGGAAGACTTCGAAGGCACCGGGATCGGCCTGGCCAGTGTGCGCCGCATCATCGAGCGCCATGATGGCCGCGTCTGGGCCAATGGCCAGATCGACCACGGCGCGAGCTTTCACTTCACCCTCCCGCGCCACCCCGCGACCACCTGAGGCACCATCACCATCATGCTCAAACCCATCCTGCTGGTCGAAGACAACCCACGGGACCTGGAGCTGACGCTCCTGGCACTGGAACGCAGCCAGTTGGCCAACGAGGTCATCGTGCTACGTGACGGTGAAGAGGCGCTCGACTACCTGTTGCGCCGCAAGGCCTATGCCGAGCGCGATGGCGGCAACCCCGCGGTACTGCTGCTGGACTTGAAATTGCCCAAAGTCGACGGCCTGGAAGTGCTCAAGGCGGTACGCGCCACCGCCGAATTGCGCAGTATCCCGACGGTGATGCTGACCTCTTCACGGGAGGAACCTGACCTGCTGCGCGCCTACGAGCTGGGGGTGAATGCCTATGTGGTCAAGCCGGTGGAGTTCAAGGAATTTGTCGCCGCCATTTCCGACCTGGGGGTATTCTGGGCAGTGCTCAACGAACCGCCACCTGGCTCGCTGCGCCTGAACCGGCGCAGCAGCAACTGAGGCCGCCGCGACAATGCAACCAACGCCGCTGAAACTCCTGATGGTCGAAGACAGCTCGATGGACGCCGAGCTGACCCTGATGCGCCTTGAGCGCAGCGGGCTGCATGTGCAAGCGCAACTGGTGTTCGACCACGTTGGCGTCGAGCACGCCCTGCGCGAGGCCTGTTATGACCTGATACTGTGCGATTGCGTGTTGCCGGGCTCGTCCGGCACCGAAGTGCTGGCCATCGCCCAGCGCCTGGCGCCGGACATTCCGTTCATCTTCCTGTCTGGCATTTACGGCGAAGAGCATGCGGTGGAAATGATCCGCCTGGGTGCCACCGACTATGTCCTGAAAAAGAACCTGCCCTTGTTGCCCAAGGCCGTGCGCCGGGCCCTGACCGAAGTGCAGGAGCGCCAGCGCCGGCACAGCGCCGAAGAGGCCTTGGCCGATGTCGAGGCGCGTGCGCGCATCGCCATCGACGCCGCCGGCATGGGCACCTGGGACCTGCGCCCGGCAGAAGGCCTGCTGCTGTGGGATGACCGCTGCAAGGCCCTGTTCGGCCTACCCACCAGCACCGACATGAGCCTGGAGGTGTTCTACGCCGGCATCTACCCCGACGACCTGCCACTGGTACGCGAGGCGGTGGAACACGCCATGCGTCCGGATAGCGGCGGCCAGTACCGGGTAGAGTTTCGTATTGCCCAACCCAATGGCCTGGAGCCGCGCTGGTTGCTCAGCAGCGGCCAGAGCCAGTTCGTCGACGGCCAGTGCGTGCGCTTTTCCGGCGTGCTGCAGGACATCCATGCGCAGCGCCTGGCCAACCAGGCATTGCGCCAGCTCAACGAGATGCTCGGCGAACGGGTCGAGCGCCGTACCCGCGAACGCGACCGCGCCTGGGAGCTGTCACAAGACTTGCTGGCCGTGCTGAACAAAGACCTGACCCCGGTTGCGCTCAACCCCGCCTGGGAAGCCAGCCTGGGCTTCTCTCGCGAGCGCCTGAGCCAGTCGTCCCTGCTGCACCTGCTGCCCGAGCCCGACCAGGAGCTGTTGCTCACCGAGCTGGCCGCCCTCGCCCATGGCCGCACCAGCGCACGCTTCGTCGGGCGCATCCTGCATGCCGGCGGCCAGCAACGCTGGTTGTCGTGGGTGGTGGTGCCGGAAGACACCTTGCTGTACGTGGTGGCGCGCGATATCACCAGCGAGCGCGAAGCCGCACTGGGCCTGGCTGAAGCCAACGCCCGCCTGCGCGAGCAGATCGACGAGCGCGAACGCATCGAGGCCGCGCTACAGCAGATGCAGCGCCTGGAAGCGGTCGGCCAACTGACGGCCGGCGTGGCCCACGACTTCAACAACCTGCTGACGGTGATCCTCACCGGTGCCAGCTTTCTCGAACGCGACCTGGCCAAGGCCGACCTGGACAAGGCCCGTACGCGCCTCACGCACATCCGCGAAGCGGGTGAACGTGGCGCCAAGCTGACGTCGCAGCTGCTGGCCTTCTCGCGCCGTCAGCGCCTGGAACCGGTGGCGCTGAACCTCAACCGCACCCTCGCGGGCCTGGAAGAACTGCTGCGCCGCACCCTCGGCGGCAACGTCTCGGTGCGCCTGGACCTGGACCAGGCCCTGTGGCAGGCACTGACCGACCCGACCCAGACCGAGATGATCATCCTCAACCTGGCCATCAATGCCCGAGACGCCATGCCCGACGGTGGCCAGCTGACGCTGTCGACCCGCAACACCCGGATCGACGCCCGCCCCCAGCGCCCGGAAGACCCGGACCCCGGCGAGTACGTGATGCTGAGCATCCACGATACCGGCTGCGGCATGAGCGAAGAGGTGCTGGCAAAGGTGTTCGAGCCGTTCTTCACCACCAAGGACATCGGCAAAGGCTCGGGCCTGGGCCTGGCCCAGGTGTTCGGCTTCGCCAAGCAGTCCGGCGGTGGCGTGCGTATCGACACCACACCAGGGCTTGGTACGCAGGTGGCGGTGTACCTGCCAGCGGTCAAGGGCCAGGCGGTGAGCGAACCAGTGGCAGCGCTGCTCAACCAGTCGATCAGCGAAAGTGGCCATAACCGCACGGTGTTGCTGGTGGACGATGACCACCTGGTGCGCGACATGCTCGGCGATGTGTTGCGCCAGTACGGCTACCAGGTGCGCCAGGCGCACAGTGGCGAACAGGCCCTGGCCCTGCTGGATGACGGGATCGACCTGCTGCTGACCGATTTCGCCATGCCCGAGTTCAACGGCGCACAACTGGCGCTGGCGGCACGCGAACGGTACCCGCACCTGCCAGTGGTGTTCCTGACCGGGTATGCGGAGCTGCAGGGGCTGGAGTTACCGGGCAGCCTGGTGATCCAGAAGCCGGTGCAGGCTGATGAACTGGCGCGGGTGCTGAACGAGATGGTGGGAGTCGCCGGGTAGTCCAGAACGGCGAGATCCCCTGTAGGAGCGGCCTTGTGTCGCGATCGGGCTGCGCAGCAGCCTCAAGATTGCAGACACAGCATAGATTGCCGGGGCTGCTGCGCAGCCCATCGCGACGCAAGGCCGCTCCTACAGGGGGCGCGCAACGGATAGAAAATCGGAAACGACAAAACCCAGCGCTTATCTTTCTAAGCACTGGGAATATACGTTTGAAGCAAGAAAATGGCAGGGGCGGCTGGATTCGAACCAACGCATGGCAGGATCAAAACCTGCTGCCTTACCGCTTGGCGACGCCCCTGTATCGGATGCAGCGTTAGCTGCTCTGACAATTCCAACTGAGTGACAACTGGGTTGTTGTCTTGGAATGCGCGGCACTTTAACAACAAACTTTCGGTCTGTGAACCCCCTGATGAAAAAAAATTGCCAGAAAACAGCGAGTTAGTCATTTTTACGGTTAACGCGGCAACATGGCCAGGGTCTGGGCGTCCGGCTCACCGCCGTAGAACTGCAGCAGCGCCAGCGGGTACAACGGGTTGTCGGGCGCCGCCTGGGCGAACAGGGTCAGGCACGAGCGCAGCTTGAGGCAGTCGGGGCTGCCGAGGATGTCACGGGCACTCTTGTCACTGTGCTGCAACAGCGCAGTCACACAGGCCTCCAGCCGCGGGCCCAGCAGCGGGTGGGCCAGGTAGGCCCGGGCCTCGTCGAGGCCGGCCAATGCATAACGCTCGGCCATGGCGCTGTGGCCTAGCCCATCAAGCTGCGGGAACACGTACCACATCCAGTGGCTGCGCTTGTGCCCGGTGTGCAGCTCCTGCAGCACCTGGTCGTACACCCGGTTCTGCGCCTCAACAAAACGCTCCAGATCTAAATCGGCACGCATGTTCGCTTCTCCGCGTATCAGTCCCAGCCTTTAATGTACGCCTGTCCAACGCACCTATCTCGTCAGGCGATCATTGCCCCGCACTTTATGTATTAGTCAAAATGGCGACCCTCGGGCAAGCTGCACGCTGCCCTGCCATCGCCCAAGGAGCTTAGCTTTTGACTGCCTGGATCCCTACCCCACTCCGCCAGCTTGGCCAGCGCCTGCGTGGCGCCACTGCCAACCAGAGCGAACTGCTCGGCTGGTTCGAGGACAAAGCGCACAGCCGCGGTTATCAGCTGAGCGACGGCCAGCGCCGGGTGATCCACTGCATGGCCGAGCAACTGGCGCAGCTTGAGCAAGGGCAACCACGCAGCCTCTATCTGTACGGCTCGGTTGGCCGGGGCAAAAGCTGGCTGCTCGATGGTTTCTTCCAGGCCGTGCCGGTAGAGGCCAAGAAGCGGCTGCACTTTCATGATTTCTTTGCCCGCCTGCACCAGGGTATGCACCGCCACCGGGCGTTGGACGACGCACTGGGCGCGACCCTCGACGAGCTGGTGGGCGATTGCCGGGTGCTGTGCTTCGACGAATTCCATGTGCACGACATTGGCGATGCCATGCTGCTCACCCGCCTGTTCAACGCCCTGTTCGCCCGCGGCGTGTTCCTGCTGGTAACCTCCAACTATGCGCCCGAAGGGCTGTTGCCCAACCCGCTGTACCACGAGCGCTTCCTGCCGGTGATTCGCCTGATCAACGGGCGCATGCAGGTGCTGGAGGTGGGCGGCGACACCGATTTTCGCAGCCTGCCGGCCAACCGTGAGCATCAACGTTTCACCCAGGGCCACTATGTATGGCCGGGGGATGCCGCGCAGCGCCAGGCGCTGAATGTGCCGGATGAACAGCCGGTGATGCTGGAGGTGAACAAGCGCCCGCTGCGCGTGCTGGCCATTGATGGCCGTCGGGTGATGCTTGGCTTTGACGATTTGTGCGAGAAGGCCACGGCGGTCATCGACTACCTGGTGCTGGCCGGGCAATACGATGAGTGGATCATTGATGGGCTGGATGATCTGGCGGAATGCTCGCTGGCGGCGCAGCAGCGCTTCGTCAACCTGGTGGATGTGCTGTATGACCAGGACCGGCAGGTGGTGGTGATCGGCACGCGGCCGCTGGAGGAGAGCCTGGGCGGGCCGCTGGCCGACCTGATGCGTACCCGCAGCCGGTTGGGGCAGCTGCATCAGCTGGCCCCTTAGATTTGTATGGCCTGAACCGGCCTATTCGCGGGTAAACCCGCTCCTACAAGGGAACGTGATTCCATGTAGGAGCGGCTTTAGCCGCGAAAGGGCCAGCACTGTCAACCCATCAACCCGCCCGGGGCAAATCCGCCAGCACCGCCTCGATCTCCCCCAACACCGCCGGATCATCCAGGGTCGACGGCGGCACATAATCCTGCCCATCGGCAATCTTGCGCAGCACCGCCCGCAGAATCTTCCCGGAGCGGGTCTTGGGCAAGCGCTTCACCAGCCGCACCCGGTTGAAGCAGGCCAACGGGCCAATCTCCTCACGCACGCTGCCCACCAGGTCCACCAGCAACTGCGCCTCGGCAATGCCCTCTCCGTCCTTGAGCACCACCAGCGCCAGCGGCACCTGCCCCTTGATCTCGTCATGCACGCCAATCACCGCGCACTCGGCCACCGCCGGGTGCCGCGCCACCAGGTCTTCCATCTCGCCGGTAGACAGCCGGTGCCCCGAGACGTTGATCACGTCATCCGTGCGCCCCATGATGTAGACGAACCCGTCATCGTCCAGGTAGCCGCCATCGCCGGTGTGGTAATACCCCGGATAAGTGCGCAGGTAAGCTTGCAGGTAGCGTTCGTGATCGCCCCACAGCGTCTGGCTGCAACCGGGCGGCAATGGCAGGGCAATCACGATCGAACCCTGGTGGTTGGGGCCCAGCAGGTGGCCGTCGTCATCCAGCACACGCACGTGGTAGCCCGGCACCGCGCGGTTGCTCGACCCCGGTTTCGCCGCGCTGCCTTCCAGCCCTACGCAAGGTGCAGTGACCGGCCAGCCGGTCTCGGTCTGCCACCAGTGGTCGTGCACCGGCTTGCCACTGACCCGCTCCAGCCATTCATGGGTGCTGGAATCAAGCTTCTCGCCAGCCAGGAACAGCTGACGCAGCGAGCTCAGATCGTGCTTGCGGATCAGCTCTCCCTCCGGGTCTTCCTTGCGGATGGCGCGCATGGCAGTAGGTGCACAGAACAATGCGTTGACCTTGTATTGCTCCACCACTCGCCAGTAGGCCGAGGCGTCTGGGGTGCGAATTGGCTTGCCTTCATAGAACACCGTGGTGCAGCCGCTCATCAACGGCCCATAGACGATCAGCGAATGGCCAACCACCCAGCCCACGTCGGAAATGCCCCACCACACATCGCCGGCCTGCATGCCGTAGATATGGCGCATGGCATAGCACAGCGCCACGGCATTGCCGCCGTTCTCCCGCACGATACCCTTGGGTTTGCCGGTGGTACCCGAGGTGTACATGATGTACAGCGGGTCGCCGGCATCCAGCTCGACGGGGGCCACGGGTTCGGCGCTGGCCAATGCCGCCTGCCAGTCCAGGTCGCGACCTGGCTGCAGTTCAGCCTGCGCCTGTGGCCGTTGCAGCACCAGCACGTTGCGCGGCTGATGCCGGGCCAGTTGCAGGGCGCGGTCGACCAGCGGCTTGTATTCGATCACCCGGTCGAATTCCAGGCCGCAGGACGCTGTAAGCAACAGCGTCGGCCGGGCATCGTCAATGCGCAGGGCCAGTTCGTTGGCGGCAAAGCCACCGAACACCACCGAGTGCACCGCGCCGATCCGTGCGCAGGCCAGCATGGCCATGGCCGCCTGCGGCACCATGGGCATGTAGATGATTACGCCATCGCCCTTGTTTACCCCCAGCTGGCGCAGCAAGCCAGCCAGTCGCGCTACCTCGTCGCGCAGCTGATGGTAGGTGTAGGCCTGCTGTACGCCAGTCACCGGCGAATCATAGATCAGCGCCAGCTGCTCGCCGCGGCCCTGCTCGATCTGGTGATCGAGGGCCAGGTAGCAGCTGTTCAGGCGGCCATCGGCGAACCAGCGGTGGGTGCCGTCGGCATTGTCTTGCAGCGTGAGGGCAGGCTTGCGGTGCCAGGCCAGGTGCGCGGCCTGTTCCGCCCAGAAAGCGGCAGGGTCGGAAATGGAATGGGCGTAGCTGTGCTGGTAGCTCATATCGAAAGAAACCCGGTACTTGTTGTTATTGAAGGGCGAACCTTGAGTATGGACCGCTGCACCCACGCCGCCATGGGACTAAAGTCACAACCGACCTGCAAATTTGCAGACAACGCAAAAACGCCCCATAACGGTGCAAAGCCTCTAGAATGGGCCACCCCTTCAGCCACCGAGCAACTCATGGATATCGATCAGGCCCGTACCTTCCTGGAAATCGTGCGTTGCGGCAGCCTGGTCGCCGCCGCCGAACGCCTGTTCGTGTCACAGACGGCGATCACCGCCCGGGTGCAGCGCCTGGAGCAGCAACTGGGCTGCCAGCTGTTCGTGCGCAGCCGCAACGGCGCCAGCCTGACCAGCGACGGCGAAGCGTTTGTCAGTTATGCCAACCAGCTGGTACAAACGTGGGAAGCGGCACGCCGTGACCTGCCGCTGCCCCAAGGCTGCCAACAGGTACTGCATGTGGGCGGTGAAGTGAGCCTGGGCAACCCGATGATGCTCGACTGGGTCAGCGCCCTGCACCGCGAGCTGCCCAGCCATGCCATCCGCAGCGAGGTCAGCGACGGTGAGTCGCTGCTGCGCAAGGTCGAGATGGGCCTGCTGGACGCCGCGCTGGTCTACCAGCCGACCTACGGCCCGGGCCTGCAGGTGGAACAGCTGATGGAAGAAAAGCTGATTCGCGTACGCCGGGTCGAACAGCCCGAACCGTATATCTACATCGACTGGGGCGAGGCCTTCCGCCGTCAGCACGATGCCGCCCTGCCCGACGACGCACGCCCGGCATTGAGCTTCAACCTGGGCCCGCTGGCCTTGCAGTTCATTCTCGACCAGGGCGGCAGTGGCTACTTCCGCACGCGGGTGGTGCAGGCCTACCTGGACAGCGGGGTGTTCGAGCGGGTGCCGCAAGCGCCGGAATTCACCTACCCGACCTTCCTGGTGTACCCACGCAAGCGTGACAGCGAAGCCCTGCAACAGGCCTTCGCCATCCTGCGCCGGCTGGTAGCCGCCGGCGCCAGCGACTGGTCACAGCGCTGGGACCCGGTTATCTGAAGCCTCGGCGTTGCTGAGCAGCTGGCGCTTGAGGCCAGCGATAAGGTCGGTCTGGGTGATTACGCCCACCAGCTTGTCGGCATCAAGTACCGGCAGGCAGTGCAGGCCCTGCTCGCTCAGTAGTGGCAGCAGGCGCTCCAGCGGGTGCTGGCTGCTGACGCTGACCACCCGGCGGCTCATTACCTGCTCCATGCGCACCGCCTTGCGGCCGAACAGCCCACGCCAGCTGAAACGGCCACGCTGCATGGCCGGGCCGACCAGATCGCTGAGACTGACGATACCCACCAGCTTGCCTTGCTGCAGCACTGGCAGGGTTTTCAGGTGGTGGCTGGCCAACATTTTCCAGGCCTGTTCCAGGGTGGTGTCGGGCGTGGCGAACTGCACATCACGGGACATCACCGAAGCGGCAGTGATGCCGCCCAGGCTGCGCTGCAGGGCGTGCTGCTCGGTGGCCAGGATGATGCGTTCCAGCTCGTCACGGGTAACGTCGACGAACTCGCCCAATTCCTCCAGCGCCTGGTCCAGGTCTTCACTGCGGATGCCGACCCGCTCGCCGGGCAGCGGGTCATGGGTATGGTGCAAGTCTTTGCGCGGCAACGCGCCTTTCGGGTAGCGCACGCCGGTCAGGCGGTTGTAGACGATTGCCACCGTCACCAGGATCAGCGCATTGAGCAGCACCGGCTCCAGCAGGTGGTCGCCCATGGCGGTCAGCCCCGAGTCGGCCAGTACCGCGCTCACCGCCACCCCACCACCCGGCGGGTGCAGGCAGCGCAGCAGGCACATCACCAGGATCGAGATACCCAGCGCGGCGGCAGCCACCCACAGTTCGGGACCGAAGCCTTGGCGCATGGCAAGGCCGACGGCGCCAGCCAGGGCGTAGCTGCCCAGTACCGGCCAGGGTTGAGCCAGCGGCCCGGAATGTACGGCAAACACCAATACCGCCGAAGCCGCCAACGGGCCGAGCAGGTGCAGGGCAATGCCCGGGCCATAGGCCATGCTGGTCAGCCAGCCGGCGAGGAACAGGCCAAGCAACGCGCCAATACCGGCACGCAGCCATTCTTTGGGGGGGATATTCAAGGGCGCCGGCAACAGCCGCTGCAGACGACTTTCGGAACGCGAGGCAGACATGTAGGTAATCGGGATCTGTCGTTTTTCTGGTTAAAAAGAAAGCCCAGCCAAGCAGGCCTGGGCCTCGTATTGCGAGCGCAATATCACAAGGGGCTCCGTCCATGGAGAGATGGAAACCGCAGGGTTTCGTGAAGGGGATTTTGCCGGCTGGGGTGGAATTGGGCTAATTCAAAAAAATGCGGCTGTACTGCAATTTTTTTGCAGTGGTGATATGTCCTTGGGCTCATGCCTATGAGTTGGCATTGGGGCCGCTGTGCGGCCCCAGCTTTATCGAGCCTTGCGAGGCAGGTCGATTTCTACCCGAAGCCCGCCCAAAGGGCTCTCAAGCAAGGCCAGGCGCCCACCCCAAGCCTCGACAATATCGCGCACGATCCCCAACCCCAGGCCATGCCCGTCAACCTGCTCATCCAGCCGCGAACCCCGCTCCAGCACCTGCTGCCGCTGGCCCTCGGGAATACCCGGCCCATCGTCATCGACCCACAACCGGTAACCCTCGGCATCCGGCGCAATGCCCAGTCGCACCTCGCTGTCGGCCCATTTGCAGGCGTTATCCAGCAGGTTGCCCAGCAGCTCCAGGAAGTCCTCGCGGTCCCATGGCAGCAACAGCCCAGGCGGCACATCGCTGGCCAACAACAGACCCTCGCCATGGATCATGCCCAAGGTCCCCAGCAACCCCGGCAACTCCGCATCGCAGTCGAACTGCGCCCCCGGCAGCGCATCCCCCGCCAGGCGTGCGCGGTTCAGCTCACGCGCCAGGCGTTGCTGGATCTGCTCCAGTTGCTCACGCATCTGCGCGCGCACCTCGGGCAAATCCTTCAGGCGCTCGCTGGACGCCAAGCTCAGCAGCACTGCCAGCGGTGTCTTCAACGCATGCCCCAGGTTACCCAGGGCATTACGCGAGCGGCGCAGGCTGTCTTCGGTATGGCTGAGCAGGTGGTTGATCTGCCCTACCAGTGGCGCCAATTCGCTGGGCACCTCGGCATCCAGCTGCGAGCGCTGGCCCTGCTGCAACTGGGCGATCTGCTGGCGTGCCCGCTCCAGCGGCCGCAGCGAACGGGTCACGGTGATGCGCTGCAACACCAGCACCAGGATCAGCGCCACCAGGCCCATGCCCAGACCGATCTGCTGCATGCGCCGGAAGCCTTCACGCACCGGTGAGTAGTCTTGCGCCACGCTGATCGAGATGTCCTGGCCCAGGCGCCGGTAGTCGGCACGCAGGGCCAGCAGCTGCTGGCCTTCCGGCCCCAGTTCATGGCTATCGGAAAGACCCGGTGCGGCCGGCTTGGGCATGTCCAGGTCCCATAACGAACGAGACCTCCAGGTCCCTTGTTCGAAATCAATGCGGAAGTAATAACCCGAAAACGGTCGCTGGTAGGCGGCGGAAATCCGTCGCTCATCCAGCTGCAAGCCAGAAGGCCCGCGCACCAGGGCCACCAGCAAGTTCTCGCTCTCTTTGCGCAGGCCGTTTTCCAGGTAGCGCTGCAGGCCAGCCTCGAACAGCCACAAGGTCAGCTGTGCCAATACCACGCCGACCACCACCAGCACGGCCACCAGGCCCAGGCTCAGGCGTGCCTGGATCGACTTCACCCGGCACTCCCGGCGTAGATATAGCCTTGCCCGCGACGGGTCTCGATGACACTGCGGCCCAGCTTGCGCCGCAGGTGGTTGACGTGCACCTCCAGCACATTGGAGTCGCGCTCGGTTTCGCCGTCGTAAAGGTGTTCGGCCAGGTGGCTCTTGGACAGGATCTGCTGCGGGTGCAGCATGAAGTAGCGCAGCAGGCGGAACTCGGCGGCGGTCAGCTGGATGTCCACGCCGTCACGGCTCACGCACTGGCGGCTTTCGTCCAGGTGCAGGCCGGCGGCCTCCAGCTTCGGCTGGTTGGCCAGGCCGCGGGCGCGGCGCAGCAAGGCCTGGATGCGCAGGTGCAGCTCTTCGGGGTGAAAGGGTTTGCTCAGGTAGTCATCGGCCCCGGCCTTCAACCCCTCGATACGCTCGGCCCACGAGCCGCGGGCGGTGAGGATCAACACCGGCGTGACCAGGCCGGCGGCGCGCCACTGGGCCAGCACCTCCAGGCCCGGCAAGCCCGGCAGGCCGAGGTCGAGGATGATCAGGTCATAAGGCTCGCTCTGGCCCTGGTACACCGCGTCTCGGCCATCGGCCAGCCAGTCCACGGCGTAGCCTTGGCGCTGCAGGCCGGCGATCAGTTCGTCAGCCAGCGGCACATTGTCCTCGACAAGCAACAGGCGCATTCAGTCGTCTTCCTCGTCTTTGAGCAGGGCACCGGTGCTGGCGTCGAGCTTGATCTCGCGCACCACACCTTCAGCCGTCAGCAGCTCGACTTCATACTGGTAGCGATCGTCGTCCTCTTCCAGCTCGGCTTCCAGCAAACGCGCCCCGGGGTGACGCCCCAGGGCGGTTTCCAGCAATTGTTCGAGCGGCAGGATGATACCCTTCTGGCGCAGCTTGAGGGCTTCGTCCTGGTCAAGGTCGCGGGCAGCGGCCAGGGAGCATACGGCCAGCAGCGCCAGCGCGAAGTAGCGCGCTGGCCGCGGTAAGTGGATCATCAGTTGTCCCGCTCGTCCTTCAGCACTTCACCGGTCTTGGCGTCCAGCGCCACGTCCCATTCAAGGTTCTGCGTGTCGCGCAGCTCGACCTTGTAGATGTAGCGGCCGTACTCGTCTTCAAGCTCCGAGTCGGTGACGGTGGCGCCGGGATGCTTGGCCACGGCGGCGGCTTTCAGTTCGTCCAGCGACTTGATGGTCTTGGCGTTGACCAGTTTGACCACTTCGTCGGGCTGCACGTCCTTGGCGAAGGCGGCATTGGCGCCCAAGGCAAGGGCGGCGGCGGTGAACAGGGCAGTCAAGGTTTTCATCGTTCTTCTCTCCTGAGAACTGTGCAAGTTGTCTACGGGGTTAAGGTTAACCACCGGTCCTTAATTCAACCTGAAAACAGCTGGCAGCATGATAGCGCAGCCGGTTTGCAATGGGGCGATGAGCGGGCAGGTGCATGGCGCAGGAGAGGCGGTGCCTATGAGATCGAGCGCCGCCCGCGCGGCGCTTCGCGGCACAAGGCCGCTCCTACATCTGTTTCGGGCCAGTCAATCCTGTGAGGTCACCTCTGCCCGCCTTGTTTGTACCCTTCGATATCGGCTGCGCCGCTGCTCTTCATCAATCTCCAGCCATGCACCCAGGGTGCGAGTGCGCAGGCGGCAGGAGTAACTGGCCCGAAACAGATGTGGGAGCGGCCTTGTGCCGCGAAGCGCCGCGCGGGCGGCGCTCGATCTGATAGGCGCTGAAGATATTGAGGCGAACTGGTAAACTGCGCGCATTCTTGATTCACACAGAGCTAACCCCGCGTGGAAATTTTCAAAGATTCCACTTTGGATTCCCGCAGAAAACCGAGCGATACCACAAACAGCCATGACGCCCTGAATACGGCGTCATTGGCGTATCGCCGCGTACCACGCTGTACCTTCCCAATCGCAAAAACGTAGTACATCATCCAGTACATCCAACTGACAGCAAGAGGCAATGTACTAGTGGCGCTCACGGACACCGCGGCCAGGCAGGCCAAGCCCCGGGAAAAGGGCTATACCCTTGCGGACTCGCTCGGGCTCACGCTGTACATCGCCGACACCGGCGTGAAGAGCTGGCATTTCAGGTTCACCTGGCTGGGCAAGCAGGCCAGGATTTCGCTTGGGACTTACCCAGAGATCGGACTGAAGGAGGCGCGTGCGCGGAGGGATGAAGCGCGCGAAGAGGTTGCGCGGGGAACTGATCCGCGCGAATCAAGGAGGGTGAAGAAGACAGAGCGCCTAGGCGCCCAGGAAAGGACATTCCGCCGCGTTTATGACGAGTGGCTGGAATTCAGGAAGGGGAGCCTGACCGAGTCGACGGTCAAGATTATTTCGAATGCGATGGAACTGGATGTACTGCCGGCCTTCGGCATGCGCCAGATCGACACCATCAAGCGCTCCGACGTGATCACGCTGATTCGCCGCATTGAGCGCCGAGGATCGCTGACCACCGCCGTCAAAGCCCGGCAGTGGATGGGCCAGGTATTCCGGTATGCGATCGCCACCGGCATGATCGAGAACAATCCCACGGCGGAAATGCACACTGTCACCGAGAAGATGGCGCCCCATAAGCACCGCCCGTTCCTCGCCTTCACGGAAATGCCTGTCATCATCAAGGCCATTGAGGGAAGCCAGTCAGGCCTGCAGCTGCAGTGCGCGACCAAGCTGCTCATCCTCACCGCCTGCCGCCCGGCAGAGGTGCGCAAGGCCGAGTGGTCGGAGATCGACCTGGATACCGCGACCTGGTCCATCCCAGCCAGCAAGATGAAGATGCGCCGCGATCACGTAGTGCCGCTATCGCGCCAAGCCGTGGAGCTTCTGCGCTCGATGCTACCTATCTCCGGCGGGATGAAATACGTGTTCCCGAACCGTTCCGATGCCGTGAGGCCAATCGGCATCAACTACGCGGTCAACCTTCTGGACAAGTGCGGGTATACAGGCCGGCAATCGCCGCACGGTTTCCGGCACCTGTTTTCCACGGAGATGAACAGCCGCGGCTACAACAAGGACTGGATCGAGCGCCAGCTGGCTCACGCTGACAGCAGTGCCATCCGTGACGTGTACAACCACGCCACATATATAGAGCAGCGCCGCGACATGATGCAGTCCTGGGCGGACATGGTCTTACCTCCCGCCTGAGGCACTGCACTGCCTACTTCTTGCCCTTGCGCAGGATCTCGTGCATATAGTGATCCGGCTCGGGCTCGTGGTACTTGAACAGGCCGCACGCGTACATCTCCTCGTGCTCGCTCAAGCCGAACCACCTTGCCGCGTCAGCCATCTCCAGCATGTCGGAAAGCTGTAGGTCATCGACCTCGCGCCGGCGTCGGCATTCGAAAGCCATGCTCACCAGCTTGGCGGCGTGCACTTCGGGATCGATGGCCAGGTCGAATTGGTTGTCGAGCGCGGCGACCCACTCACGCGGCAGCCGGCTCATCATTCGACCCGGCGCCACCAGGACTGCGCGTACAGCACGCCGTCGACCTCCTCCACCCTGTTGATGTTGATGCCGAGCTGGGCCATTCCGTTGACCTTGACCTCATGCCGGCGCTGGAAGACGCGAGGCCCCGGAGTTGGCTTGAAAACCCCAGCCTACGTGGCTACGCGCTTGAGTAGCTGGCTGTGATGATCTCCTATGTGGATGTCAGCCCTCAGGGGCTTTACCTTCCTGATTTGATGGGTTGGAAACGCCATTCACGCGGCGGCGAATGAGCAGGAAGTACTCAGGGCACCGACACTGTACATAAACATTATCCAATAACGATACGGCACCGTAAGAAATTTTCTTTAGAAACTCAGATTGCTCGGGAGCTAAAACTAAAAAATTAACCTCTCTAGCCCTACTTGAGTTTAGAGATGATTTTCTCGTTTTCACCATACGATTTCACTGAAAAGCATTTCAGGTGCTCAGTCTTGTAAATTAAAGAGTCATCTAAATGACTGAATAGCGAATACCTGTCAACGAAGAATGAGAGCCTTTCACCACCAGGGGTCAAGCAATAGTAAAAAATCAACTTCAATTCATAAGCAGAAAGAAGAGCCCTAACAATAAATGCAAAATCATTCTCCTTGGGATGTTTCGAATCTTTTATAACGGAAAACAACAACATAAGACTGTTAAAATACAAATCCCAATCTGATCCGTGCTCTGGCGCCACCTCACAGTAAGCAAAAACATGGGCTTTTGATTTCTTTTCAGGAATTTTATCATAATTCCAAAACCTGAACCTCAGAAATTGATCCCACCTTTTAAAGCAATCCCTTCCCTGAGAAATAACAACCTTTGAATCAGGATCTTGAATATCAAAATTCTTCACAATTTCTTGCTGATAATTCAACAAGCTATAGAATTGTGATTCGAACGCCTGATCAATTAATTGCTGTTTGGTAGAGGCAATATCTTTACGCTGAAACAACAACGTCAATAGAACACCTGAGAAAGCAAGACCAGAGAAGAGAGCATTTAGCGTCCCAAAGCTATCGCCAAATTCTCCGCGACGAGCCCAATCAGGAATATCAACAATGCTAATATTCCAGAGCAAGAAAACCAAATAAACCACATAAACAATCACAACAAAAGAAACAACAGCCAGCACCCGCCACTCCATCGGCCTGCTACTTATAAACTTTCGAAAATATAATAGGAAAGCACATATTGACAAAATAAAAGCCAAAACAAAAGTTAAATGCACCCAGCCGGAGAAATCCGACAAAGCATAATCTGAAAACTCATTCTGACAAGCCTCACCCAGAACACTTTTAAAAGTAATATTTCCCAATTTAAGATCGAACCAGCTCACATAACCTCCATAGGTAAACAGTAGCATTCTATCCATGATTTTGAAGGCTACTAAATTAGCACATTCTATTGTTAATCAGCCTCTATTGAAACAGTCCCGTACTCTCTCGCACTGCTGGCCGGCAATCCTGGCTTGGTCATAAGCTTTCGCTATGTCTCGATTCGTTGCACAGACCGACTGATCAGGTCGGAGAGCACCATTGCCGCCGCGCGGGTGGCTGTCGCGCCTATGGCGACAGCCGCGGTATCCGTGCCGGGACAACTGACGGCGTCGGTAACCTGGGGGGCGTCACTGCGCAGCCGCTGGCCAGCAGCACCGACGTCAGCAGCACCAATTTTTCTTTCTTCATGCCCTATTTCCCTCGCCTCTTGATGCGCAGCTGCGCTCCGGTGTTCTTTTTCGCGCGCTGCCCGTACGCTGAACACTTCGGCAAGGCAGTCGCTGCTTTCCCGCTTAGCAGAATGCTCGCCGGCATGGAACTAGGCTGAACCCAACGAGCCTGATCCAATTCGGTGATAAGGGAGCTTACTCTCGACCAATGAACAAAGGTATGATAGGCGCCGCCTAGACTTCAATGCAGCCTCAGCGCAACTACGAATGGATTAAGCATACGAAAATATGCACAAAAGGAGAACAGAAGGTGTTTGACATTCAAATTGAACAAATTATTTCAGCTCGGAAAAGGAATCTGGATGCTAGTGAATACTTTGTTCAAATTAAACGAGCCAACCGAAAAGCCGAAGCATTGGAAGCTACAAAAACGATATTAGACTTTGACCCAAGCTGGACAACAGCCCAGTACCAATATGCAATGTCTCTAATTCGGGCTGGAAACCACAAAGAGGCTTTGCCATACTTCCTGAGCTGCACTAAAACCCATGTCGAGTGGATGTCAGCGCTGTACCACCTTGGAATTTGCCAACTAAAACTTGGCAATGAAGAGGAAGCCATCCGATCTCTAAAGAGGGTTCTCCACATAGATTACAAGGACGACCCAGAGGAATACTGCAAAAGCTTTGAAACACTAGGCGACCTATTTTTTTCGATCGCTAGAAAATCCCCAGACAAGAATTTTCGAGACAAGACAATTAATGAGCTGAACAAGATATGCGATATGGATATAGAAAAAAACGGTGAGCAACCATGGAACCTTCTGTATCTAGGCGCAGTTAACTTCTATCGCCATAAAACAACCGAAGCCCTAGCGATATTCGAAAAAGCCTCAACTAAAGCAGATCGAGAAAACCTTAATAAGCCTTTCTTCTTTAAGTCTGCGTACGGCTGCTATTCGACGAAGTCATTCCGCACCCTTAATGCAATGATTTCGGCGCCAGATATAAAGACGCTACCGGAAATTGAGCTCGCACCGAAAAAAACGTCCGAATTAGTTGCATTTGTCAGCTGCGACCCCGAATATTTCAATCGTTTTTCTGAATGTTTCCTTTCGACCATAAAGGAAACCAATAGTGAAGTTACTGTGCACTTCCATGTAATAGGCCAAGCAGAAAGCATAGCAAAACAGCGAGGCGCTAACCTGGACTTAATTCGAACAAACAAGAAAATTGATATACAGTATTCCTTCGAACGAAAGCCTGACCATAACAACACCACATATTATGCTCTTAGTCGCTTCATCAACGCCCACAGAATAATACAACACTACAACTCGCCGATAGTTATTTGCGATATTGACTCAGCAGTCATCGGCGACCTTAAGTTAGTAAAATCGTTTGTAGGCCAAAACGACGTCGGCGTGGACGCTAATTATGATCAGAATGCGTTCAGAAAATACCCATGGAACTCGATAAGTGGCGGGTATCTATACATAAACAACACCAATCGCGGCATCGAATACGCAAAAACCCTCTCCAAACTTATGATGGAGATTTTCGACCCTTCTAGCCCCAAAACCTGGTGGCTAGACCAAAGCGTGCTTTATAGCACTACCTTCTATATGAAAAATCACACCTTTAACTTCAAGGCCGTCAGCCTTATTGAAAAAGGGGCCCCAAGATCGCTCATCTTTTCAACATCCGGAAAAACCAAAGATGACTTTGTGGCCATTATAAAATCACAAATAGCCTCGGGCGAATTCGCCAAAAAATATGCCTGACCATGTGCCAAGTTAATTATTTGGCAACAATCGGGTTATAGACCTCGGAAGGTCTTAGCTCCCCCTTGAAACATGCTCTATACAGCTTCGCAGGCAGCGCCCACTATCCGAATTCGTTCAAGCGCTCCTGCGAGGCAGCCCACCACTCGGTTCGCCTCTTCAAGCAATCCCCCGAGCACCACGGCGGCAGAGGTCCCTGCCTGGCGCTGCTGGACAGGGTCGACGCCGTGGTTGAAAATTTGATGGATCGGCATAGATTCGACTGTTGCCGCCAGCGCGACTTCGCTACGCCTTACCATCGAATTTTCCAGAGGTCAGACAAATTCCAATGGAGTCCAAAGGGCACCTTTGCCAAGAGCTGTGTCGCAAGCGGCCCAGAACTCAATCAATGCTTTACGAGCTTCTTCCTGGGTGCTATACGGCCCTTTGGGTCGCGTTACTCCTGTGATTGTTGCCTCGACCTGGCATGTGAACGTACCAGTATCAATGTTCTTCAGCACACGACCAGCGGTAATTTCGTCGCTGTTGGTGAATCCATCAGCGCGAAGCTCCAAAACTACTTCCACTATGCTAACCATTACAGCCTCTCCATGTTTAGTAAGGCGCGCAATCTAACACATCTGACAACCACGATCAGCTTGGTGGCGTCAGCGCGCCATACTCACCCTCACAATGATATCCGGCTATTCGGGCTTGGTCATATGCTGCCGCCAGCTCTCGATTCGTATCAACAGACCTGTTGAGCAGTTCGGAGAGCACCATGGCGGCGCGGGTGGCTGCCTGGCCTCGGGCGAGAGCGGCGCTATCCGCGCCGGGGCAACTGACGTCGGAGGCGAGCTTTCTCGCTTCGTCGCGCAACCGCTGACCAGCAGAATTGGCCCCAGCAGCGCCAGCATGAGCAGATCTTTGTTCTTCCTTTGCATGAGCTCTTGACTCTTCCTGCGCCGCAGCGCGTCTTTGTTCCTCACGGCGGGCTGACCGCTCGCTGATCAGTTCGGCCAAACGATCGCCACTATCTCGCAAAGCTGACAACTTAACCGCTTGAGCTAGCTCCAATGATCGACCGTGTTCGTATGCCAACCAATGGCTCGCCAGCAGTACCGTTCCTACCGAAGCAACTGCCAGGGGGCTCATGACGAAAGGGCCCGCCGGACACCCTCGTCTATCACTTTAGCGTCGTACGGATTGCTTCCGTTCTCATGGACGATGATGCCCACAACTGCCTCGCGCAGGACTTTCTGCTTGGTAATGTCGATGCAGTCACGTATGCCCACGCCGAGCCGTTTGGCGATGGCTTGGGCGTAGGACTGGGTGTCGTTCTCGTTGGACGGTGCCCAGCGGCTTATAAACTCCAGTGGCGTATCAATGCCGGGACGACCAACGCCGGGCATACCGTCCTTTCCTCTGTAGTTGAGCAGCAGCTTACCCAATGCGCGGATTCCGTTTTCGGCTTGGTCGAAGCGAGCGAAGCGCGGTTTGGCGGCATCTACCTCCAATCCCAGCTGGCCCTGCCAGCGATTACGTGGGTTAAATTCAATGTTTCCAGGGTTATTGTTGCGAATTCCTCGGGAAGGAATCATAAATTTTCTCCAAAAAAGGCCACATGGCAGGCAGAAATGTGTGGGGGCTATCGTTTTTCACGCAGCAACCAGGTAAGCCATCCCAAAGGCTGGCAATCGGAACGGCCTATGAGGCAAAATGCGGGCAGCTATGACCGCCTTAAGATGTCGATCTCAATTAGTCACTTGCAAGGAAAACAGGATGCTATATGTAAGTCTGGGAGCATGGTGCCAAGTGGCTCAACAGCTCAAAAATCATGCAAAAGAAAGCTTTGTCTCTAGCGCATTTGACTGGACCGTTTCCTCTCTGAAGTCAGTTCCTCGCATTATTGACACCGATGGAGATAATTTTTGCGAAGGTTTGACTCTGAGCAAGCCTTCCAACTCTTTGACATGCGATACGTACGGAATTCTGTATCACCACGAATTCAAAAGAGACGAAAATAATGAGTCATTTTGGACTGACGAAGTTCGTGATGACGCAAAGAGCAAGCTAACGCACAAGCATAAGTCCATGTCTGCTCGCATTAGATCAACTGATCAATGCGTAACCTTTGTCCGTTTTGGCGGACATGCGGAACCGCTCGTTGCATGGCCATATTCAAAAGATCACGCTGAGGTGGCCGCGGATGAACTTAACGCTGTAGCTGCAAGCATAGAGAAACAGTTTCCAGACCTTGCTTTTCGCATTCTATTCGTTACCTGTCCTACAGCCCATTTTTTCAAAGTTGACGAGAACAAGCTAGACCCTCGTATCTGGAATGTCGAAATGCGTCATCGCCATGGTATTGACTGGTCTGGCTCCAGCGATGATTGGGCTGAAGTGATCGCGAGGATACCTAAGACGTTTGAAAAATTGTCCGCCGACAGCCCTCGCAAAGAATCCCCTTTTACGGACATTGAAGATCATTTCGACATGCTAGACATTTTCACCAAGGCACAGATCGAAGCCGTTAACAGGATTGTAGACAAGAAAGTTCAAGCCACTTTAAAAGAAAACGGATAAGCGCCACCAAAAACTGAAGTCATTGTTCAATTAAAGCGGGCGCCTAAGCTGGCGCCCATTACCAAACTATACGCTAACGCCCAATCTTGACATTCGCTTCCTCATGGAAGCAGCGACAAGCGCTACTTCTTCATCATTTAAATAAACAGAAAAAATTGCAACATGACTAATGTCCGACTCACCTGTGAAGGTAGTGGCATATGTCCCTCCGATTCTCAGTGGTACGGACGCAAGTAATCTGCTCGTAGCCAGCGGCTGGTTGCCTTTTACGTTAGTAGTTAAATTCCAGGCCTGCGTCCCCCCAGCGACACTTGTCCTTAAGCATCGAATTCCCCAATTAGCGGCCACGTCTGCTATTTGCGCAGACGCACTCGTCGAGCCATCGCCAGCAGAATTTAGGCGATTAGCTTGCCCGGTTAGTGTCGAATCAGTGATGTGGTAGAGCTCTACGCCGCCCGATAGCCCATTAGACGAACCTCCGTAGTTACCAACATAAGGCACAGCCGTAGAGGTTCCGGTACCACCAAGTGGACCGGACGCCTTGCCAACGACAATAATTGTGAGATCCGGAGTTTCTGCGATTGCTGTCTCAAGGTAGTTTGACCCACCTTTGAAACGAGCATGAGTGCTGAAAACGACAGGCGCGCCAGTCACCTTGGCATTTGATTTTCCTAAGGCTCGATTGAACCCGACCCTCTCAATGGCAGTGTCGAAACAGAACCAACCTTCGAGTCCGCGCGAGACAGGTGGAATAACCTTGGTGTACCAGGGTGCCAAGGCACCTGGAGAAACAAGTTTGATACCCATACAAATTCCTTAAATTAATCCTAGGTAGGAGGCAGTGATGTAAGGAGCGATACTGCTAAAAAGTCTCTGCCGGTTAGCTTGACCGGGATGTGTGGCGTCGGAAATCTGAACTACGGAAAAACCAGTTACTTGGTCAATTGTCCCTGCGGTCGTCTGATACCCGACCTCAGGATCGGAAAAAGCCCAAGAAGGAACGACTATTGTGTTGGGATTGCCAATGCCCTTATGCAGAGCCATCACCGCCCGAATGAGTGGGATGTACTTATTCGTCCAGTCGGAATTTCTTGCTGTGTGGTATGGTAATCCAGGAAGAAAGCGAATGATCTTTGCACTTGGCCATGCGGCTCTCATGCGCAAAAACATCAAACCTTCGTTGTCGTTAACGTAACTCTGGATCGCACTGACTCCGGACAACTTGCCAAAATCGTTCATGCCGAGACCATAAACAATCACGTCGGGCGTCTGCAGGTTGAATCTCGATTGGTAAAACGCGAAGTCCAAGACATACCCATTTCGCACGATTGACGGATCATCGTTGGAGGTTGCAGGTCGAATGAATGGGTTCCGGTTCCGACGCTCGATCTTCGAGAGGGCCAGATACTCAGACTCACTACCTACAGGAACAGGGATAGTGATCTCAGTTATTGTTGCGTACGTGAAGTTGGCTGTTTCATACGCCTCTCTTGCCTCGCCGAGCGGCCCCGTTTCGTTGTAGGCCTGATTTTCTACACCAGAACCTCCAATGGTGCCTATCCAGTTTGAGTCCCGCCCATTTTTTTGAATGGCAGCCTTCATTATCTGAGCGCCTTGGCGATTGCTGATGCTGTCACCAATCAGAAGCACTTTCGGTGAAATGCCTACATCAGATGCCACTGGCAGGTCAACCATCTGCAAGTCAAGAAGATGTTGATAGACGCCGTTCAATGGGTCTCGCAGTTTCAGCCTTGCAGATGATCCATAGTCCGAGCACTGAACAATAAGATCCGAGCTCGATGTCATCGAAGCTGGTGTGGTAGTGCTCCATATTGAAGCTACTACTCCGCTTGCGAGATCCCGGTTCGATATCAAGCTAGGCACGTTGATATGCACTGGAACGCCAGCAGAGGTCACTAGTTTAGGTGAAAAGTAAGCGCCATCAGCAAGCGGTGAGCCGGGCGTTGATTGAGATACAGGTGCCTCGCCTGGATCCGAGAGGTCCTTGAGAATATTGTCTTCTGAATCGACAACATAGAATCCTGGGAGTGAGGTTGTGCCAATAGACAGAGGCCCCAAAGACAGATAATCCTCACCCGCGTGAATGACCGCACCACCCTCAGTATCGTAAATGCCCGACTCGATAGCATGTGTAATTGCATCAACAGACGGTGTGCGGGTTCGCTGTGGAGTAATAACCAGGAACTCTCCGCCCTCCTCATCAGCCAGAGCCAGCGCGGCCTCTTCAGAAGCTACGAGCAAGGGTGATTGGCCCTGCATGAGATCAGTGACCTGATCTATAGCGGTCTTATTGGGGTAGGTATCAAGAAATACTGCCTCTCCACCGGAATTACGGTAGGCATTGACGTACTCGTCCTGGGCGCTAGACAACACGCTGAAGTTCGTGCCGTCTACAGTGCCTTCCAAGCCAAGCGCGACGGAGGTATAGGGCATCGCGCCGCCCAGCAGAGTTGCCAGGTTGGCCATTACCATAGCGTTGGTCGGCCTCCATACTCCAGGCGACACTTCCATCATCTTCACTTCTGGGGACAGCAGTAGCTCGTTCGTCGTCCCGACAATCCGGTCCAGCTCCTGAATGGTCTGTTGGCCGCTCATCAAATCTTCCTCAATAAAAAGCCCGCACTAGGCGGGCTTGGTAACTGCTTCGGCGTCATGCCGGCGGGAACTGGTCGTCGTAGGTGTAAACGCGGGCGTCGTAGGGCATGCCCTTCATCGCCGTGTTGCCGTTGGCTGGGTCGGAACTGGTGATCAGCACCGGATAGGCCCATCGCGACGCAGGCCCGAACAGGATGTGCGGCGGCTCCAGCGAGCCATCCACCTCTGGGGTGAAGTCGAGTGCATCGACCCGCACCGTGTACTGATCCACCTGAGTGGCAGTCCACGGCCCGGACAGAGTGCCGTCCAGCTTGCGCACGCCGATCCGGTGTTCACCGCCGGCGCTGAAGTCGAGCGGCTCGGAAGAAGTCAGCAGAGTTCCCGACCCAGTAACCTCGAAGGCCAGCAGAATCGCGCTCTGGCACCGTTTGGGCGCGTCATCCGCAACGGCCGCGAAGCTCAGGTAGCCGCTGTTGCTTCCGTCCATCTCGGTTTCCCAGGTGTAGATGTCGGTCCGGAACTTCTGGTGGCCACGCCGGCGCATACCGAATCGCCAGGCCCTGGTCTCGTCGCTGAACCCGGGCATCTTGATCTTCTCGACCTTGGTGCCAAGATCGCCCGGCCACCGGCACTCGATCGTCTCCCAGGCCCATGTCTCGCGGGAAAAGTACTCCACATCCACGCCGTCGAAGTCGTTGATCGACGGCATGGCGCCGCTGATCTTCAGCATCTTGGTCATGTTCTGCGGCGAGTAGGTCTGCGTCTTCGGGCCGTAGGTCACGTCGAACGCGGCACGGGCACTGTCTCGAACCGGGCGCAGCAGGCCCCGGAAGGTCACCAGCTCGCCGAACCCGCAGGCCAGCGCGTTGTTGATCATGTCCTTGACCGTGATCGTCGATTCCAGCGTTTCGTCGTAGGTGTCGCCGCGGGCCACACAGGTGTTATGGAAGGCCTGCCACTCAGGCAGATCCAGGTCATCATCGGTGTAACCGCGCTGCTTCAGCTGGTAGATGCACCAAGGCACGATGTCGCGGCTCGGCCCGGTACCGCCCTCCATCAGCGGCAGGATGCGGGTTGCCTCGGCGCTGATATCGCTCTCCGACTGAGCAGACAGTCGGTCACCGCCACGGATGTTGCAGGTCATAACTGTCAGGCCCGGGTAGCTGGTAGGCGAGTTCTGCATCCGCCCGCGCAGGTCCGTCCAGGTGGCATCGTCTCTGGCCTCGCTGTTGATCCGGCCAGCACGATCCTTGTACAGCTTGCGGGCCCTTGCCTCGGCACGCATCGGGTACGGCAAAGCAACCCGCTCAGTGAAGCCCTGCGCGTCCAGAGAGCCGCCGTAGTTCATGACCTCAACCACCGTCCAGGCGCCGGCCACATCCATGTCACGGTACTCGAAGGCGTAATAGGTTGGGATCGGGTAAATTTGCCCTTCCCGCCCTATGCCGCAGAGGCCGTTCGCATAGGTGATGGTCCATTCCAGCTCGGTGACCTTCTCGTTGTCCGGGCAGCAGGCGAACGGGCCACGGTAGCCGCCCTGCAGGTTCGAAGCGTCCAGCGTCACCAAGCCGTTCACGGACTGCATGACATTGAAGCCAGGCCAATCAGCGTCCGTAGCTCCGGACGAGGTCAGGCGCTCAACCTCGAGCAGGCTCGTGCTGAAGGCCGTGATCCGGTACCGCAGTCCGCGCGGGCCGATGGTGGCAAGGCCCTGGCCAAGCGCCAGGCCCACCACAGGCGATCCACCGTCGTAGTCCAGCGTCATTTCCGCTGGCTGCTCGGGAATGGCGCTGGTCGCTGCCGTGCCGGTTGCCCCAACAGGCGACGATCCCAGGATGGTGGATGCGCCGGTCGCCGTGATGGCCTGGCCGGAAAATGGGGTCAGCTCAATGAAGCGCAACAGACCGCTGCTCTGCTGCGCCTGGAATGGCGTACCGCTGAGCAGGGTATTCAGCTCAGACACCAGGCCGGCGAGGTCGGTTGTGGCCGTGTTCAGGGTCACTGGGTAGGTGGACGCGCCACGTACCAGGCTAAAGCTCAGCGGCGTGACGTTGAAGTCGTACCGGCTGGGCGCGGCCGAACCGGTAAGCGTCGACGCGGTGCCGGGGTTGGCCGGCACGCCAGGGCTGTATGGCGTGTAGCTGTGCACCACATACAGGCCTGCGTTCGCCCCGACCACCTCTATGAGCATGCCCGCCGTTGGGTTCAGCATTTCCAGCGGGCCACGGATGATGTCCCGCCCGGCGCCGCCGTCGATCACCGTGTAGGTGTACGGCGCGAGCACGCGAACGATGATCCCGTTCGACCAGTCAGCAGGGAACTGGCCGGAGCCGGCCGGCACGCTGATCGTATCGCCAACGAACTGATACGCCGAAGCCGTGGCCGACCCGGTGAGGTCGGTGGCCATGGTCAGCTCAAGGCCTGCCGAGCCGCTGGAGCTCGCCCCGACCTCGGGCACGTTGAACCAGTTGATGTGGGCCGGATCGCCTGACAAGTCAGCGCCTGGCGGGTAAATCGTGAACGTCGCGTCGGCGCCCAGGGAAATGAGCGGGGTTTCGCCCACCTTGACCTTAGCCAGCGGCACGTCGTATTGCCCCTCGCCGATGTAGAGCAGCATTTCCACGCGCTGGTCACGCGGCGCGACATGCGCCCGGCGGGGCTGGGTCAGGTACGACGGATAGACCCGTTGGTGGCCGGCGATCTGGCGCACAGGCTCGCCCAGCTTGACCTTGTTGCCCTTGGCACTGGCCTCGGTCAAAGGGTCGCCCTGCTGAGAGCCGGCGCTGGACGGCATGCCGGGCATCTTCGGCATCATCGCCTTCGCCACCGCCTTGACGCCCTTGAACAGCGCGAAGGTGATGGAGAAAGGGTCGGTACCCTTCGGCTCGCGGTAGATCTGCAGCAGGTCGGCCGGCTTGAACTTCACCTTGTGCCACAGGTGCTGCTCGATCACCTCATCATTGAGGACAATGCTGATTGGCGGGCTTTCCCGGCGCTCGTAGGACGGAGCCAGCGACTTCAGCCATTCCTCGATCGACATGCGGCGGTCGGTCTTCCAGGTGCCGAGCGGCGCCGTGTCGCTCAGCTTATTCGGGAAAAATTCGATCACGGTAGTACACCACCTTCGGATGAGCGGCTTCGAACTCGCCAGTTGTTCGGAGGCAGGCGCCGCCGGGGTTTGTGTCCAGGACCTTTAGCCGGCCCTCGCTCAGGAGGACCGTGCCGACATGCAGGAGCGCAGTTCCGCGCAGCACCGCGGCAATGGCTCCAGGCTCTGGAGTGCACTCCTCCATTGCCTCGCGGAGGCTGCGGTAGGCCTTGGTGTTTTCGCGGATCTTGTCCTTTCCAACCGCTCCCAAGGACGGGAGCCATGGCAGGCCGAACAGGTCGTGGCGGATCGCCCGGCACATCCCCCAGCAATCGAAGGCAATAGGCCCCCTTGCACCCTCGCGATACGGGGCGCGCATGAATTTTTCGATCATGGTTAGAGGTACTTGAGGCCAGGTGCCAAGGTGGTGGTCAGCACGGTGCGCAGACCGTTGGTGTTGAGCAGGTCGAAGAAGCCGGCGGTGAGCTTGGCGACATCACCGTCATACTCCCGGCTGAGCAGCGTCATGCGGTACCGCTCCTGCGGAAAAGACAGATCCTCGGCCAGGTAGCGCCGGAAGGTGATGATGAAGCGCTCGTCCGCCGCCTTGGCTTCCTCTACGACCTCCTGCACCTCGCCAGTCACGTTGTCCAGGCCCAGTACCAGGTTCTGGAACGCGCTGTTGTCGTTCTTGGGCAGGGCCAGGTCCATCGCCATCGCGATGAAGGTGAGCGTGCGGCCGTCCTCGGTGGTGCACACCCGGTCCTCCCAGCCAGAGCAGCAGCAGTGGGAGACCGTGCCGCCCTCCTTCCTCGCCTCGATCGTGTCGACCAGCTCCCCGCGCCCAGAGGCGTAGCACTCTTCGATCAGGCTCATCCGAAGTACTCCGTGTTCCACTTCTCAAGGACGGATTGAAGGCCGCCGTTGAACTGGTCGAGCGGCATGCCCAGGTAGGCGCCGAGATACTGATCCTCGGAGTAGACCGGGCGCTTCTTGAACTCCAAGCGAGCAGAGAACCTCCAGCGCTTGATCTGAGCCAGCTCGCCGCCGGTGTACATGCCTTTGAAGTGCACCAGGTGCACCTGCATACCCAGCGGGGTCTGAAGTGGCATCTCGAACCACTCGACGCCGAGGCTCAGAGCCCAGGTATGCCACCCCTCGAAGAGGGCGGCTTCTTCCTGGCTGAAGTTGAATGTGAACTGAGCGGAGGTCGGCGGATTACTGGTTACTTTCCGGTACCGCGACCGCCCGGTAACCATCGGCGTAGCCCGCATCGGATCAACCGTGCTCAGGCCATACCCCTCCTGCAGAGGAAGTGGCAATTCTGCCGGGTATTGAATCATTGCCATTCCTCAGCTGAGGTTCGTTTTAGGTGAGAGGGCTGAGGCCCAGCGCTTCCTCGATGCGGGCGAGCCGCCTTTGCAGGAGCTGCTCTTTCTCATCGAGTGGCGCCGTTGCATCTGGTTCGGAGGCCGACTGCGGGGTCTCGTCCGCCTGGGTTTCGCTTGTACTCATCGCCTACCTCTCTAACCTCCAGAACGGCGAGCGCCATATGCGCCCTCATAAGCGTCCACCACGTGGCCATATCCAGAAGCGAACTGGCCGGCAACCTCTTCAACGGCGGCCTTGACGATGACGTCGATGTCTCCGTTCGAGCGCTGTCGGGTTTCGACCTGGCTGTTGGTGTAGTTGTGGATGTTGATGTTCTGCTGGATCCCAGTCGCACTGGCGGCTCCGGCCTGTCCCTGGGATCCGCCGGCCATGCGCGCCGAAGTGATCGGCGTGACGTTTCCTGTGCGCAGCCCCTCAACCGCAGCCACGCCGCCGAAGCGCCGGATATCAGCCTGAGACCAGACCACTTCGCCTTTGTGGACGATGCCGGCCGGGTCATTGACGCCGCCCGGGCCGGTGTAGCCGCCAGTGGAGAAGCCGACACCGTTGATTGCTGCTACGTTGGCAAGACCGGCTGTGATAGCAGCGGCTGCAGCCGCAAAACCAAGAGCCGGTCCGACGATCGGGATCGCAGCAAGCGCGGCATAGGAGTCGGTTGCCGACTTGTAGGTGCTGATTGTCGTCTGGGCGATAGCCGCAGCCTTGCCGATAGCTCCAAGACGACTGTTGCCAGAACGACTCAGTACGGCCATATTCCCGAAGAAGTCAGCGCTTGCACTCATGATTGCGGCGTTTTTCGCTTTCTCGATCTGCTCGCGCCCGGCCTGCGCCTGCCTGTCGATGTTCTCGACACGCTCCGCGTAGGTCTCTTCGTTGATGGCCTTCAGGTCCAGGTAGGCTCTTTGCTTCTCAAGCTCAGTAGCTCGCCACGCATCAAGAGCGGCCTGCTGATCATTAAGCCGGTCTATCTCGCTGTAGGCGCCGCCGACAGAAGCATCAATCCCGGTTGTGGTTGGCGCCTTACTGACGCCTTCCACCGTGCCAGGTTTCTGGGCGGCCTTGAGGTTGATGTCGCGAATCTTGATCAGCGTTTCCAGGCGCTTGGCTGCCTCGACATTGCCTTGGCGTTCGTACTCCGCCAGTTGCGCGGCGTCTTCCAGGCTGGACTTGAGCTGATTGGCTTCGCGCAGCTGACCGGTCATGGTCAGCAGCTTGACCTGATCCTCATTGGCCTGCTTGATGCCCTTCTGAATCTCGGCTTCTCGCTCCAGTGCGGCGTTGCGCTTGAGCTGAGCGGTGATCAAGTCCTGATTGGCCAGCAGCGATTTCTGATCGGCAGTCAGGGTTTGCTTGCTCTTGATGTCGGCGAGCTGCTGCTCCCACTTGACCAAGGCCTGCGCCTGGGCGCCGATACGCTGGACGGCAATTCCCTGACCGTTAACCGATGCCAACTGTTGGGTCAGCACGGCATTGGTTTGCCGAGCCGCATCCAGCATCTTGGTTCCGGCGTCTTCGGTGTACGCCTTCGGCTTGGCGGCCTGGGGATCGGCGTATTGCTTTGCTGCCGCGTCCTTCAGCTGCTTGATTTGATCATCCGAGTACGACTGGCCGCGACGACTGGCCGACTTGACCTGCTCATCGATCTCAGCGTAACGCGCTTTCAGCTTTTCAGCGTTCGACGCCGAATTTTTCAGCGCCTCGCTAAGCTTCCCTTGGTTTGCAATGGATTCCTTATCCAGTCGAAGCAACTCTGCCTTGGCTGCGGCCCGGCGATCATCTTCAGCCTTTTGGACATACAGATCGGTGATTGCCGACTGCGCCCCGCTCTCGCCAGCTCCAAGCTCACCAAGATTCGGGTTGTCGTCGAAGATTGTAGGCGTCTTGGCATTGCGAACTCTATTCAGTCGATCCTCAAGCTTGACCAGCTTCTGCTCGAAGGTGTCTTCCCGACCAATGTCCAGGACCGCATCCCACGCGCCCTTAGCTGCTGACTTCACGCCATCCCATGCCGACTCAACAAGCCCGAGCTTGCTTTTGATGGTGTCGGCCCGCGAACTGACAGCCTCGGCATAAGCTTTCTCGGCAAGGTTTCCAGCGCCCTGCTGATCGCCCTGCTTCGCCAGCGCCTCAATTTGCGCGTAAGTGGATGCAGTCAGGTAGCCGAGCTGATCATTTAGCTCTGCCGAGGCCTTCACCGGGTCTTTCGCCAGCTTCTCGAAGTCCGCCACGGTTTTGCTGGCGGCCTTTCCGGTGGCATCTTCCATCTTGAGCGCCGCTGTCGCGATCATCTCGAAAGAGGACGCGGGTATTTTTGACGAGCCGGCCAGCTGAGCCAGCACCACCGATGCTGCGCCGATAGTTCCTACAGACCGACTGACGTTCTCAGCCATGGAGCCAAGGGCGCCTGCGCTGGTGCCCGCCGCATTGCCAGTCAAAATCAGGGCTTGTCGGTAGGCGTCAGCCTCTTTGGAGCCTTGATAGTAAGCAAGGCCGAGCGTGCCAGCTGCCGCGGCTGCGACGGTGAACGGATTAACCAGCCCGAGGACGTATCCGCCCAGCGCCTTGGCTGCCGGGACAGCGCCGCCGAACATATCTTTCAGCTGACCGCCCTGCTGTAGGAAGACGGTAAGCGGCGCCTGCCCGCCCTGGAGCGACACGGCGATGTCGGTGAATTGGGCGGGAACGCCGCGCAGGGCTGCCGCCGTCTGCTTGGCCGACATCCCAGTCTTGTTTAGATCAGTGGTTACGCCGGATAGGCCAGTCGAGACCTGCTTGCTCCGCCGACTGATCGACTCGAACACCGGAGAGCCGGTGCCATTCCAGGCGCCCAGGCCCTTCATGCCGTTAGACAGGTGAGTGAATTTCTGCCCCGTCTCCAGAAAGACCTTGCCCGACTCCTTCGTCGTGGCGTTCAGCGACTCAAGCCAGGCCTCGGCCTCCTTGGTTGCCTTCAGCGAGCTGATGAAAGAGCCGTTCTTAATCGAGTTGCCGAGCGAGAACATGCCCGCCTCAAGCGCCGAGGTGCCGCCGTACAGGTCGCGGAACGACTTTGTGGCAGCATCTGAGGCCGACACCTGCTCCTTGATGGCGGCCGTGGTCTTTTTAGACGACGACTCGATGCCTGATGCTCCAGCTGATACAGACTTGGCCGCACCGTCTGCACTCTTGCCCATCGACTCCATGCCAGCGCCAGCCTTTTCCATCGCCGGCTTGATGCTCAGCCCTGCATCTTCCAGCGCCTCCAGCGCCTTTTGGACGTCGACCGCCTTCTGCTCAGCGTTGCGGCTATCGATCTCGATGGACAGGCGCGAGGTCTGGTTCATTGCGTTTCTCCGGGCAATAAAAAACCCGCCGGAGCGGGTCTTGTGTATCTGATTCGATTAGATGCCGGCAGTGATCTGCTCCATGAGCAGCGCCTCCAGGTTGCCGCGAGATACGCACGTCAGATCCATGTTCTGCGACACCTCGCCCGGGCGGTAGTCCCCGGCAATGGATGCCCTAACCACGTAACGGCCCTGATAGGCAATTACGCCCATGGTCACCTTGGTTGAGGTTCTGTTGTCGAGCAGGTAGTCAAGCCCAAGGGTCTTGCCGCAGTCTGCGTCCCGAGGGGTCAGCTTGACTTGCTTTGGAGCTGTCGAGATTACGCCGGCCGCATCGTCGAAGCTCGTGATCTGGTATCCATCAGCAACCAGGGCGCGCTTGGCAGCCATCAGGACCTGCTCTTTGCTGGCCGTCGTGTTGCTGACTGCGTTGACGCTTTGAATGGTTGGCGCTTGATATGTGGCTGCGCAGCCACTGATAAATACTGCCGCGGCAATCGCGATCCCAATACGCATAGGTTTCTCCCTGAATGAGGCCGTCACTTTAGCATCACCTGGGCCTCTCCTTAGTCATCTTTCTCTGCCAGGCACAGCGCATCGAGGGTATAGACCACCTCGTCTATCTCGCTGCGCGGCATTGCCGGAGGGTGCGCCTCCAGCCAGTCGGAGATTTCGCGAGCTGACAAGGGTAGCGGGAATGCTCCGGCCATCGTGGTCAGGAATCGCCGGCCGCGAGTGATGTTGCGGAACGTGCTTAGCAGGTAGGCAGTGACAGGATCGTTTTCCGGCTCATCCGGCACGGCCATGCCCAGGCGCTGGTAAATTACCTGGCGCTTTTCGCCCCCGCCGCCCCACTCCTTTTCCCACTCGAACCGGGCGACTACTTTCCCACCGTCTCCGCCATGGCTTCTTGCGCCTCCAGGGTCGATGCGGAGGCTTCGCGCAGCACGAACAGGAAGAAATCCAGGTGGGTATCGAGCATCTGTTCGCCGGCCTGTGGACTGTAGGCCAGCGGGTTGCCGTCCTCGTCCTGAACGCCAGACCAGTCCTTGACGATGAACTGGCTCAGTAGCTTGCACTGGGTCTGGTGCTCGGTGGTCTCACCAGGAACGATACCCACCACGCCGGCGGAAAACTGGGCATCTGCGTTGCGCAGCTTGCGCCGCTCGCGCTCCAGGGCGACCGCGTACTGCGGGTTGTCGATGCGCGCCAGGCGCACCTTGGTGTCGGCGTCGTAATCGACCCACTTGGTTTCCGAGGTGTTCTGCTCGTTCTTGGTCAGTCGCAATGCCATGCTTGAATTCCTTACGCCACGCCAAAACAAAGGACCGCACCGGTTGGCGTTGAGCCGATGCGGCCAAAAGACTGATGCGGTGTTACGACACGGTGATGGTCGAGGTGCCGAGCTTGGTACCGTCCCATTTGCTGGTCGCGGTGATGGTTGCCGAGCCAGAGGCCACGCCGGTGACCAGGCCGGTGCTGCTGACCGTCGCCTTGCTTGGCGCAGAGCTGGTCCAGATAACCTCCTGCGGGGCGCCAGCCGGCGACACGGTGGCGGTGAGCTGCTGGGTGCCTGCCACGGCGATGGTTGCGGTAGGTGGAGCCACAGCCACACTGGTCGGCGCCACATAAGGCGCGCGGGTGATAGTCGGAGCTACCTTGGACACGGTGTAGTTCAGGGTGACTTCGATCAGGTCACGCTTGCCACCACTCGGCAGCTCTCCATCCACTTCCAGCGACGGGAAGTCCAGGGTGTAGCGGTTTCCTTCGCTGTCGGTGATCGGGAAGGCCACCGCGACGGTGCCCCGGGTGAAGCTGTTCTTCCAGATCTGCCAGGCGCGCTGCGACCAGGCCAGGGTGATGCTGCCGGTGACGGCGGCTTCGGTGGCAATCTGCGCACCGGGACCGAGTTTGTCGGTGCCGATGCAGCGCTGCGCTTGCAGGCCGTTGTCGAGGTTGACGGTAAGTGCTGAGACGCAGGCCACGCCTTCCAGCGACTGACCATCGACTGTCAGGGTGCCGACGTTGATGTTCGACATGAACGGGGTGGTGGTCGGCGGGTTGACGGTGGCGACGGTGTTGGTGTCGCCATCGGCGTAGTCCAAACCGGCCATGGTGAAAGTGGCTGTCACCTTGCCATCGGACGGAACATCCAGCGCGAAGGTAGAGACGTGCATGCCCTTGAACAGGGTGTACACGCCGACATCCGCGAAGTTCTTGGCAATGGTGAAGGTGCGCCGGGTGTCGCCTACGGTCAGCACGTTGGCAGCCCAAGTTCCGTAGAAGGCCGCTTCCAGCAGCTTGTCGAAGCTGCCATAGGACAGCTCGCCCACCAGGTCGCCAGCGATCTCGACGCCAGTGGCCACCGAGCCCTGACTGATGCGCGATTCGGTGATCTCGTCGCTGACCTGAGTGCTGACGGTCGGCGACAGGGTGTTGCTGGTCAGGCGCAGGGTGTCCCACGCGCCAGTGAGGGGTGTTACGCCCGGAGTGACTTCCGGGATCAAGTACGATGTTTGCCGGGCGCCGCTACTCATGTGCGTCTCCTGTTTGCAGGCATAAAAAAGCCCGCACTCGGCGGGCAGATGGGGTGGCTCATGGTCAGCCGGCGCGGAACCGGGTGTTCACGTTGATCTGGTAGAAGCCTTCGAACTCGCCGGCGTCGACCTGGCTGGTTTCGATGCACTCCAGCTCGCCGCTGCTCCAGTAGGCGAAGTGCGCTTCCAAGGCGTCTGCCAACTGGTTCAGGCCGCTGATGCCGGTCTGTGCGCGGGCGAAGCACTGCACGGTGATGATCCCGGGCTTGCGGGTGTACGGCTGATCGGCCATGCCGGCCATAAAGGCGGTGGCGTGGCCGATGCTCAGCCGGCACCACAGGCCGGTCGCCGGCGGCTTGAAGGCGCCCGAGGTGTCGAGGTTCTGCGCTGGGACCTGGGCGTTCGGGTAGAAGACCCGGTCTTGCGCGATGCCGGTGAAGGTCCTCATGCGGCTGACGATGCCCAGCCTGATCTGCTCGTAGGTCATGTGAAGGCCGCCGCTACGCTGGTGAAGGCCAGGCCATAGACGCCATTGGGCGCCTGCTTGGAGTGGCCGTTTTCAAGCCTTTCGGCATAGGGCAGGTTGTTCTGCAAGTAGATCACCGTGTACGGCTTCAGCCCTTGCAGCACTGTCTGTCCGGCTGCCTGGGTGGCTCCGCCGCTCTTGTCTAGGTTCGGGCTGTCGGTCAGCACGGGCGCACCGATGCTCACCGTGTGGTTGCCACGAAAACGCCCGGTATCAACCGGTGAACGCTGGATCACCTCGCCCAGCAGAGCCATGGCGATGATGCGCGCCTGCTTAACTAGGTCGCTCTCGATCTGATCGATAAACGCCGTCGGCGGGATGCTCCATCCGGGCATTAGGATTTCCTCAGCTGGACTTCGATATGCGCCTGCGCCGGATCGGCCTGGACGCTCTCGACGCGGTAGGTCACCTGCTCGCCCGTCACCAGGTCCGGTGCGGCGATCTGGTGGCCGACCATGGGGGCGCCGGTCACTTCATTGGCCAGGGCGATCAGTTTCACGTCGCCAACCTTGATGTTCACGTTGTCGATGCGCCTGCTGTCGTAGCCGGCCAGGACCCCTCGCCCGGCGTAGGTCACGGGCTGGGCGGTGCTGGTTTCGGTTACCGGGTCCCACTCACCTTCGCCCATGTAGGAGCCGGAGAAGGCATTGACCGCGTCCGCCAGCTTGCCGTCGAAGGCCTTGCCGAGCTTGGCTTGGATCTTGTCGCGCAGTCCCATATCAGCCCCTCACCATCGGGATGGCGTTTGTGCTGGTCATCCACGGATAGAGCAGCGCCAGGGCGAAGTTCTCGCCAGCAGACAGCGCGGTTGAGCCTTGCACGTAGGTTTCGCTCACGGATACGCCTGAGCCAGCCGATACCGTCTCGCTCACCGTTTCGCGCTCGCTTGCCTTGTACAGATCGCCAGTCGAGGCGACCTTTGCCACTTGAGCACCGGCCTGTTTGATCTCGGCCGGCACCGGATCGGGCACCGGGCGCTTAATCTTGCTGGTCAGCCAGGCATTGGCCTGCATCACAGAAAGGACCGGATCACCGGCCCCGGCCCAGCCCGACCCCAGCAGTGCGTCCACGTCGGCAACAGTGATGAAGTCGGTCATGGGTTATTCCTGGGCGGACTTGTCGAGCAACTCAGCGAGCGCAGGCCGTTCAGCCCCTACGTCGAATTGGATGCCTTTCTCGATCAGCTTTGCCTTGATCTCGTCGACCTTCAGGCCCTTGGACGGTTTATCGCCGCGAGCCTTGATCGGCTCAGGGTGCTCGTAGTCATCCGGCGCGAACTTGGCGTCGATGATCTTGTAGCCCTTCTGGCGCAGCTCAGCCTTGCGCTCAGCAGTGACCGGGTGTTTCTCGTAAACGACTTTCTCGCTCATGGCGATCTCCTTGGGAATGCGCCCCGGAGGGCGCGCTACCGGTTATTTGGTGGCGTCACCGATGGTCATAACGCCAGCCGAGGCCTTGATGCTGTTCGCGACCAGATCCCAGTTGGTGCCCGTGGCCAGCTCGGCGCTGGTTGGCGACTTGCCGCCGTTGGCGGTGTCCCAGGTGTAACCCTTGAGGCTCATGCCGAAGGTGTAGTCGGCCTGCATGGTGGTCTCGATGCGCTCCTTGCCGTTGGAGGTCTCGATGTTGGTGATCAGGTCGGAACCATCCATCACCATTGCAGCGCCGTCAGCCAGGCTCAGCACCTTCTGCTTGTTCGGGGTGCCGGCCTCATACAGCGCCGCGGCGTCAGTGATAATCACGGCCTTGCCCAGGATGTCGACCACCTGCACACCGCTGAAGGTGAACAGCTTCTCGGCGTTGACCAGGTTCTGGCCGATCAGCTTGTGGTACATGGCGCCGGTCATTACCTGCGCAATGAGACGCTGCGACGCATCACCGAACAGCGCGTGAGCGTTGTTGATGGCGACGTAGTTCACCCCAGCAGTGGCGGAAACATCGTTGGTGGCGGATGGCTGGTTGCCGATAGCGGCGACCAGGGCGGCGATGGCAGTGTTCAGCTGGTCCGCCATGATGGCCTCGGACAGGTTGCGGCTGATCACTTCCAGCGCTTCTTCCGGGTTCTTCTGCACCCAGGACAGCTGCGACGGCTCCCACAGGATCGGGCCGAAGCCGCCGGCGATCTTCACCGAGTCGTACTGCTTCTGGGTCAGCGGTGTTGCAGCCTGCGCGCCGTTGGCGGCATAGCGGTCAACACGGCGCTGAGCGCTATGCAGGCCAGCCCAGAACGACTCTTGCAGGAAGTCGCCGTCGATGCCTTGAGTGGTCAGGCGGATGGAGCCAGCGGAGGCGGCGTTGAACTTCTCAACGTCCTGCGCCAGGGTTTCGATGGTGGTTTTCTTGAGGTATTCGTTGAATACCTTCATGTTGGACAGAGACATAGGCGCTCCTAGATTAGGTGTTCGCGGTCATCGCTTTGATGGCCGCGACGCGATCTGCTTTGCTGCCGCCAAAGTTGCCCTTGGCGCCGGAATTGCCGCCACCACCGTTCTGAGCGCCGCCGCCATTGGCGTCGGAGCTTTTCAGGATGTGGTCGCGGTGGGGGTACTGAGAAACAAGGGTCTCAAGCGCTTCATCGAAGCCGGCCAGCTCGCCCGGGCGGGAGCGGCTGAAGATCTTCTGGCCCTGGGCGTCATAGGCGACGACCTTGCCCTCTTCGATCTTCAGGTTGCGGCCGAACGTGGCTTGCACCATGTCTGCCGGCACCGCCAGCTTGTCAGCGATGAACTTGGAGCGGGCGAAGTTGCCGCCGATCATCTCGGCGTACAGCTGCTGCTCAAAGGTCGTTGCCTTGCCGTTGGCTTCGTCCAGCTGGGTTTGGAAGGCCTTGCTGATTTCGCCCTTCACCTTCTCGATCTCACCCGCATCCACGAGTCTCTTGGCGTCGAGATTGGCGACGGTTTCCAGCGCCTTGCGTGCTGCACCAGCGTCGTCGATGCCTTCGAACGCCTTGGCGATCTTCTCGGCATTCTCGGCGCGCTCGCGGTGGCTCTTGGCCTCAGCGTTCAGGCGGGTGATGGTGTTGCGCGTGCCTACCGCGTCGAAAGCGACTTCTTTGCCGTCGTCCTCGATGTAGACCGGCTTACCATCCTGGATCTCAGCGTACTGCTTGCCATCCACTTCAACTGTCTTGATCTTCATTGCTTCTCCTTGCAGGCCATCCGGCCCGGTGCGCCCCGCTCATCCGAACAGACAGGCAGAAAAAAGCCCCGGCGATTGCCGAGGCTGATGATTTGGTGATTACAGGCCGGCGCGACTGAAGGCAGCGGCGTCACGCTCGCGCAATTGCTCAAGCGTCAGGTACTTCGACTTGTCGTTGTAGAACGAATCGATGCTCATGCCGCCATCGCGGAACAGCTTGCCGCGGGTCGGGCCAAGAACTTCGTCCTGCCGGGCAGCGCTCTGCCCCTTCAGCCACTCGCCGTAGCTGATGGATTGCGGGACCTGGCCGTCCATGCTGGCTCGGGTGCTTTCGGGGAGGCCCTTGGCCAGGCGCAGCGCTTCGTATTCCTTGATGATCGGCACCGATGTGCTACGGCAATTCCAATGGATGCGGCCAGGGCCCAAACCCCATGGCACCTGATGACCGACCGGGGCGTGGCCGTCGTCATTCTCATAGACGAGGCGGTCGCGCAGTCGGCACGGCGCCGAAGTCCGGCTGTCGAGGGTGCTCAGCCAGCGCACCTCGCCGACAATGTCGGCGTTTTCCTTGTAGAACTTGTCGCGGGCGCCCTGGGCGATGTGGCTGATGGCCGTGCGGGTCATCGACTCTATGTCCTGCCGGCTGCGCTCCAGAAGGCCGTCCTTGTATCCCTCGGCCTTGACGCCCATCACGCGGCGCACGATCTGGTCGGTGGCTTGCCCCTCGACCATGCCGATACGAATGCCGTCGCGGATCTTGGCGGCTCTGCTGGCCTCCAGGTCGCTGGTCCATTCCTTGAGCAAGCGCCCCTGGAATGGCCGGGCAAGGGCGATCTCGCGCACCTGCCTGGCGTTGACCGTGGCCAGGTCGACCTGCACTAGCACCTGCTCGGGAATCACCTTGGTGAACAAGGCACCCTGATAGGCGACTTCATACTTGCCGATCTCGACCACGGACGCGGCCATGGCCTCGAAGATGACCGAGTAGATTTCTTTGTTCAGCGCCATGACCGAGGCCAGCACGGTGTTCATGTGCTTGGCGGTGTACGACTCAGCCCCCAGGCGCTCGACGGCGGCGATCAGCTGAGCCCGCAGGTCAGAATCGACACTGTTGAGCAGCTTGATGATCTTGTGCGCCTCGGCGTTGCTCAGGTGCTGCAGGTCGACCGCATGGCTGATCGCGGCCGCCTGTAGCTGCTCGTTGACCGTTGGCATATCAGATGGCTCCTAATGCCGGGCCTTGCTCCTCGATGCGCGCCTTCTCGGCTTCCCAGTCCAGCTCGTCACTGATGACGCCCCGGCGCTGCATTTCCGAGTACAAGGTCTCGTCGCTGATCTTGCCCGAGTTGGCCATGCTGATCAGGTTCGGCAGCGATACCTCGGGGGCGAAGTCCGAGTCGAAGTTGCCGCGCATCTCGACGTGCCCGCCCTCCGGCTGGCCTTGATAGTCGGCGATGATTTTCAGCAGCTGCGCCAGGCAGTCGGCAAAGTGGCCAGCCAGACGCGCCAGCGGGGACAGCTCCTGCGCCGCCTCTTCGTTGGCCTGCGCCGCTGTCTTGGTCTGCTGCTTGTCTTTCTGCAGCAGCTTGGCCCCCGCCATGCGCATGTCTTCGACCAGGTCGTTGAGCGAGTCGCGGCCGGCGGTGATCGCCGCCCCGGTGTGCTCGACGTACTTGGCATCGCCATCCTTCGGCATCCGGGTCGCGCTGGCCGAGCTGATCGTCAGCTGGAACTCTTCGTTGTCGGTGAACACGAACAGCAGCGGCACCCGGGCGACGTGCAGCAGGTTGTCTTGGTCGCTCTGCGACTGCCAGTGCTTGACGTTCAGGTGCGCCAGCTCCAGCAGTGGCGGCTTTGCCGTCAGCGGGCCGGTGCGGCCGGTGTAGAACGTCACCAGGGGGATGTAGCTCAGGCTGGTGGAGCCCTCATCGAACAGCTCCCATGCCCCGCCCGTTGACCTTCCGGTGCTCTGCGGCGCGCGGTAGGTTCGCCAATGGCCTGGCTCCAGCACGCGGACTTGATCCACGCACTTGACGCCAAACTCGCCATCCTGCTCTTCCACCGTTTCCAGGTAGCGGAACTGGATCAGGCGAGCGCCTTCGTAGCGCCAGCCCAGCACCTGACCGGGCTTGATGATCACCGCATAGGGGCGAACCCCTGCGCCCTCTTCTTCGGCCTTGGTCTTGTACAGCTTGTTGCCTTCGGCGTCCCGGGTGGGTTGGTGCTCGATTAGCGCGTGGCACAGGCCTTTCGCCAATGCCTCGCGGAACCACTCGACCGACCACGAGTTCAGGTCGTTGCCGCCCAGGTCGATGTCAGTGCAAAGGGCCTTGATCTGCTCCGGCACGTCCTCGCCCAGCTGTAACGGCTCGGCAAATACGCGGGAAGTGTTGTTGCTCACCGTCTCGGCGTAGGCCGGGAGCAGCGTGGACAGCTTCAGGCGCTCGGCGTAGGTGTCGTCCTTCTCGGCCGGGTACTGAGGCAGCAAGGCCGTTTTGGCTGCTCGCATGGCCTGAGTGCCACCCATCAGCGGGTCGACAATAGCCCAGTGCTCGCGCATGCGGTCGACTGCCGGTAGCGTGATGGCAGGGTTGTCGTTGCTCATACGGGTCAGATTCTCAGGTCTTGGGTTTGGGTTGGCGTCGGCTTGCGCTTGGTCATGGCAACCGCGAAGTAGCGGAAGGCGTCAGCGCCGTGCGACGTGTTGTCGTGCAGCGGGCGATCCTTCCAGCAGCCGCGCTTGTCGTCCCATTCCTTTCGGTAGTTCTCCAGGTGGGTGACGCCTTCGTCGCACTTGGCTTCATCGAACGCGCATAGCGGCAGGATCTCCCGCGCCGCCTCAATGCCATCGTCTACGCCGATCTTGGGCACCACCTGGAACTTCAGGCTGTACTTCACCCCGTCGATCTCGTAGCCGTCTTTGGCGATGTCCTTGCGGGTCTTGGCGTCGCTGCCGAACTCGCGATTCTCGATGTCGTGCGGCCCCCAGTGCTCGCTGTACGTGTAGCCGCGGTCCTTGAGCACCTTCATGTAGTGCCGCAGGCCTTCGCCGCTGTTCTCGTAGTAGTCGATGACGTGGTACTCGGTGCCGACCTTGCGAACGAACCAGATGGCCGTCGAGTCGCCGATACCGATATCCCAGATGGTCATCACTGGGAGGTGCGAATTGTCCGGCAGCTTGCCGATACGCCCAGCGGCGTACAGACGGGTGAACTGCTGCGCGTAGTAGGCGCCTTCGACCGACTGCTGGAACGCCTCGACCGGAATCGACGGGTATTCCCGCTTCATGTCGTCGCCGAGGGTCTTTTCCTTGGCGGTGTACCAGGCGCGCTGGCCGGGGTTGGTGACGATGCCGTGCTTGGCGGCCAGGTCGTCGAAGTAGCGGGTCAGACGGTCAGGGATGACCACTTCGGTCGGGTCGAGCCAGTACAGCGGGTTACGCCACCAGCTGAAGAAGAAAAACTTCCAGTCCAGCAGGCCCAGGGGTACGCCGGAGAGCTGCTGCTTCTCGGCAGACTGGCTGTAGTCGAAGAAGTACCCGGCCCGGCCCTCAGCCGTTGATTCGATGGTGACGAAGCAGTCAGCAGCCACGGCCTCGAACGCACCAGTTACGATCTCCCGCGCCTTGTGCGGGAACTTGGCGCAGATCTTCCCGAACTCGGAAACGTGCAGGTAGCGCAGCGTGCCGCCCCGAAAGGAGGTGGACACGTACAGCGATCCGCCCTTGCTGAACACCAGCTCTCCCGCAGCGTCGTTGCGCGCCGGGTTTGCCGCCTTGATCTCCTTGGGCAGGTGATCGTAGGCGTACTTCACCTTCTCCCGGAACAGGCGCTTGGCGTCATTCAGGGTGTGGGCGATCAGGGCGCACTTGGCGGCCTCAAACAGCGCGGCGTCGAGCTGGACGATGCAAACCAGCGTGGTGAAGCCCAACTGCCGGGCCTTGAGGATGATGTTGCGGGTGTGCATCCCCTGGAAGTAGTCGACCTGCTCCTGCGTCATGCGGAAGCGGACCTTCTTGCCCTGCTTGTCGGTGATGAAGTAGAGATTGTTGAGGCGGAAGAACCGATCCCGGAGCAGTTTCATGTGCTCGGGCTTCATGGTCAGGCATCCTTCGATAGTTCATCCATCAGCTGCGACAGCTCGTCGGCGTCTTTCGACTGCTCCTTGTCGTCCAGGCCGAATGCGGTGCGCTCAAGCACCTGCAGGTTCTTCATGGCCGAGGACAGCTGGAAAAGGGTTTTGGCGTTACTTGGCAGGGCAACTGCGGCGAGCATCGAGCTACGGCGGAAGCCGCTCTCGTCATCGGCGGTCTCACGCTCGATCTCGTCCTCGATGTCCTCGCGGCGCTTGATGGTGGTGAGCAAGTCATCCATCAGCAGGTTCGCAAGGTTCGCGGCTTTGCGAATATCGCGGCGGTGGCTGCGAACAACCGTCGCGCCCTCTTCTGCCGCCTCCTCGATGATCTCGGCGTCCCGCTCAGGGTTCGCGCATTGGTCTTCGCGAACCTCGCCGCGAACCAGCTTGTTGCGAACCTCTTTGCGGACCTGTTCAGAAAGGTCCCGCTCCCAGCCCAGGGCCTTTGCCTTTTTCCGGATCGCGGTGTCGCTCACCCCGTTGCGGTCAGCGATGGTACGGATGGAAAGCGCCCCGGCCCGGAAGGCTCGCTCGATCGCCTCCCAGTCGGGTTGCTTCATGTCGTTCTCTCTTGATTGATCTATTTCAGCCCCTCGGGAGCTACATAGCTACGCTTTTACTTTCGTCAATATCGACAGTTTGAAATCTCTCGAGTGACCGCGTGTTCCATCATCCCACTCACACCTTGCTCGCGGCGCGGGGTCAATTGGATGGCCCGGCCGATTGATCTCCACGACCCGCATTCGATACTCAACACCTGGAGCCTCAACCCAATCGCCAACTTTAAGTTCCGTCACACTAAACCCTCCGTTTCATGGAAGTCTTATAGGTGGCGGCGAATGGATCAGCTTTCAAGCAGGACGTTGATGAGCCTCTGCTCCGCCAAGCGGAACATGGCCAGAGATTGCAGATCGTCAGCCACCGGGCCGAAGGCGAACAGCTCTACCTGTCCGGATGGATCGCGCATAGCCATTACACCGATACTGCACACCGGCAGTTCTCCGCTATCCATCTGGTCAGCGATCTTGCGCAGGGTCTTGGAAGCATCGCGCCAGTCCTCACGCTTGAACTCAAGAACCTTAACGGTCATTCGATCACCATCTGATGAGTTTGTGCGTGGGCATGACCATGCAGCAGGCCGACCAGCAGCCCCTGGGGAAGGCCGGCTGCCTTGGCGGCATCAATCGCTTTCACCAGGGCGGCATCGAACTCGGCCACCGCATGGACGATATCCAGGCTTACCGGCAGCTCATGCCGAATTCGTGTGACGTTGCTCACGGCTACTCCCGCGCCACGAAACGGCGCACCTTGATTTTGTGGCGCGGATTACGTGAATGCGTGACCGCGACGAGCCCAGGCATAGGCAACCACCCCGGCGTGGAGCATTGCGCCGAATGGGTTAACCCAATGCCCTTGTAGAGCGGTGATGAATGCGCCGAACCCGCCAATGGCCACCAGGTAGAAGGCGATGCTCAGCAGCGGCTGATCGGCGGGGCGAACCTTGCGCAGGTAATCGCACGCGGCAACCACCACCAACACGCAGAGGAACACGTCCAGGGCCGTCAGCGCTGAAACCAGGATGTTGTTCATATCAGGCACCTCGCGCCGTGACGAACGACCCCATGGCAGCTTTGATTGCCGGGATGATGTTCATGGCGGTGAGACCCAGTACGAAGGCGACCCCGCACAGCAGGTCATCGGTGACCGCAAGCTCAAGCTTGGGGGCGAGCCAGGCGGTGACGGGCTGGGTCAGGTAGACCGAGAAGCCGAATCCAGTTGCGACCGCAGTAGCCGCCTGGAAACGGGTCAGATCCTTCAGGAAGCCAAGAGAGAGGATCGAGCCGATGAATGCAGCCATCACCACCCCGTACTTGCCCAGCACTACGCTGGCGGCAGTGCTTGTTGGTTCGGCCATAGGGGTGTCCTTGGAATAAAGGGCCCGGGGAATCCCTATTGATGGACCGGGCAAGCGTGCGGAGCAGCACATAACGAAAAAGCCCCGGCAAATGCCAGGGCTCTGAAACTTGAATCAGCTGAATAGTTAGAAGGGGTCTCACCTGCTAGGCATCGCCAACAGGGGAGCGGGCTCTGCGCCTCAGGTCTTTAGGAGCCAATACATCTCCGGCCACTGAAAATATACCTACCCCGCCGGCCAGGGCCATGGACCCTTTGGTCGTCATTGCAAGCTCAAGGAAATCAGGGCTGAAGGCCGACGAGACCAAAACCGCAAAAGGAACAATCGTTGCACCATTAAGGAATGCTACTACGCACTCATCCTTCTTAACGCTGAAGCCCTGCATCAGGTACCGAAGAACCACCGCAACGAAGCCAACAACAACGGTCCAGGCATCCAGCCCTAAGTCGAGTGGCATTTCAGATGATGGCCACGAACTTCAGAGCTGCGACGGTGCCACCCGCACCGATAAGAGAGGCAACACCGGCCGCTCCAAAGGACGAAGTGTCGAAACCGAGTAGACCGGCGATAGCTACGCCAACGATCGCGCCGGAAAACACCAAGCGTAACGTTCTGAAGTCCAGAGTCATGTCCCTCTCCTTGAGGCTGCCAGTTGCTAAAACGGGGCGCATTCTGCGTCACGTGTTTACGTTATGCAACGTTTCGACAGCCAAATCTAGAGGGAGATCCGTGCGATTTCGAGGGAAATCAGCGCTTTTTGAAAGGAGATTCGATGACATAGTGTCACTATGCCCCCAAATTTATCTCTAATCGTCGATGATCGCGCCACAATTTCGAAATTCATCATTTCGTGGCGCGGACTAAAAAATTTGAAATTTTTTCGACGGGCGGAACATTTTCTCAGGCGCGAAAAAAGCCCAGCTCAATGGCCGGGCTTTTAGTCACTCCTCAACACGCGCAGGAATGACAGGATGGGGCAAATTTACGACATAGCGACATGATATTGCAAGCCCTTTTGAGGGCCTCTTTCAGGCCGCCTCGTCGAATAGCACGCCGATCGCTTCGAGCATGTGCTGAGCCTCGACCAGCGCCTCGTTCACAAGTGACTCCAGAGCGCCCTTGATGGCCCGATTCCAGCGCTGGTATGTACGCTCGGTCAGGCCCTGGGAATCCCAGTTGGTCATGTCGTAGTTCGACTCGGCCAGGACGATCATCTCCCCCGGCTTCACCTCGGCCACGGCACGGGCGTGCTTGTTGGCGCGTTCAACGGCGGCGGCGGCAGCCTTGTTGCGCCAGTCCCACTGCCCTTCCTTCTCGTTCTCGCGTGGGTCTGGCGCCTTGAACTGGGGAACCTTGCGCTGAATCCCCTTCTTTTGCTGTGGAACCGCCCATACCAACACGGCCTGCTGAGTGAAGCGCTTCGGCGCCGGGGTTGGCACGATGGCAACCAGTCGGCCAATGGAGTCGACCTTGCGCCCCTTGTGCGTGCTGTACTTTGCCACCAGGGCGCTCCAGTGCTTCGGGCTGAGCTGGGCGTGCAGGAGCTTGTGCACGATCGAGTCAGCCAGCAAAGCCGCATCCTTCCCAGTGATCTCTCCCTTCAGCTTGCTGGTCTGCACCCGCGGCTCTACATTGCACCCACCCGCACTGTTGATGGTCTCGGCCGCCAGGGCGCGAACTACTGCTGATACCACGTTCTGATAGCTCATTGCTTGCCCCCGGCCTGCTTGGCCTTTCTCAAAATGAATTCTTCGTAGTACCGCTTGCGGCGCACTGCGCCCGCCCAGGACAACGCCACACCGGCCACAGCCATGAACGTGGTCATGATCAAAAATCCCCAACCTGGCGTCATGCCGCTGCTCTCCTCAGGTCTTTCAGCTTCTGCCGGTACAAGGCCTTGATGGCCTGCAGGTCTTCGATGGTCAGGCGCAGGGCCTTATGAGGGCCCTCTAACCACTCGACCTGGTCCACACCAATGCGCCTCACCAGACGGATGCGGTACTCGACCGCGTTACCCGACAGGTTCCGGTTGCACTTCACGCACTGCCGGTGGACGTTCAGCGGCTCGAAGCGCAGCTCCGGGCAGGCGCCCACCGACCGGTAATGGCCGGCGTCCCAGCGGCTGCCGGTGATGAGGTCGTGATCGCTCGGCCGGGAATCGCAGCTGATGCACGGCAGGCCGGCGTCGCGCTCGCGGATGTAGGCGTTGAATGCGGTCTGCGCTTCGGCCATGTGCTCGCGGCGAGTCTTCAGCTTCTCCCGGCGCTCCTGCAGGTCCTGGCGGGCCTGCCGGGTGATGGCCTTGGCCGCAACCTTCTGCACCTTCGAATCCTTTGACATGGCCAGCGCACAGGCGATGCTGCACACCTTCTGCGTGGTCATGGTCGGCTTGAAGCGCGTGCCACAACCTGGTGCCTTGCACTTCTTCGGTTTCGGTGTTTTCAGGGCAGTCATTGGTACACGCTCCCAGGCTGGCCTGGCTCATTGCTGCCGGTGCACGCCAGATCGTGATCGCTTGCATGCGGGCAGCGCTTGCAGCCGCACACCGGGCAGAGAATCATTTTTGTCGAGGAGAGCGGCACCCATCCAAACGGACCTTCCGTGCCGATCTTGTTCGCCTGACTGCAGCGATGGCATTCGCACTGCTTGAGATCCATCAGTAACGACCCTCCCACAGATCCTTCTGACTCCAACGCACCTGGTGCTCGGCGCCAAACGCCTGAATCCACTCCAGCAGGCTCGCGCACTGCTTCACGCTGAGCTGGCTTGTGCGCTCGTACACGACGTCGAAGCCGTTGCCGTCGAGTGCCGGTATCAGTTGAGGCTGTTCGCCCGCCTCACGCAGCCAGGCGGCCGTCAGGAGGCGCTTCCAGATCAGGACATCCCACTTCTTGCCGGCGTGCTCCACTTGCTTGGCGATATCGCTCAGGCAGGCGTGAAGTTTTTTGTTCTGCTCGGCGCTGCGGTCCTGGTCCTTGATTACGATCTTCTTGGGTCGGGTGAAGTCCTGAGCCTGCAGGTGGCCCAGCAGCCGATTGACGTCGGCCATGCTGTGCATCACGAAGTCAGTCATAGCGCTTCCCCTTGAGGGAGCAGATCTGCTTGTTCTGGCGGCGCAGCATCTCCTTCAGCCCGTCCTCCTGCCGCTTCGCTTCAGTGCGGATGGTCTCGATCTCCGCGAGCAGGGCCAGAATGGTCTTGGGCATAGCCACCTGGAGGTAGTCCTGAACGGCTTTGACCTCAACAGGGTCTGCACCAACGGCCATGGTGATGTTCACGTCGGTCGTTACCGCGTTCGCGGCCTCGGCCAGCGCCTTCAGCTTTGCTTTGTCGATGGTCATGGCTTCACCTCGACCTTCAGGCCCTGGGCCTCGATGGCTTCCTTGGTTTCAACCCTGCGGCACAGGCCGAATATCTCGTCTGCATCCTCAACGTCGCTCATGCTCGGAACAAATTCATGATGGCGGTGCGAGTCATACGCGCCCTCGAAGCCAACTACCTTGGGCAGTTCCACCACCACGGCCTCGCGGGAGGCCTGCCATCCATGCCACGCGTGGTTGATGCTGCTCAGCCGGTATCCGTCGCCGATTTCGGCGCGAACGAACAAATGGCCAACCCCTGGCGGTACGACGTAATTCTTTGCGGCCCAGGCCTCGAACTGCTCGCGCATCTTGTTGGTGTCCATCAGTGCTGCTCCAGATTCAGGCCGGCGCCATCACAGGCGTCGCATTTCTCGCTGTGGTAGCCATCAGGCGTCAATCCGCCCACCTGGCCTTCACCGTGGCACTGTTCGCAGATCAGCGCGGTACGGTTTCGGATTACGTCGACCCACCCTGGCGAGATGAAGTCGGTGACCGCTGGATCGCAGTCGCTGTAGAACTCATTCAGCGCATGGGCGATGTTTCGCATGGCGATTACTTGTCGCGTCGTAAAAGGCATCACACCCCCTCCCCGGCCGGCTGCCCGGCGCGCTTGATGTTCAACTTGGCCAGCAGGTGTGCACGGCACGCGGCGGCGCCGGATGGGATCTGCTGGATCTCCAGAAGGCGGGCCTGCCGCTGGCTTGCGTACTCATCGGCCAGCTGGGCCAGGCCCTTCTGGCTGTCGTGGCCGATGCCGGTGGAGATCTTTCCGTCGAGCGGCTGCCCGTCCTGGGCCCGGCGCAGCACGATCTGGTAAGCCCGGTCGAAGCGCGCCTGCAGGCCCTTGTCGTTCTGCTGGGCAGCGCGAAGGTCGAACAGGCCGGTGGCCACCGCGGCGATCTTCACGCCCTCGTGGCTGTATACGCCCAGCAGGGCCTCGACCCAGGCAGCGGCCGGCGCCGGCATGCCGAAGTCTTCAGGGGTCGGCTGGCACATGGCGATGAACTCACCCACGCTCGGCGCGAAGGGCTTCTTGAGCTTGCGGCACTTCTCGATGCCAAACTCGATCTGCTCGATGGTGCGGATGCCCTCGGCGGCGAATTCCTTGATCCACTCTTCCTTGGCGGCTGCCAGCGCCTCGGTAGAAGGCCACGCCTGACGCCAGGCCGGGAAGATGCCGCGCAGGCGGCGGAACAGTCCGTTAACCACCTCTGCAGTCTCCAGGGAGACCACCACCGGCCCGCCATGTAGCTCGGGCGGCAGGTTGGTTATAGCGGCCATCAGTTGGTTTGCTGATTTCATGTGCGCACCTTCAGGTTCCGGGCCCACTCGGTGTCGTCGAAGTCAGGCTCATTGTTTTGGCGACGGGTTGCGCGCTGGCTGGCTCCTGCCGGCTGCGGCAGCTCGTCTTCCCAGCGCTTGCCGTTCAGCCAGGTGGATGCGTGCGGGATGTACTGGCCGCCGTCCTTGGTCCAGTCGGTCGATACGGACCAGGCAGCCAGGGCGCTGCCCATGAGGTCGAACAGGTCACCGGTGACCTTGATCTTCGCCCAGGCCTTCTTGGCGTCGGCCTTGCTCACCTTGCGGGGATAGATCTTCCAGAAGCGTTCGAAGTCGACCAGCTCGCCTTCGCGCGAGTCGGTACTTACTCCATTCAGTCCTTGCTTACCTTCAATACTTACTAGTGTCGGATTTGCCGGATACGGTTGAGCCGGAAGCGGTTCAGCCGGATACGGCAAAGCCGGAAGCGGTGTTTCCGAGACGAGATAGTGGATTTCGCCCAGCAAACCGGACTCTCCACGGTCTTGGCGACGCTCGACATAGCCAGCGGAAATCAGCTCTTGCAGCAGGCCGTACACGCCGTCACGGCCGGTCGGTTTCGAGGACTTCGAAGTCTCGTTTCGAAGGTGGGTGACGGACACGGCCCAGTGGTCAGGCTTGCCCAGCAAGAAGACGAGCAGGCCTCGGGCAGCCCAACTCAGGCGCCCGTCCTCGCTGATCGACTTGTTGAGCATGTAGAAATTCGCCTCAGGGCGAGGCGCGCGGATGATGCTCATGCCGCCTCCATAGGCAGGCGTTCCCCGCGCTGGCAAACAAGATCCTCAAGGTTCCAGTAGGCAGCCTCCATCGACACACCAAGTGCGTTGTATCCGCGCCATTCGCAATGCCAGAGGCCGCCACGACGACGCATTCTCGGCTTCATGCTGCACCCCGCATGGCCTTGTCATGGGTGTGACGGCCGTCCCAGTTCTTCTTCATGGGCAGCTCGCCGGCCAGGTACAGCTCGTACAGGCGCACGGCCCCCTTGCGCAGCAGCACAGGCGTGAAGGCGACGAAGGGCTCTTTGCCGTGCAGGCTGACCGTCTGCTGATGCTCGGTCATGTACTTGTCGCGGGCGTAGGCGGCGACGCGGTAGCGGGTACCGGACTTGCTCTCGTTGTAGAGCCAGTTGCGGCCCTCAAGGAAGTGGCCGACCTGCATCACGTTGACCCCATTGAGTCCCTTGCAGAACTGGACGTGGCTCATGCCTTCCTTGAACAGGTTCTCCAGGTGGTCGATCTTCTTGGCCTGGGCCTGGACTTCGACGGTCAGCAGAACGCGCGCCTTCTCGGCGGCTTCCTTCTGCTCGACCTGGTCGGCCCACGCGCGCGCGGCCGCAGCCGGATTGGTGAAGTCAGGCAGTGCAACGGATACCTGGTCCTCCAGCTCGCGCCAACGTTTGATAACGGCCATGCGCATAGCTGCGCTGTAGCCGGTGAGCAGGCAGTCGGTGTGCTCGCGGTCGAGCAGGTATTCGGTCTGCTGGCGGTTCATGCTGTCCAGATAGATGCCCTGACAACTCAGGACATCTACTTTGAGGTCGGCAAGCATGCTGCGGATGTCCGCCTTCACGTTGTCGTGGCGCTTACCAGTCAGGTCAGCAATCTCACGCGAAGACATCGTGCGCGCCACAGAATCGCGCTTGTCGTTTTGTGGCGCGAGCCTTGATAGGGCCTGTACACTGGTGGTCTGCATATGCATAATTCACCTCACATGTTTTGTGTTTTGCAGAGAGCCGGGCCGCGAACCCGGCTTTTTTGTCTCTGCGATTTGGCGTCCCTTATGAGGGACTGGCGCCCGGGTCCCTAATTAGGGATCGGACGGTTACCTCGGCGCCGCGAACGGCACAACGTTGTTGCTCTTGGCCACCCCCCGCTGCGCGAGGAAATGGGTTGCCCTTTTCACGATCTGCTCGGCCAGTGCGTCGGTACTGATACCCAGTTCTTCCGCCCAGGCCTCCAGATCCGCAAAGTCATCCCTGCGAAACCGGGCGACCTCCACGTCGTGCTGCTGTAATGCATCGTTTGCAGGCGACATCTGTCCTCCCATTCCCTATTCAGGCCCTGGCCTTCTTCTCGCTGATCAGCGGCAAGTGGCCGTGTTCCTTCTTGAACGCCAGCGCAGCCAGGATGATTTCCCGGGCAAGCACGCTGTGCTGTGCCTTCAGCTCCAGGGCGTACCCCTTCAGCTCGTTGAAGTCCTCGTCATCCAAGCGGACCTTGACCTGGTGGTCGTGGCGGTGGGCTTTGTCGTCGTAGGCCATCGGGTGTTCCCCTGCGCGCTGGGTCAGTCGTTCGGGCTTATGAGTTACGTGTTAGGGCCGGTTCAGGCCCTGCGATGGAGCGGCATTACGTTTCCCCGCGGATTCCGGGGCTTGGTTCGGTTGGCCAGTTCCTTCCGGATCAGCTCGGCTGCCAGCGCGTCAGGGCTAACGCCCCTTCGTTCCGCTTCTCGCTCCAGCTGCTCCATCATTCCCTGGTCCAATCCGATCTCTTCAATCGGCATGGGGCCTCCTGCGGGCCTTCAGGCCACGTGCTGATCGCCGGTATTCTCCGAAGCCAAGGCGGCCAGCTGAGCCTCAAGCAGCTCACGGCAGAGCACAGCGCGCTGAGTGCGATGAAACTTGGCTAGCGCCTGGATTAGTTCAAACGTGTCCTCATCGACCCGGACCTTGATCTCGCGGTCATGCAGGTGATTGCGGTTGGCGTACATGCTTGGGTGGCTCCTTGCGGCTATGAAATTGGTTATGCAGCAGATTTCTTGAGGCTTTGCTTGCCGCTTTTGGCTAGCTCAGCGTGCATCTGGTCGATAGCTGTCCCGGCCACATAGCTCGGGTTGCTGATCTGGCCATTGCGAATACGGAAAACTGTCGAGACATCGCATTTCGCGCGCTCTGCAATGGCCTTGTAGGTCATTCCCGAGCCGAGTAATTCGTCCAGTTTTTTAGGGAGTTCGGTAGCGCTCATGGCTGCCTCCTTTGTGGATATGCACATCATCATGCACCAGTGCATATCTGTCAACGTTCCGCTGTATTGCCCTATGCACTGCCGGGAGGCAGCATTGCACCTATGCATAAATCGATAGACAAAATTCTCGCTCAACTCATGGCCGAAAACGGCATATCTCAGGTTGAGCTGTCGAGCCGGACAAGCGTCGGGCAATCGACCATTTCCCGGATTCTCAAGCCCCAAGGCCCTAAGGGCATCAAAGAGCCAACCGACAAACAGGTAAGGCCGCTGGCTGATTTCTTCGGGATCACCACTGACCAACTGCGCGGCTATGAGCCGCTGGGCGAGGGAGAGCCAGAGGCGGAGCAGCGAGAAATCCTATCTACAGCAGATATCGTCAAGCAGATGCTGGCCAAGCATGGCAAGGGACTTTCGCTGGATGCTCGGCAGAAAATTGCCAATGCCATTGAAGAAAAGACGGCTGAGCAGGCATCTTCCAACGTCATCACCGTCGATTTTTCAAGGCCTGGCCAGGTGGGGGACGAAGTCTGGATCGCTCACTATGACGTTCGCGGCGCAATGGGTGACGGCGAGGTGGCGCACGATTTCCCGGAAATGCTGCAGGACATCCGCGTGAGCCCCACTCATCTGCGAGAGATGGGGGTCGAGTTCAAAGAGCACTACCACCTGAAGCTCATAACGGGTGTCGGTCAGTCCATGGCCCCGACCATCAAGAGTCGTGACCCGTTGGTCGTTGACATCAGCATCCGTGAATTCGTTGGCGATGGGATTTACTACTTCTCCCACCAGGGGCATCAGTACATCAAGCGCCTGCAGAAGAAAGGCCGCGATCACTTCAAGATGATTTCGGACAACACGAATCATCCGCCTGAGGACATTCGTGTTGATGAAACCTACATCCAGGCGCGGGTGCTGCTGGTGTGGAATGCACATCTGGTGTAGCCATGCCCCTACTGAGGCCATTTAGCAGCTGCTCGGGCGCCTCTCCCAGGTGATGCAGGTTTTAGGCTGGATTGGTACGAAAAAGCATATAAAGCAAGGAGTTGCGCAAGATACTGCGTAACATATCGGGGCAGGAGCTACCTGAAACTGCCTCATTTTTTGAGAAAGTACCGGGGAGTTTATGCAACACAACGTACCGCCTTTGCCGAACGGGCTGATACCGGCGCCACCGCCGATGGTGACGCCACCAGCAATGAGAACGTTTGAGGTAGCTAGCGGCATCGCCAAATGGGCTGTGCAGCGTGGCCTACTACCTCAGTTGCCCGCCGATGTTGATCAGGCGTACCTAGCAGCAGTTCAGCCTATAGCCCTATCAGCGGATGCGGAACAAATCCTTCGCCACCGAGGCCTTGATTCGATCACCTTCAACGAGGTGAACCACACCGTATACCTATACACCACCCGCAAAGTGACGCAAAAAGAGCTCAAGTCGCTGCCGCATGGCATTTATCGCAAGGGCCTGGCCTACCCTCACGGCGTGGTTGACACGGTTGGAAAAGATCAACTTCGCAGCCAAGGCGCTACTTTTGCCATCCATCAAGCTGGGGGCCAAGCTCGCTACACCTGCGGTTCGTCAATTTCCCCAGGTAACGACGCCTCTGCCGGCACTCTTGGGGCTTTGGTTAGGCTGCCGGATGGACAAATTTACGGCTTAACCAACAACCATGTGAGTGCTCTTTGCAGCCACGTGTTGCCGAACACGCCTATCCTGGCGCCGGGCGTGATTGACGTCAGCCCAACAAGCATCCCGCCTTTCACGCTTGGTTATCACACTCGAGCTCTCGAAATGCACGTTGGTTCTGTGGGTAACGTAGACATTGCGGCTAACACAGATGCAGCACTATTTTTGATCAAAAGCCTGGCTGACGTTTCATCAATGCAAGGACAGGCTTTTGATACCCCGATCACCATAGCTGACCCTGTTGAAGGTATGAAGGTAGAAAAGGTCGGGCGAACGACACGGCATACCAAGGGTCAGATAGTGAGTAGAGGGCTGCGCCCTACCGCTGTAAACTATTCAGCGCACAGTTACGGCTTCAGCGGTACGATCTGGTTCGGTAGTGTTTTCACGGCTCACGGTGCTGGCTCTGAGTTCTCCCTGTCGGGTGATTCCGGATCGCTGGTAGTGCAGGTGGACGACCACGGTAGAGCTATCGCCGCTGTAGGTTTAGTCTTCGCGGGAGGCAACGACTCTTCTGCTCCCGGAGGAATGAAATCGCTAATTTTACCTATTCGGCCTATTCTTCAGGCTCTAGGAGCGACTCTGGTAGGAGGGCACAATGTCTAACGATGCGAGCCTGATGGTGGCTACAGAGCATCTTCTCGAAGCTCTCGATGCCCCATCCGATCGCGCGATTTCCATTGCAACCTTTTATCGCCCAGGCCGACCGCTGGCGATAAAAGTGTTCATTTCCCCTGCCTTCAAGCACCTCTTATGTAAGGTGCCCAGGCAGGTTGATGGCTTCGATGTGCTCAGTGAAGTGGCGCCGCTGCCATCTGCATCTGGATTCTGAAAAAAGCCCGCCTCGGCGGGCTTTTTCATGTCTGTCAGAAAGGCGCCTCCTCTTCCACCTTCTCCTCTTCCCAGTCTTTGTCGAGCACCAGGTCGTCGCGATCCTCTGCGCTCTGCGCCTCCCACCGCACCGTCACGCTTTCATCGTCATTGAACGTCAGGTCCAGCTCAGGCGTTTCTGCCAGCAGCCCCATCACCTCCTCCCACTCCATGTCTCCATCCGTGTCCAGGCGATGGATCGTCACCCAGCGCTGCGACTGCGCGATCGGGTGATTGATCATCGAGGACACCCGCAGGCCCAGGCGCTCAACTCCGCTCATCTCCTGGCGAACCTGTGGGGTCGATTTCTTTTGCTTGGCCATGCCACTGCTCCTTTAACTGTATATACATCCAGTAAAATTGGAGCATAACCAAGCCTGTAGGAAAAGTTAACCCCTGCTTTCAGATATCGACCCAGTGCATGGATCAAAAATAATTTATGCACCAGTGCATTGACACACCAATTGCACTGGTGCATATTTTGTCCATCGCAGTCACTCACGAGGGACTGCAGAGGCCCTCAAGCCTCACCGCTCTTTAACAACTGAATAGGTTTCCGCAGCTGAGATGCTGCGGGCCGCCTGTCCGGCAAGGACAGGGAGGGCCGATGCAAAGGCTCTGTCAAAACCTAACCATCAAGCCGCTACGCCTCTACTGGGGACCGGCGATCTGATCTTACCTACCGCCTGGGGAGTGACTTGGGTGCTGGAAGGAAACGCAGGGAGAACCTGCGGCGGGTCGAGGGATACCGAACTGGCGAATGATCCAGAAATGCGTAGCGAGAGAGCAGCACAGAACGATTCACTGAAGCACCTGGGCGACCGGGTGCTTTGGGAATCCACTGGAGAACGACCATGAAGTCTTTGCATTGGAAATTCAGGTATGCCCGTCACTTTTACAGGCGAATTGCGGGCGACTCCTGGGGTGACTGGAAGCTGGCATGGGAAAGCGCTTGCATCGCTTGGGAAGAGAACGGCGGCTGGGATTACAACCCAATCGAGATGGCTGAAGAAGAGCTCAGCTACTGGAGAGACTGATTTCACTGGCTGGCCTTGGCGACAGGGCCAGACGGGAAATCAACCGCCCAGGAGACCACCATGGAAACCGTACAGGTCAACATCAAGCCTGATACGCCTGAGCTGAAAATGCTTTGTGATGCGCAGGCCAGGGCCAATGGCAACGAGATTCTCGAGCTGGCACTTATCCACTTCGTCAGTCGGCTGGCTGTCGAGGCCCTGGCAGACCAAAGGTTCCGCGAAAGCCTTTTGGAAGGCGCTGAAGAGAGGAAGGCCAGGGCGAAGCGAGAACGCATTGAACAGCTCCGCGCTGAACTCGCAAAGCTGGAAGCCGAGTAATCCAAATCAACCGCCCTGGAGGGCAAGACGATGTCAGAACAGAAGCCGCGCCGCGTGAAGGCCAAGATCACCCGCGTTGTAACCGAGATCGCAATCATCACTCTGGACCGCCAAGGCAATGTCGATGAGTACATCGAACACATAGAGGAGCTGGAGTGCGGCGAAATCAGCGAAGTGCACGACGTTCACACGGTGCTCAGCTACCACGACTGAACAACCAAAGCCACGTCAGCATGACGAAAACTGGCCGTCGGGAATCGCTACGCAAGTTCGACGTTAAAGCACAGGTAGCGTGACAGCCGGAAAGACGGCCCGATGCCCTGCTCCCCATCGCAGGCTGCATCGGAGTGTGATCTGAATGCGCAGGCTTGCGCACAACTGGAAGTGGTCAGCCCGACTGGCGTATGCCGGGGTAGCACCAGCGACGACCAGGTAAAGCTGAGTCGAAAGAATGACCCCGGCGCCGAGCCGGCCAGATCACACCCCGATGCAGAGAAGCGCCCAGCTGAGGGCGCGGTTACCGAAGCACCTGTGGACGTCCCTTCCCTCGCACTGGGGGTAAACGAATTGCGCCGCTGGATGGGTCCACGCCAAGCCAGCTGCCGGGGTAGCGCCCGGCCTCTGCATCCCCTTCCCTTCACATACGACCGCATTGGCAGGCGCCAGGCCACCTTTCACGGTGGGTTTGGTCACCCGCGCCTGGCTCCTGGCCAATGCGGTCATATCGAGGATCAAGATGAACAACATCAAGTACACCAGCGATGGTCGCAAGGTCGCGGTCATCGGCAAGTTAAATGCCGAGCAAACAATCGTGCAGGAGATTTTTGTCAGCAATGGGCAGGAGATCCCGAGCGGCGAAAACTTCGTCGTGAAGAGCCTTCACGACGCTCCAGCCGTATCGTGGAAAGACAACGACCTGAAGAAGCAGGAAGAGCGGTATGAGCGTGAAACCAAAAGGCTGAAAGACGATCTTGAATCCCACTCTCGCCGCCTGGGCATTGCCAAGGAGAAGGCAAAGTCCCACGCCGATGTTCTGATGGCATTTGCCAACAAAGCCGACGTGGCTCAGCTGGACACCCTGAAGAAGTTCTTATCCGGCGAAATCACGCACGTCTACAAGGCCGGTTACAGTCCTGAGATTTTCGAGTGGGCAGACGACCTCAAGTCATTCGACACCGATAACGACTCGTGGAATCGCCGAGTCAAGGTTGACGGGATGAAGCTTGTTTCGCTGTTCGGCTACTCGGACGGCAATCTCGCCTACCGACTTCACACATATCGCGACGGCAGTGGCGGGAGCGCCGAGATCCATCCTGCTACCAGCTACGAGGAAGCCCTTGCGTGGGCGCAGGCCGACTTCGATAAGCAGTGCGCTGACTATCTCTCCGGCGAAAACCAGAACCTAGGCCTCGAAACCTGGCAGAAGATCGAGGGCATCGTGACGCCGACCGGCGTCGTCGAAAAGTACGAGGCAGCGAAGAACAAGGCCAAAAACGATCGCATTGCTCGACTTCGTGACGAGATCGCGAAGTTGGAAGCCGAGTAACCCACCACCTGGAGACGACCATGGGCGCACTTCGAGCAGCACAGTTTGAGTACGACAACCGGATGTCGCCGGCGGTGAGCGAGGTTGCCGACGCGGAATCCACTTGGATCGACGACGGCATCGCTGAGCTGATGGCGCGCCGCGACGTGATGTTCCAGCGCCGGATGCGCCCGAAGCAGGGCGTAACCTATGAGCGCTTTGCCCAAGCGGTGGATGAGTTCGTCATGGGCCAGCTTGGCCAGTCGGATATCAGCAATTCGGTGTTAGGCCGCCTAGTCTTGGCGGCGCGATGCAAGGTCACCAGTGACGCCTCAGCGGCAGCTGACGAGATCCTGAGCGTGGCCAACCCTGAGTCGGCGCTGGAAGAGATCGCCCGCCAGCTGCTCACCCCCTTCGCCAAAGAAGGAGTGCTGGCCCAGGCTGAGGAGGCTCAATGAAAAGCCCTCACGTCCTGATCGACGAAGAGCTTGAGGCCATGGCTCACCCTGAGACGCCACTGTCCTGGCAGGCCATGGTCCTCAAGCTGCTCACCGAAATGCTGGCCGACCAGCGCATCACCATCGAAGAGTTCAACCACTACTGCGGGCGCCTCAACAAGATCGTTGATGGGCGCAAGGAGGTTGCATGAGCACGGCACCGGTTAAATCCCTGATTGACGAGCAGCTTGAGCAGATCGAACGCAGCCTGGCCATCATCGGTGCAGGCGTGCCACGTGAATGGCCAGTTCAAAGCCTTAGGCCTGAGGTGGTCGCGGCCATCAAGGCGGGCCAGATCGCAGTGAGGCCAGCGTCATGACCATGATCTGCGGAAACTGCAACCGTATCGGTATCCACTGGGTTGGCCCCTACGGAAATCTGACGGGCACTAAATGCCCTCACTGCGGCGGCCAGAACTGCCAGCGTGAAGAGCGTTCCGAAGACGCCTGTTCGGAGTGTGGGGATATCAACTGCAATGGCGAGTGTTCCGGGGACGACATGATGGGATGCTCTGGATGACCAGTTCCCAGCGGGCCCGCCGCATCGCCACTTGGCGCGGCTCCTTCTCGATGCTCTTCGCCTGCACCTTCTTCATGCTCGCCAGCGCACTGGCCGGCAGCATCACTTCCTGAATCACGTAGCCGAGCACGGCGGCCCTTCGGGATAACCGTACCCCTTCGGGAGCGTAAGCGGCGAGAGCGCGCAACAATCCACCGCAGCCAGGGCCTGGAGCGTACCTCCGTGCCTGGGTGACCTGGCATTTCCCTATCCAACTGACGGCGCCGGCCTGGCGCGAGGTTTTCTAATGTCCACTACCAACATGAGCATCTGGGAGAAGGTCCAAACGACCGACACCCGATTCACCAAGGAGGCCAAGGTCGGCGGCCAGCAGATCACTAGCCTGAACGGCACCGCGATGATCATGAAGGCCACCGAGGTTTTCGGTCCGGCTGGCATCGGCTTTGGCTGGAACGTGGTTGAAGAGCGCTTCGACAAGGGCGCCGAGATGTTCAGCGGCGAAGGCGATAAGCGCATCAGCCTCGGCTTCGAACTGAACCACACGATCAAGATCAAGTTCTGGTTCGTTCTGGATGGCCAGCGCGGCGAGATCGAGCAGTACGGCTGCACGCAGTATCTCTACAAGTCGAAGTACGGCACCACCACCGACGGCGAGGCGCCGAAGAAGTCGCTGACCGATGCCATCAAGAAGGCCCTGTCCATGCTCGGCTTCAGCGCTGACGTGTTCCTTGGCATGTTCGACGATGTGAACTACGTGCAGCAGCTGCAGGCCGAGCAGGCGATCGAGCAGGCCGAAGACCGCCAGGCCGAGATTGAACGCCAGCAACAGGAGCGCCTGGACTTCATCAAGGAAACGATCGAGACCATGCAGAAGGCGGTAACGCCGCATGAACGCAAGAAAATCCACGACCATGCCGTGCGCAAGCTCATCGGCCGCAAGGACGAGAAAGGAGCCGCACGAATCTCGCTTGAACTGAAGAAACTCGAAGCCGGGAATCCGCAGGAGGCTGCAGCATGACTCAACTCTACGCACTCACCGGCCAGATGGCCGAACTGGCAGCCATGTGTGACACCGACGACGAAGGCCTCAAGCAAGCCATTCAGGACACCATGGCCGGCATCCAGGGCGAGTTCGAGGTGAAGGCCGACAACATCGTCATGCTGCGTCGGAACATCGAGGGTGACATCGGTGCGATCGACGCTGAAATCGAGCGCCTGAGCGAGCTAAAGCGCATCAAGGCCAACAGCGTGACCGCGATCACCGACTACCTGCGGCGCAATATGGATGCAGCCAACATCAAGTCGATCAAGCGCCCGCTGTTCACCATCAGTCTGGTCGCCGGCAAGGAGCGGGTCATCGTCGACAACGAGCAGGCGGTGCCGGACGACCTGACATCAGTGCAGACCAAGATCGCGCCGGACAAGAACGCCATCGCCGCAAAGCTCAAGGCCGATCGCGAGCACAACGAAGCCGTCCGCAAGCGCATGGCCGCCGGCGAAGACTGCGAACACGAACTGATACCTGAGCCTGCCTGGGCGCATTTGGAGCGCGGCGAGAGCTCAATCCGCATCAAGTGAGGTCAGCATGAACCAATCAATCGACCTGGAGGCCGCCAAAGCGGCCTTCTTCGCGTCTGGCGGGCAGATCATTGTGCTTGAGGGGTTCCAGTACGTGCCCTTCCGGCAGCGCCATCACCCTGAGCCGACGCCAAAGCGGGTCACCCCAGTCAAGCTGGAGCGCGGCGGCGAGCGTAAAAGCCGCGCCAAGGCACGCACAGCTCAGGTAGAAGAGCTCGCCAAGACCATGACCTGTGGCGAGGTTGCAAAGCTCCTGGGCGAAACCAAGACCGCTCTCTGGGGCGTAGCGGCGCGGGGAGGATTCAGGTTCTTCAGCCCGCCGAAGCCGGCCACACCGGCGAAGGCAAAAGCCGAACCGAGCCAGGAGGATCGTGATCTCGCCGACAAGATCATTGCCTTGCGTGATACCGGCATGTCCCGGTGGGGTGTGACTTTGGAGTTGGGCATCGGTAACTGCAGGTTCGCGCGAATTCTTGCCGAGTTCGACATTGACTTCCCGCTCCAGCGGAATCGGGGGTAGGCCATGATCGCAACCATGTCCCAGCCTGTGCCCGCCGTGAAGTACGCGGCGGCCATGGCCAGATCCACTGGTCAGCCTTGGGGCGTATACCGAGGAAACAAGCGTCTACTGGTGGTTATGCCGTCTGGCTCGACCAAGAAAACGCCCATCGAGGTGTGCTACCCATGAGACGCATCCAGAAGCTCACGCAGCAGCGTCGCCGCCAGCTGCACATACACATCCCGCCCAGCGGATTGAAGGAGGTGCCGTATGGCGATGGACCAGGCAGAGCGCGACAAGCGCCGGCGCGAGAAGTCAGCAAAGCACCAGGAAGAAGACCTGCGCTTGAAGGTTCGACCAGGGACTAAGCAGGCCCTGCTGGAACTGATGGAGTGGGCCGGGATCGAGGAACAGGGCGAGGCGATGACGCTGATGATTCATCACCTGCATGCCCTGGGCCCAGGTGGAGCTCTGCCGCTGCTTGAGCCTCCGCGCCACGAAATTACGGTGTCACCGGCTGTGGCGCGAAAGCTTGAGCACTTCCGAGAACGGGAAGCGCTCAGGATCAGCTCAGAGTTTTGACCCTCTATTTAACCTCGGTCTGGAAGGATGCTACCGGCGACAACGGCTCTGGACAGAACATTTCGATGTTTTGGTTCAGGTACCTGGCAATCTCTTCTGCTTTTGCCATGTCGGTCCCTACCGGAAGATAGAAGGCTGGCGGGTTAGAGGGGAAGTTCGGAATGTGGTCCAGCGCCTCCATGTAGAGGAATGGCGTCCCTTCAGCTGTTTCCTTGATCGTGAACGTTACGCGGGTCTTGTAGCTCATGGTCGATCCTCGTTCGGCACTATGCCGGCAACCAGTAAACCCCACTCTAGCCAGATCACAAAGTTCCTAGCGTCACCCCAAGAAACCTACTTAGCCATGCCGCATCCGGCCACGGAGGGCGGCGCATGCATGGAGAAAGCCATGAAGATCGAAACCTCAACCATCACCAAGATCCGGATCAGCGATATCTCGCGCCTGGACCCGGTGACCGTATTCATCGAAGACCACGGCGTCCGCGCCAAGTCTGGCGACCACGAAACTTGCGCGGGCAACTTGACCGTCAGTTGCTACGGTCAGAGCTGGACTTGCTATTGGGGCAGCATGGGGCCGAACACCGTGGCTGAGTTCGTAACGAGCTGTGATGCGGGTTATGTCCTGAATTGTCTCAGTCGAGGACTGAGCGGGACACAGTTCAGCGGCACCGCCCTTGTCGAGCAGGCTAGCCGCCGAGTACTCGACCGACGCCGCGGCCGGAACATCAAGGAATGGGAAGACTGCTACGAGCTCAACAAGGCCGATGCACGCGAGCTGTACGATCAAATCGAGGATCTGGGCTACATCGATCACCCGTCCGGCTGTATGGCCCACGACGATCTGCTGTCATCAATCTTCGGCAGCGACTGGGGCCATCAGGTCAGCGAGGGCGCCGTCGAGCCGAATCCTGATTACACCTACCTCAAGCGCATCGTTGAGGCCGTTCAGCAAGCCTTGGCGCAGCCAGTAGCGGTTGCAGCCTGACCAAGGACCTATCCATGAGCAACTACAACTGCGCCTATGTGCGCCAGCACTACGGCGTGCCGGCAGAAGTCGGCCGCCGCGTCATCGCCAATGGCGAACCAGGCGTGATCATGGCCGATCGCGGGCACTACATCGGCGTCATCCTCGACAGCGACCCGAAAAAGCGCATCCGCAACTACCACCCGACCTGGGAAATGCAATACGGCGAAATGGCTGAGAAGCTGCCGCTTAAACGCTACCAGGTGCTGGTGGCCGGATGGGACTGGTGGGATATCACCAATCGCACCATCGTCGATGTTTTCGCCAGCACGCCCTCGCAGGCCAAGTACAAGGCCTACGAGCGGTGCGAGTACCACGACATCGAGTGCATGTTCGGTTTCAAGGTCCGGCGGGCCTGATCCTGCTCCGCCTTCGCCGGAGATGTCACTTAAGCCAGCTTAGATCGTAGATACCGCTCCACATTATTAAGGAGTTGGTTGAATTCAATGGCGAACGTGTCCTGATCAGCTCTATCTTTTCGGTTTCTGATATTGGGTTGAGACCTCACAATCTCAGCATACTCTTGTCGATACGCATCATCCTGACCAGGATCGATGGACATCATGTATGTTTCAATATAGGCATACAACTTCCAGCTTTTATCGTAAAGCGGCTTAATTAGTTCCTTTATCTCTGACCCCCATAGGGCTTCTGCCTCCAGCAGGGTTACATCAAGTTCTCTACGAGATTCGGTGACAAGTAAAAATCTCTTGTCGTATGCAATACAGGTGCCTGTGTACCGCCTTTCTTGACTTGTATCACCGTTCTCTAGCGTGTTGTCCAGCTCCATTTCTTTAGGGGAAATCCATGGATTTCTAACGCGATCGACAGCATCTCGATATTTGTAAGCCAGCACCAATACACGTCTTGCCAATTCGTGATTCGACGTGCCGGAAAGTTGTTTTTTCCAAGTTGAAAGACCACCAAGCCCCACGTAACTGGCAAACGCAACGCCAACAACCGTAGCAACAGTTCCAACAATTGAAAAAATATCTTTTGTTAAATTCCAATCAGCGTCAGATAAAGCCAAGCAAATAGACAAAAGTGCTCTCCAACAAAATTTTCGCTAACTATATCCCCGAGGCACACATATGCCCACAGCAATCGACCTGTTCGCCGGCCTCGGCGGATGGAGCACTGGCGCGCGCGCCGCAGGCGTCCAGGTTCTCTGGGCGGCAAACCACTGGCCGGTGGCCGTTGAATGGCACAGCGCCAACCACCCCGACACCCAGCATGCTTGCCAGGACCTGCACCAGGCACGCTGGGAGCAGGTGCCGGCTCACGACATTCTTCTGGCCTCGCCTTGCTGTCAGGGTCACGCCAAGGCCCGCGGCAAGAAATCGGGCAACCCTGAGCACGACGCATCGCGCTCTACGGCCTGGGCGCCGGTATCTGCCCTTGAGTTCCACCGGCCGCAGGCGGCAGTGATCGAGAACGTACCGGAGTTCACCGACTGGGTGCTATACCCGGCCTGGCTTCAGGCGGTGCAGGCGCTTGGGTATCAGGCCGCGCCGCATATCGTCGACTGTGCCGACCTGGGCGTGCCACAGCACCGGGTGCGCCTGTTCATGGTCCTGACCCGAAGCAAGGCGCCGCTGATGCTGCAGCTGCCACAGGAGCGGCACGTGGCCGCCGCCAGCTTCCTCGACTTTGCCGCCGGGCGCTGGTCGCAGATCGAGAAGCCAGGCCGAGCCCAGGCCACGCTGGACCGGGTGCGCAATGGCCGCCAGCGCTTCGGTGACCGGTTCATCATGCCCTACTACGGCAAGGGCTCCGGCACCACCGGCCGAGACATCAACCGGCCGATCGGCACCATCACCACCCTGGACCGATGGGCCTTGGTCGACGGAGACCGGATGCGGATGCTCAGCGCCAGCGAGGCCCTGGCCGCCATGTCGTTCCCGGCTGACACCCTTCGCCCAGACAACCACCGGCTGACCATGCACATGGCCGGCAATGCGGTGCCGCCCCTTGCGGGACAGCGCGTAATCGAAGCCCTACTCAAAGCCGCATAGGCCGGAGACACCCATGCCCACAGAAAACCGATCCAGCAGCACCGACCCACGCGACCTGTTCATCAGCCTCAACCCGCTCGGCCTGGACGAGAAAGACCTGCGCAAAGACAGCACCGGCTTCGAAGACCAGCGCACCCACAGCGACTATCTGCTGTTCCTGGCGGGCTATCGCGAATCGCACCCTGAGCCGCAGCCCCACGCCGAGCCGATAGCGTGGATGGTTGGTACTGCCTTCTGGTGGACCAAAGAAGAGGCAGAGAGGGATGCGGCGGCGGCTGGGATGCCGATTGTTGGCCTGGGGCCTATGACCACATCTGTCGAGACTGAGCGTCTGACCAAGGCCACAGCTTTCGTCCAGCGACTGGTCGATTGCTCAGGCACCCAGCCCAGCGTGGCCACAGGATATCTGCGCGACATCCTGGATGAACTCAAGGGAAACACAAAGCCGACTGCACCGGTTGATCTCGATGAGCGGGCTGCCTTCGAGCATCACCACCGGATCTGCGACCTGGTGCGCGACGAAGACTGCCCCGATTACTACCGGAACCAGAGCGTTCAGGATTCCTGGGAGGGCTGGCAAGCTCGCGCCGAACAAGAGATCCGGCCATGAAAATCCATTGGGCCGCCCACGTTGAGTATGACCACGACGGCAACGATCACGAACACTTCTCGGCCTGCGGCGTAGGCCGTGGCTGCCGTGACGGCGAGGAATGGGAATCGGCGCGGTTCAAGTCCGAAGTCACCTGCAAGACCTGCGTGAAGGTCATCGCAACGCAAGAGCGCAAGCCATCCTGACGCCAAGAGCACATTTGTACTCCATCCAGCTGTAACCCCTCTCTCCTCTATTTCGAAGCGGCGAGGCGGTCAGCTGCAGGAACACCTTCGGCTGCTATACGGCGAGCGCGCCCTACGCCCCAGGCCATTGCCCGGGTCATCGACTCGCGAGGTCGCGAATCGAACGCCTCTTCATGAATTGCGGCGCCGCTTGGAGCGTATACCCCGATGAACATTTGGGTTGCTCCTGAAGGTGACAGCCGGACCTGAACGTCGATGAAACTGCCATCGCTTAACGTTTCCTCGTGAGAACGCTGGTGGAGCGTAGGGTCGGCCCACGACCAGAAAACATCGCCACGGATTCGCATTTCGCACTCCTACGGCTTTCGTTAATTTTGGGGGTGTAAATGCCAAAATAGCGAAGGCTAAGCGGTTATCAACCGCAGCGAAGGATATCGGAGCCGAATCGGACAAGCGGCTAGCTCACTCTGCGTCCGTTGGCTCTGGCGCGTGCATCGTAGCGGCAAATGCCATCCAGTCTTCGAAGGCTCGGCGGTGTAAGTCACAGCTCAGCTTCCAAGTGGCTGAAGTAGTTGCTCCGTATACCACCTCGCTCATCGTTTGCGCGGTATGGGTGTCGAGTGTTCGGAGAAGCTCGTAGGCACGAAACTGCTGGTCACTGCTTATCGTGCTCATTTGACTCACCAATGCGATACAGGGGCGGAATTGCTCCTCGTCCTCGGTGGACAGCCCACCCCCCATTTAAGTCACTCCAACTTCCCAAATAACTCATCTGCCGCGATATGGCGGCCAAGGAAGCGCTATGCCCAAGTCAAAGCAGGCGGCACCGTGGTGCCCGGATGAATGCCCGATCACCGGGCGCAAGTTTTTCATGTGGATCGAGCGCGCCGATGGCGGCCAAGTCCCAACCTACGGCGGGCCGTACGACAGCTTCACCCTCGCCCAGCGTGATGAGCAAGGCACCTTCTGGTGCGATCGGTTCGACCATGACGAGGGGTGCTGGACGGACAGCGTCCACATCGACTTGCGCCTCATCGACAACCAGCGTGAAGACTTCGAATACGGCCATGCGGCTGAAGTACAGGACCAGTGCACAACCCTGCGACGCGCACTGGGCGGCATGCTGTTCGCTTTCGACGACGGCGTCGGCAAGTCGTGGTCACGGGATCTGCTCGACTTTGCCCGCCAGGTCGCGCCAGCAGTCGAGTACAAGCCATGACCCGCCTCGCCCTCTGCCTCCTGCTGCTGGCCACCGGCGCCAGCGCAGCGCCTTTACCGTATGGGGTTCGCGTCTTCCATGACGATGAGCGCGGTGCCACCTGCTGGATCTATCAGGCTGGAAGTGGCGCAGGCATCAGCTGCATCCCCGACAGCCAGCTGCAGGCCGGCAACCAGCGCCAGTTCTCCCCGCACGAAACACAACCCGAACCTACACCCGCACTGGCGCCTGAGCGCTGGATTGATGAGAGGTATCAGCTGTGAAACTGACGGAAAATCAGCAACGCGTCCTCGATGCCTTGCGCGAGGTCTCCCGTGCCAACGTAGTCCGGTACCGGGAGAAAACCCCGTTCCTGTACGAGCAAGACTGCAAGAAGCTGGCTGCGGGCGATCAGGCCTGTGCCTTTGGACTTGGCGGGCTGAGCTACCAGGTCGGGGCTCGCCTCAACCTCGCTACTGCTTCGGTGCTCAGCGCCTTTAAGGCACTGGAGCGAAAAGGTCTCGTCCTGCGCGAGGCCAGCTACCCAGAGCATCAGCGCCCACGCTATTGGTGGCCTGTCGGCCTCGCTGCAAAGATGGCGGCACAGCTACTTCCAGCTGAGACGGAGGCGCCATGACCGACCTGATCGAAGTGAAGACGGCCGACCTGGTCGGCGAGCAGTTGGCCTGGGCCGTCGGTAAGGCAGAAGGCCTAGACGTTCGCCTTGCTCCGCCCATCTACGGCAACCCCTGGCGGGTGTTCGCCCGGTACCGGGCAACGGCGACCGACCGCGAAGCGCTGTACAACCCGCACGAGAGCTGGGCACTCGCTGGGCCGCTCATCTTCAAGCACAAGATCAGCATCGACCCGCGGCGCAACGCCGGGACTTGGGACGCCTATAGCGACCGCTGGGTGAACGCCTGCGAAACCCCGCAAGTTGCAGTGTGCCTGGCTGTAGTGGTCGCCAAGCTTGGCCACTCCGTCCAGGTGCCGAAGGAGCTGATGCCATGACCAACTACCAGTTCAACCTGATTCTGGCGTTGCTCTTCATGATCGCCGGCAACGGCGCCGAAACGCCAGGCCTCACAGCTGTCGGGTACACGATCGGCATTGCATGTGGCCTTGTCTCCCTGGTCTATGCCTTCTTGGAGCGCAAATCATGATCCTGCCCCTGATGTACATGGCCTACCTGATCTACAGGGGGCCGCGATGAGCGAAGTCAGCCTATATCACGGCGAGTGCCTGGAGGTGATGAAGTCGATCCCGGATGCCTGCGTCGACCTGGTGCTGGCTGACCTTCCCTACGGCACTACACAGTGCGCATGGGATGTAGTGATTCCGTTCGCTCCGCTCTGGGAGCAGTACTTGAGAATCGCCAAGCCAGAGGCGGCTATCGTGCTGTGCGCGGCTCAGCCATTCAGTTCTCTGGTGGTGGCCAGCAACCCCCGCGACTACCGCTACGAGTGGATCTGGGAGAAAGGCAACGCGACCGGCTTCCTCAATGCGAAGAAGCAGCCACTGCGGGCGCACGAAAGCGCCCAGGTCTTCTACCGGCGCCAGCCGGTGTACAACCCACAGATGACTACCGGGCACGAGCGGCGCACGGCGAAGCGGAAGACGGTCAACTCGGAGTGCTACGGGAAGGCCCTGTCGATCACCGAGTACGACTCGACAGAGCGGTACCCGCGCTCGGTGCAGTTCTTCTCGAGCGACAAGCAGACGGCCAACTTCCACCCAACCCAGAAGCCGGTCAACTGGATGCGGTTCCTGATCGCAACCTACACCAACCCCGGCCATGTGGTGCTCGACAACACGATGGGCAGCGGCACGACCGGCGTTGCCTGCATCCAGCTGGGTCGGCGCTTCATCGGCATCGAGCAGGACGAAGCGCACTTCGGCACCGCGCAGCAGCGCATCGCCGAGGCCATCACCATCCGCGACACCCCGGCAGCGCAGATCGAACTATTCGAAGCACGCGCCTAACCCCTCCCCATGCAACTCAAGCCCGCCGGCATGCGCGGGCGAGGACGCCGTTCAGGAAAAATGCATCGCGAGTAGCCGAACCACTTCATGCTCGGACATTGGGTAGTGTTTTTCCTCATGGCCGCCACTCCGCCAGAAGACCACCCTCCACCCCTCTTTTATCCGATATTTCCGGACGTAGGCCGTCACTGCTTGGGAGCGCAGTGTCAGCTCTCCATCACTGCTGCTTCCAGACTCAACGACGCCCGGCGAAGCGAACTTTCTGCCTAGCCTTCCGAGATCTTCTTTGACGCCACTATGAGCAAATCGCTCGAACGGCTTCATGGGTTTCATAGGTCCAGCCCCGCGTCATGGCAGCTCCACGCCTTAGCACTATAGCCGCTCAACTACTGCAGCAATTCAATCTCATTTATCACTATCTCTGCCGCCACCAGCGGCGTGGAGACCATCCATGTACCTGATCGACTGCTACGTCACGAAGATCATCGGCGAGCCGTACCGCAAGTTCGGCGCCTGGTGGGTCGACGCTGAATACGAATCCGAAGGCAGCCCAAGTAAAACCCAGCTCATGTTCCGCACCGAGGAAGCCGCACGGGCGGCGCAGGTCGGGCACAAATTCACGGCCTGACCTTCTATATAAAGGAGACACCCATGCGACACGCAGAAAACATTGATCGCTTCCTGCGCCTCGACGAGGTGCTGCACGTGACCGGGATCGGTCGGAACACCGTCTATCGCAGAATCAGGGAAGGCACCTTCCCAAAACAGGTTAAGATAGGACCAAATTCGGTCGCCTGGCGCCAGTCGGACATCACTCAGTGGATGACCTCTTTTACCCCCAGCGACGACCAATCAGTACATTGAGCAGTACATTGAAACACCAATTTCCGCTCAAGCCCTTATCCCACCAGCTATACAGGTCCACCAGTGGAAATTTTCAAAGAGTTCACATTCGAATCGGCCCACCGCCTGCCCCACGTTCCTGAAGGGCACAAATGCGGCCGCCTGCACGGCCACTCGTTCAAGGTCGGCCTGCACCTGACCGGCCCGCTCGACCCGCACACCGGCTGGATTCGCGACTTCGCCGAGGTCAAGGCGATTTTCAAGCCGATCTACGAGCAACTGGACCACAACTACCTGAACGACATCCCGGGCCTGGAAAACCCTACCAGCGAAGTGATCGCCAAGTGGATCTGGGAGCAGGTCAAGCCGCTGATGCCGGAGCTGTCCAAAGTGCGCATTCACGAGACTTGCACCAGCGGCTGCGAATACACCGGCGACTGACCTGGCAGGGCCTGCAACCTGTAGAACCTGTAGGAGCGGCCTTGTGTCGCGATAGGGCTGCGAAGCAGCCCCAACAATTTCTGCATCTGCGCTGAAAGCCTGGGGCTGCTTCGCAGCCCTATCGCGACACAAGGCCGCTCCTACAGGGCATCACGCAGGAAGCTGGGGGCGATGTAGCGCTGGTAGTGCGCCTCGGATAGCAGGAAGAACTCGCGGTCGATGGCATCGCGCAGCTGCGGCAGCTCCCAATCGCGAAACTCCGGCAGCAGCACCATGCCATAGGCCTCCAGGTCACGAATCATCCGCGCCCCGCGGGCAATCAGCTGGTAGGCCCAGCAATACTCCGACTGCTGCTCGACAAAGCGGATGGAGCGCTGCTCCAGTTGCTGGCGCAGCAGGCCTTTGTCGAACACCTCAAGCTTGGCCATCATCACCTGCACCAGCAATTGCTCAAGGCGCAGCCACACGGCGCGCTTCTGGTCGTCGTCGTAGCCGTTCCAGTTGATCACTTCGTGGTGAAAACGCTTGCAGCCACGGCACACCGTGTCTCCGTACACCGTAGAGCACAGGCCGACGCAAGGGGTCTTGATGGACTTGTTGGACATGAAAAACAACAGCTTGGCGGTGGAACACCGGCCCATGTTAGCCCTTTGTCTAACCAGGGTCACTCGTTAAAGTCACGTTAGCCGCCTTACCTTCGGGCTTTTTTTGCCGTAGAATCATCCCGCCTTTTCAAGGCAACAATGTCCGTTGGAAGCTGTTTTCAAAGCGTCACGAGCACAGTTAATCCGGTAGAACGGCGTTGGCCCGGGCCATGCAACCCTCGCATGCCCGCGCCAGCCCTCATCAGCTCCCCGTTCTGCAGGCGTAAAACTTTGAAAGCAGCTTCTGTAAGGATTCTTTGCGACTCTGGCTGGGCGGCCCACAAAGCCGTGGCAGCGCATGGGTGCATTGAATGCTGGATGAGCGTCCCGGACCCCCTTTAGGGACCACTGATGAGGGAAATAACTGTGCTTGAAGCCTACCGCAAACACATCGAAGAGCGTGCCGCCCTGGGTATCGTGCCCCAGCCGCTGAACGCCGAACAAACTGCAGGCCTGGTCGAGCTGCTGAAAAACCCGCCGGCCGGCGAAGAAGCCTTCCTCGTAGACCTGATCACCAACCGCGTACCGCCAGGGGTTGACGAAGCTGCCTACGTCAAGGCCGCTTTCCTCTCTGCCATCGCCAAGGGCGAAGCCAAGTCGCCACTGATCGACCGCAAGCACGCTGCCGAGCTGCTGGGCACCATGCAGGGCGGCTACAACATCGAAACGCTGGTTACGCTGCTGGATGACGCCGAACTGGGCGCCGTCGCGGCCGAACAGCTCAAGCACACCCTGCTGATGTTCGATGCCTTCCACGACGTGGCCGAAAAAGCCAAGGCCGGCAATGTTCACGCCAAGGCCGTGCTGGAATCCTGGGCTGCCGGCGAGTGGTTCACCTCGCGCCCGGCCATCGCCGAAAAGTACACCCTGACCGTGTTCAAGGTGCCTGGCGAAACCAACACCGACGACCTGTCCCCTGCCCCGGACGCCTGGTCGCGCCCTGACATCCCGCTGCACGCCCTGGCCATGCTGAAAATGGCCCGTGACGGCATCGAGCCGTCGCAGCCAGGTTCGGTCGGCCCGCTGGCCCAGATCGAGGCCGTCAAGGCCAAGGGTTTCCCGGTTGCCTATGTAGGTGACGTGGTCGGTACCGGTTCCTCGCGTAAATCCGCCACCAACTCGGTGCTGTGGTTCTTCGGCGACGACATCCCGTACGTGCCGAACAAGCGCGCCGGTGGTTTCTGCTTCGGCACCAAGATCGCCCCGATCTTCTACAACACCATGGAAGACGCCGGCGCCCTGCCGATCGAATTCGACTGCACCAACCTGGGCATGGGCGACGTCATCGACGTTTACCCGTTCAAAGGTGAAGTGCGCCGTCACGATAGCGACGAGCTGGTCACCGAATTCGCACTGAAAACCGAAGTGCTGCTGGACGAAGTCCGCGCTGGCGGCCGTATCCCGCTGATCGTCGGCCGCGGCCTGACCGAAAAAGCCCGTGCCGAACTGGGCCTGGGTGCTTCCGACCTGTTCAAGAAGCCAGAGCAGCCTGCCGACACCGGCAAGGGCTTCACCCTGGCACAGAAGATGGTCGGCCGTGCTTGCGGCCTGGCAGAAGGCCAGGGCGTACGTCCAGGCGCCTACTGCGAGCCGAAGATGACCACCGTCGGTTCCCAGGACACCACTGGCCCGATGACCCGCGACGAGCTGAAAGACCTGGCGTGCCTGGGCTTCTCCGCTGACCTGGTCATGCAGTCGTTCTGCCACACCGCGGCCTATCCGAAGCCGATCGACGTCAACACCCACCACACCCTGCCAGACTTCATCCGCACCCGTGGCGGCGTGTCGCTGCGCCCAGGCGACGGCATCATCCACAGCTGGCTGAACCGCATGCTGATGCCTGACACCGTGGGTACCGGTGGCGACTCGCACACCCGCTTCCCGATCGGCATCTCGTTCCCGGCCGGTTCCGGCCTGGTGGCCTTCGCCGCCGCCACCGGCGTCATGCCGCTGGACATGCCAGAATCGATCCTGGTGCGCTTCAAGGGCAAACTGCAGCCAGGCATCACCCTGCGTGACCTGGTTCATGCCATCCCTTACTACGCCATCCAGAAGGGCCTGCTGACCGTCGAGAAGAAAGGCAAGAAAAACGCCTTCTCCGGCCGCATCCTGGAAATCGAAGGCCTGGACGAACTGACCGTCGAGCAAGCGTTCGAGCTGTCCGACGCCTCGGCCGAGCGTTCCGCTGCCGGTTGCACCATCAAGCTGCCAGAGAAAGCCGTTGCCGAGTACCTGCAGTCCAACATCACCCTGCTGCGCTGGATGATCGGCGAAGGCTACGGCGACCCACGCACCCTGGAGCGCCGCGCGCAAGCCATGGAAGCCTGGTTGGCCAACCCTGAGCTGCTGTCTGCCGACGCCGATGCCGAATACGCCGAAATCATCGAAATCGACCTGGCCGACGTGAAAGAGCCTGTGCTCTGCGCGCCGAACGACCCGGACGATGCCCGCCTGCTGTCCTCGGTACAGGGCGAGAAAATCGACGAAGTGTTCATCGGTTCGTGCATGACCAACATTGGTCACTTCCGCGCTGCCGGCAAGCTGCTGGACAAGGTCAAGGGCGGTATCCCGACCCGTCTGTGGCTGGCCCCGCCAACCAAGATGGACGCCCACCAGCTGACCGAAGAAGGCTACTACGGCATCTACGGCAAGGCCGGAGCGCGCATGGAAATGCCAGGCTGCTCGCTGTGCATGGGTAACCAGGCACGTGTGCAGACCGGTTCGACCGTGGTCTCCACTTCGACCCGTAACTTCCCGAACCGTCTGGGCGACGCTACCAACGTGTACCTGGCATCGGCCGAGCTGGCTGCTGTCGCTTCGATCATCGGCAAACTGCCGACTGTCGAAGAGTACATGCAGTACGCGAAAGACATCGACAGCATGGCTGCCGACGTTTACCGCTACCTGAGCTTCGACCAGATCGCCGAGTTCCGCGAAGCGGCAGCCAACGCCAAGATCCCGGTGGTTCAGGCGTAAGCTGAGTTGTAAGATGTAAAAGAAAGCCCCGGCAGAAATGTCGGGGCTTTTTTGTTCCTTGTGCCGGCGATAGGGCCGGCACAGGCAACCTCAAGTCACAAACAAATCCACAAACCTGTGCACTGCCATGCTCTCCAGCTTCTGCTGGTCCTTGCACACATCCAGAATTTCCCCACACCGCTGCCGCGCAAAGCGCGTCGCCAGGTTGGCCCTGAACTTGGCCTCCAGCAATGGTATACCCTCCCCTCGCCGCCGCCGATGCCCGATCGGGTACTCCACCACCACCTGCTCGGTACTGCTGCCGTCCTTGAAAAACACCTGCAGCGCGTTGGCGATCGAGCGCTTGTCCGCTTCCAGGTACTCGCGGCTGAAGCGCGGGTCTTCCACCACCTCCATCTTCTCGCGCAAGCGGTCGATGCTCGGGTGGTTGGCATGAAAAGCGTCTTCATAATGCTCGGCCACCAGGTGCCCGAAAATCAGCGGCACCGCCACCATGTACTGCAGGCAATGGTCGCGGTCGGCGGCATTGGCCAGCGGGCCTCGCTTGGAAATAATACGAATCGCCGACTCCTGGGTGGTGATGACAATGCGGTCAACCTCATGAAGGCGGTTGCGCACCAGCGGGTGCAGGGTGACCGCCGCCTCACAGGCGGTCTGGGCGTGAAACTCGGCGGCGAAGCTGACCTTGAACAGCACATTTTCCATCACGTAGCTGGCCAAGGGCTGCGGCAGGCGCAGTTCATACTGCCCGGCCGGCTTGAGTGCCAGGTCCTTGTTGGTGTGGCTGAACGACACATCGTAGAAGCCCCACTGTGGCGCAGTGAGCACACCAGGCACGCCCATTTCGCCGCGCAGGGCGATATCAGCCAGGCGCACGCCACGGCTGGACGCATCACCGGCAGCCCAGGACTTGCGCGAACCAGCATTGGGCGCGTGGCGGTAGGTGCGCAGTGCCTGGCCATCGACGAAGGCGTGCGACAACGCAGACAGCATCTGCTCGCGGTTGGCCCCCATCAGCCTTGCGCACACTGCCGTGGAGGCCACCTTGACCAGAATCACGTGATCAAGGCCAACGCGGTTGAAAGAGTTTTCCAGCGCCAGCACGCCCTGGATCTCGTGGGCCATGACCATGGCTTCGAGTACATCACGCATCAGCAGCGGCGCTTCACCATCAGCCACGCGCTTCTGCGACAGGTGATCGGCAACGGCCAGAATGCCGCCGAGGTTGTCCGAGGGGTGAGCCCATTCAGCGGCCAGCCAGGTGTCGTTGTAGTCCAGCCAGCGCACCGTGCAACCGATATCCCAGGCGGCCTTGACCGGGTCCAGGCGGTAGGCGGTGCCGGGGACGCGCGCGCCATTGGGCACCACGGTGCCTTCCACCAGGGGGCCAAGAAGCTTGGTGCATTCGGGAAAGCGCAGGGCCAGCAGGCCGCAACCGAGAGTGTCCATCAGGCAGTTGCGCGCGGTGTCCAGCGCCTCGGGGGATTCGACCCGGTAGCCGAGGGCGTAGTCAGCCAGGGTTTGCAGCACCCGGTCGTAGTCCGGGCGGTCGTTGAGGTCCACGTTGGCGCTCATATCCAGCTCCCTTCAGAATTGCCGGGGCTGCTGTGCAGCCCTATCGCGACACAAGGCCGCTCCTACAGGTATCGCGTACCCTTGTAGGAGCGGCCTTGCGTCGCGATAGGGCCGCAAAGCGGCCCCAACGAACTAAAGCCGAGCGCCAATGGTGCGTTAGAAGCTATCGCCAGGCACGCGAACCCAGCCCTCCATCAGCACGCGAGCACTGCGGCTCATGATTGCCTTGGTCACTGTCCACTGGCCATTCACCTGGCGCGCCTCGGCCCCCACTCGTAGGGTGCCCGAGGGGTGGCCGAAACGCACGGCGCTGCGCTCGCCCCCGCCAGCGGCGAGGTTGACCAGCGTGCCCGGAATGGCCGCTGCGGTACCAATCGCCACCGCAGCCGTCCCCATCATTGCATGGTGCAGCTTGCCCATCGACAAGGCCCGTACCAGCAGGTCGATATCAGCCACCTGCACCGCCTTGCCACTGGACGCAGTGTAGGTGCTCGGCGGCGCGACGAAGGCCACTTTCGGCGTGTGCTGACGCCCGGCAGCCTGGTCGACGTTTTCGATCAGCCCCATGCGCACGGCGCCATAGGCGCGAATGGTCTCGAAGCGCAGCAGCGCCTGCGGGTCGCCGTTGATGGCATCCTGCAGTTCGGCGCCGGTGTAACCGATATCCGCCGCATTGACGAAGATGGTCGGGATGCCGGCATTGATCAGGGTCGCCTTGAAGGTGCCGACACCGGGCACCTCCAGGTCATCGACCAGGTTACCAGTAGGGAACATCGCACCACCGTCGCCGTCTTCGTCGGCCGCCGGGTCGAGAAATTCCAGTTGCACCTCGGCAGCCGGGAAAGTTACCCCGTCCAGCTCGAAGTCGCCGGTCTCCTGCACTTCGCCTTCGGTGATTGGCACATGGGCAATGATGGTCTTGCCGATGTTGGCCTGCCAGATGCGCACGGTGGCAATGCCGTTGCGCGGAATGCGCACCGGGTCGACCAGGCCACTGCTGATGGCGAACGAACCGACGGCGGCGGACAGGTTGCCGCAGTTGCCGCTCCAGTCGACGAAGGCCTTGTCGATGCTGACCTGGCCAAACAGGTAGTCGACGTCGTGTTCGGGCTTGATGCTTTGCGACAGGATCACGGTCTTGCTGGTGCTTGAAGTGGCGCCGCCCATGCCGTCGATCTGCTTGCCGTAGGGGTCTGGGCTACCGATCACCCGCAGCAGCAGTGCGTCGCGGGCCGGGCCTGGGATTTGCGCCTGCTCGGGCAGGTCTTGCAGGCGGAAGAACACGCCTTTGCTGGTGCCGCCACGGATGTAGGTGGCGGGAATCTTGATTTGAGGTGCGTGTGCCATTGCTGCGCTGTCCTTTGTGAGTATGCAAAAAACCCTGGGGCCGCTTTGCGGCCCATTCGCGGGACAAGCCCGCTCCTACACGGATCGCACAATATTCAAAACCTGCGCTGTCCCTGTGGGAAATCACCCAGCCCTTCAGGCTGCGTTGTCGCGCAGAGAACAGAGCCCTGTGGGAGCGGGCTTGTCCCGCGAATGGGCTGCGCAGCAGCCCCCTGCAACTACGCAGTCGCTTCGAGGAAGTCCTGGGCAAAGCGCTGCAGCACGCCGCCCGCTTCGTAGATCGACACTTCCTCGGCGGTGTCCAGGCGGCAGGTCACCGGCACTTCCAGGCGCTCGCCGTTGGCACGGGTCACCACCAGGGTCAAGGTTGCCCGTGGCGTTCGTGCGCCCAGCACGTCATAAGTCTCGCTGCCATCCAGGCCCAGGGTCTTGCGGTCGGTGCCCGGCTTGAACTCCAGCGGCAGCACGCCCATGCCCACCAGGTTGGTGCGGTGAATGCGCTCGAAGCCTTCGGCCACAATCGCCTCGACACCCGCCAGGCGTACACCTTTGGCCGCCCAGTCACGCGACGAGCCCTGGCCGTAGTCGGCACCGGCCACGATGATCAGCGGCTGCTTGCGCTGCATGTAGGTCTCGATCGCCTCCCACATGCGGGTGACCTTGCCTTCCGGCTCGATACGCGCCAGCGAGCCCTGCTTCACGCTGCCGTCGTCCTTGCGCACCATTTCGTTGAACAGCTTGGGGTTGGCAAAGGTGGCACGCTGGGCAGTCAGGTGGTCGCCACGGTGGGTGGCGTAGGAGTTGAAGTCCTCCTCCGGCAGGCCCATCTTCGCCAGGTACTCACCGGCGGCGCTGTCGAGCATGATGGCGTTGGACGGCGACAGGTGGTCGGTGGTGATGTTGTCCGGCAGCACCGCCAGCGGGCGCATGCCGCGCAGTGTGCGCTCGCCAGCCAGGGCACCCTCCCAGTATGGCGGGCGACGAATGTAGGTGCTCATCGGGCGCCAGTCGTACAGCGGCGCCACTTTTGGCCCGCGGTCTTCCTCGATGGCGAACATCGGGATGTACACCTTGCGGAACTGCTCCGGCTTGACCGCGGCACGCACCACGGCGTCGATCTCTTCATCGCTGGGCCAGATGTCCTTGAGGCGGATTTCCTTGCCATCCACCACGCCCAGCACATCCTTCTCGATGTCGAAGCGAATGGTACCAGCGATGGCGTAGGCCACCACCAGTGGCGGTGAAGCCAGGAAGGCCTGCTTGGCATACGGGTGGATACGCCCGTCAAAGTTGCGGTTGCCCGACAGCACGGCGGTGGCGTACAGATCGCGGTCGATAATTTCTTGCTGGATCACCGGGTCCAGCGCGCCGGACATGCCGTTGCAGGTGGTGCAGGCAAAGGCGACGATGCCAAAGCCAAGCTGCTCCAGCTCCTTCTCCAGGCCAGCCTCTTCCAGGTACAGCTGCACGGCCTTGGAGCCCGGTGCCAGCGACGACTTGACCCATGGTTTACGGGTCAGGCCCAGCTTGTTGGCATTGCGGGCAATCAAGCCTGCGGCAATCACGTTGCGCGGGTTGCTGGTGTTGGTGCAGCTGGTGATGGCGGCGATGATCACCGCGCCGTCAGGCATTTGCCCCGGTACCTCCTCCCAGCTGCCGGCGATACCTTTGGCCGCCAGGTCGCTGGTGGCGACGCGGGCGTGCGGGTTGGACGGGCCGGCCATGTTGCGCACCACGCTCGACAGGTCGAAGCTGAGGGTGCGTTCGTAGACGGCGGCGCCCAGGCTGTCGGCCCACAGGCCGGTGGCCTTGGCGTAGGTTTCCACCAGCTTGACCTGCTGCTCTTCGCGGCCGGTCAGGCGCAGGTAGTCGATGGTCTGCTGGTCGATGGCGAACATCGCCGCCGTGGCGCCGTACTCCGGGGCCATGTTGGAAATGGTGGCACGGTCGCCCAGGGTCAGGGCGCGGGCACCCTCGCCATGGAACTCCAGATAAGCGCCAACGACTTTCTGCTTGCGCAGGAATTCGGTCAGGGCCAGCACCAGGTCGGTGGCGGTGATGTTCGGCGCCAGCTTGCCGGTCAGCTCGACGCCGACGATTTCCGGCAGGCGCATCCACGAGGCACGGCCGAGCATCACGTTCTCGGCTTCCAGGCCGCCCACGCCGATGGCGATCACGCCCAGGGCGTCGACATGCGGGGTGTGGCTGTCGGTGCCGACGCAGGTGTCCGGGTAGGCCACGCCGCGGTCGTTGTGGATCACCGGCGACATCTTCTCCAGGTTGATCTGGTGCATGATGCCGTTGCCTGGCTGGATCACGTCGACGTTCTTGAACGCCTTCTTGGTCCAGTTGATGAAGTGGAAGCGATCTTCGTTACGGCGGTCTTCGATGGCGCGGTTCTTTTCGAACGCCTGCGGGTCGAAGCCACCGCACTCGACGGCCAGCGAGTGGTCGACGATCAGCTGCACCGGCACCACCGGGTTGACCTGGGCCGGGTCGCCGCCTTTGTCGGCGATGGCATCACGCAGGCCGGCGAGGTCGACCAGCGCGGTCTGGCCAAGGATATCGTGGCACACCACGCGCGCCGGGAACCACGGGAAGTCGAGCTCGCGCTGGCGCTCGATCAGCTGGCCCAGCGAGGCGTCGAGGGTGGCCGGGTCGCAGCGGCGCACCAGGTTTTCGGCGAGCACGCGGGAGGTGTAAGGCAGGCCATCGTAGGCGCCGGGCTTGATCGCCTCGACCGCCGCGCGGGCATCGAAGTAGTCCAGGTCGGTGCCTGGCAGGTGCTTGCGGTATGCAGTGTTCATCATGGAATCAGGCTCGGTCACAGGATTCGGAAGGTTTCACCGCCCCCTGTGGGAGCGGGCGTGCCCGCGAATGCGTCAGCAGGTGCACAGGGGTTGCCCGGTCGGACGCATTCGCGGGCAAGCCCGCTCCTACAAAGGGACGGGTTGCCTCTCTATATCTATTCAGCGCTGCTCGATCGGCACGAACTGGCGCTGCTCGACGCCGACATACTCGGCGCTCGGGCGGATGATGCGGTTGTTGGCGCGCTGTTCGAACACGTGCGCCGCCCAGCCGGTCAGGCGCGAGCAGACGAAGATCGGGGTGAACAGCTTGGTCGGGATGCCCATGAAGTGGTACGCCGAGGCATGGTAGAAGTCGGCGTTGGGGAACAGGCGCTTCTGCTCCCACATGGTCTTGTCGATGGCTTCGGAAACCGGGTACAGCACCTTGTCACCGACTTCGTCGGCCAACTGCTTCGACCAGCCCTTGATCACCTCGTTGCGCGGGTCGGACTCTTTGTAGATGGCATGGCCAAAGCCCATGATCTTGTCCTTGCGCTCCAGCATGCGCAGCAGCTCGGCAGTGGCTTCCTGCGGGCTCTGGAAGCGCTCGATCAGCTCCATCGCCGCTTCGTTGGCACCACCGTGCAGCGGGCCGCGCAGCGAGCCGATGGCGGCGGTGACGCAGGAGTACAGGTCGGACAGGGTCGAGGCACACACGCGGGCAGTGAAGGTCGAGGCGTTGAACTCATGCTCGGCGTAAAGGATCAGCGACACGTTCATGACCTTGACGTGCAGCTCGCTCGGCTTCTTGCCGTGCAGCAGGTGCAGGAAGTGGCCACCGAGGGTGTCTTCGTCGCTGGTGCAGTCGATGCGCAGGCCGTCGTGGGTGAAGCGGTACCAGTAGCACATCACCGCCGGGAAGAGGGCCAGCAGGCGGTCGGTCTTGTCGCGCTGGGCTTCGAAGGTCAGCTCTGGCTCCAGGGTGCCGAGTACAGAGCAACCGGTGCGCATCACGTCCATCGGGTGGGCGTCGCGCGGGATGCGCTCAAGCACTTCCTTCAGCGCTTGTGGCAGGTCACGCAGGCCTTTGAGCTTGCGCTTGTAGTCAGCCAGTTCGGCCTGGGTTGGCAGCTCGCCGTACAGCAGCAGGTAGGCGACTTCTTCGAATTCGGCACCGGCGGCCAGGTCACGCACGTCGTAACCACGGTAGGTCAGCCCGGCGCCGGCCTGGCCCACGGTCGACAGCGCGGTCTGGCCGGCCACCTGGCCGCGCAGGCCTGCGCCACTGAGTACTTTTGCTTCGGCCATGGTGTTTCTCCTTTCTTGAATTTGTTATGGAAATCTGGCTAATCGTTGAAACCTGGGGCGGCCTCTTCGCGGGTAAACCCGCTCCTACAGACCTGTGCAGGACCTTGTAGGAGCGGCTTTAGCCGCGAAGAGGCCGGCACAGGCACCATCACTTACCCTTTCTTCTGGGCGAACAGCGCATCGAGGCTTTGCTCGAAGGCGTGGTAACCAATGGCATCGTAGAGCTCCATGCGGGTCTGCATGGTGTCGATCACATTCTTCTGCGTGCCGTCGCGGCGCAGCGCGGTGTACACGTTCTCGGCCGCCTTGTTCATGGCGCGGAACGCCGACAGCGGGTACAGAACCAGCGACACGTCGACCGAGGCCAGTTCCTCGGTGGTGTACAGCGGCGTGGCGCCGAATTCGGTGATATTGGCCAAAATCGGTGCCTTCACCCGATCAGCGAAGGTCTTGTACATCTGCAATTCGGTGATGGCTTCCGGGAAGATCATGTCGGCGCCGGCCTCGATGCAGGCCTCGGCGCGGTCCAGGGCGGCGTTCAAGCCCTCGACGGCCAGGGCGTCGGTACGTGCCATGATCACGAAGCTGTCGTCAGTACGGGCATCGACGGCGGCCTTGATGCGGTCGACCATTTCCTGCTGGCTGACGATTTCCTTGTTCGGGCGGTGGCCGCAACGCTTGGCGCCAACCTGGTCCTCGATATGGATGGCGGCAGCGCCGAACTTGCTCATCGAGCGCACGGTACGGGCGACGTTGAAGGCCGAAGAACCAAAGCCGGTGTCGACATCTACCAGCAACGGCACGTCGCACACGTCGGTGATGCGGCGCACGTCGGTGAGCACGTCGTCCAGGCCACTGATGCCCAGGTCTGGCAGGCCCAGGGAGCCGGCGGCCACGCCGCCACCGGACAGGTAGATGGCCTTGAAGCCGGCGCGCTTGGCCAGCAGGGCATGGTTGGCATTGATGGCGCCAACCACCTGCAGCGGGTGTTCGGCGGCAACGGCGTCGCGGAAACGCTGACCGGGGGTGCTCTTCACAGTCATTTCTCACCTCGTGGGCTGTTGTTGTGGGCGTCCAGGTAGTGACGCTCGATATTGCGCTTGGAGGCGCCGATGTGGCGGCGCATCAGGAGTTCGGCCAGCTCGCCGTCACGGTCGGCGATGGCATCGAGAATACGGTGGTGTTCGGCAAAGGCCTGGCGAGGCCGGTTGGGCGTAGCGGAGAACTGGATGCGGTACATGCGCACCAGCTGGTACAGCTCGCCGCAGAGCATCTTGACCAGGGTCTGGTTGCCACTGCCCTGGATGATCCGGTAATGGAAGTCGTAGTCGCCTTCCTGCTGGTAATAGCCCAGGCCGGCCTGGAACGCGGCATCGCGCTCGTGGGTGTCGAGCACCCGGCGCAATTCGTCGATGTCAGCCTGGCTCATGCGTTCGGCGGCCAGGCGGCAAGCCATGCCTTCCAGCGATTCGCGAATTTCGTACAGCTCGATCAGCTCGGCGTGGTTGAGCGACACCACCCGCGCCCCCACATGCGGTACGCGCACCAGCAGGCGCTGGCCTTCGAGGCGGTGGATGGCCTCGCGCAGCGGCCCGCGGCTGATGCCATAGGTACGCGCCAGCTCCGGCTCGGAAATTTTGCTGCCAGGGGCGATCTCGCCTTTGACGATAGCCGCCTGGATGCGCCGGAAGACGTTTTCGGACAAGGTTTCCGTTTCGTCTGCCAGCGCCGGGGTGGCAAGGGAGAGGTCCTGCATATTGTCGACACCTTGAAAATCACTTCGCCAGAAATTAGCGAATCAAGGCCGCCAAGTCAAAGACAAAATCAATATTGTCAACAATCGTCTAAGAACGAACTATCACCGCCTCGCCGCTGTCAGATCGCGCACCGCTGGCGTCAAGACGTCGGCGTGATAGAATGCCGCGCCTCCGATGGGGTATGGATAGCCTGTCTGTCATCCATTCATGCTTGTTGACAGATGAACGAGGAAGCTTGCGCAGTAGTTGCCAGTCGCCTTGCCCTGAACATAGCCACGAACCTTGCACTGCACCGCGCCAGGATTATGAGACTTACACCCGTTTTAATGCTGCTATGCCTCACCCTGCTTCCGGCCCTTGGCCAGGCTGCGGGCAAGACCGTGTATGGTCTCAACGAATACGCACGCTTGGGCGACCTGGACCTGGAAGTAGCCGCCAAGCTCGACACCGGCGCCAAGACCGCATCGCTCAGTGCCCGCGACATCAAGCGCTTCAAGCGCAACGGCGAAAGCTGGGTGCGCTTCTACCTGGCGATCGATGCCGCCCACTCGCACCCGATCGAACGCCCGCTGGCACGGGTGAGTAAAATCAAGCGCCGGGCTGGCGACTATGATGCCGAATCGGGCAAAGCCTACACGGCACGCCCGGTCATCGAACTGGAAATCTGCATGGGCCAGGCCATGCGCACCATCGAAGTCAACCTCACCGACCGCAGCGCCTTCCAGTTCCCGCTGCTGATCGGCTCCGAGGCGCTCAAGCACTTCGACGCGCTGGTCGACCCAAGCCTTAAATATGCGGCCGGCAAACCTGCCTGTGCCACCGACGCTCCCAAAGCAGAGTAACTCCGATGCGCTCTCTTACCCTCCATCTGAAAGTCCTGATCACCGTGCTGGTGCTACTGGGCGTGGCGGTCACGGCTTATCAGATCTTCTTCCTCGGCATCCCGGTGACCGAAGATGAAACCGACGACCTGTGGAACATCGACGCCAAGGTCGAGTTCGTGGCCAGCACCAAGGACCCGGTCAAGGTGCAGATGTTCGTGCCGCCGCTGAACCGCGACTACGTCAGCCTCAACGAGAGCTTCATCTCCAACAACTACGGGGTGAGCGTCAACCGTGCCGACGGCAACCGCAAGGTCACCTGGTCGGCTCGCCGTGCCAGCGGCAACCAGACGCTCTACTACCGCCTGGTGCTGACCAAGCGCTACAGCAACGAGAAGACCACGGTCAAAGGCCCGACCTTCCGTGACAGCCTGGCCATCGAGGGCCCCGAGAAGATCGCTGCCGAAGCCCTGATGGCGCCGATCCGCCAGCACTCGGCCGATGTCGAGACCTTTGTCAGCGAGACCATCAAGCGGGTCAACAACCTCAACGACGACAACGTCAAGCTGCTGCTGGCCGGTGACACCTCGCCCATGAAGAAGGCCCAGGTCATCGACCTGCTGCTGTCGATTGCCCACGTGCCGATGGAAAAGGTGCACACCATCCGCCTGGTGGCCGACACCCCGCAAACCCCGGAACTGTGGCTGCGCAGTTTCAACGGCAACGACTGGCTGTACTTCAACCCGGACAACGGTGAGCAGGGCTTGCCGAGCGACCGCCTGCTGTGGTGGACCGGTGACGACAACCTGATCACCGTCGATGGCGGCAAGAAGGCCAACGTTACCTTCAGCATGAACAACAGCGAGATGAACGCCATCCGCCTGGCCAAGCTGACCGACGAGAACACTGACGCCGACTTCCTTGAGTACTCGCTGTACGGCCTGCCGCTGCAAACCCAGCAAACCTTCATGATCATGGTGATGATCCCGATCGGCGTGCTGGTGATCCTGGTACTGCGCAACCTGATCGGCCTGCAAACCCTCGGTACCTTCACCCCGGTACTGATCGCCCTGGCCTTCCGCGAGACCCAGCTGGGCTTCGGTATCGTGCTTTTCACGGTAATCACCGCCCTGGGCCTGTCGCTACGCTCGTACCTGGAACACCTGAAACTGCAGATGCTGCCCCGCCTGTCGGTGGTGCTGACCTTCGTCGTGGTGCTGATCGCCGCCATCAGTCTGTTCAGCCACAAGCTGGGCCTTGAGCGTGGGCTGTCGGTGGCACTGTTCCCGATGGTGATCCTGACCATGACCATCGAACGCCTGTCGATCACCTGGGAAGAGCGTGGTGGTGGCCATGCCATGAAAGTGGCCATCGGCACCCTGTTCGCCGCCTCCGTGGCGCACCTGCTGATGATGGTGCCGGAGCTGGTGTACTTCGTGTTCACCTTCCCTGCCGTGCTGTTGATCCTGGTGGGCTTCATGCTGGCGATGGGCCGCTACCGTGGCTACCGCCTGACCGAGCTCGTGCGCTTCAAGGCATTCCTGAAGAAGGCTGACGCCTGATGTTTGGCCTGATCAAGACGTGGAAAGCCCTGGAGGCCCGGGGCATCATGGGTATCAACCGGCGCAACGCGGACTACGTGCTGAAGTACAACAAGCGCCACCTGTACCCGATCGTCGACGACAAGATCATCACCAAGGAGCGCGCCCTGGCAGCCGGCATCCATGTGCCGGAAATGTACGGCATCATCGAGACCGAGAAGCAGATCGAAAAGCTTCACGAAATCATCGGCGGGCGCAACGACTTCGTCATCAAGCCGGCGCAGGGCGCTGGCGGTGACGGCATCCTGGTGATCGCCGACCGTTTCGAGGACCGTTACCGCACAGTGTCGGGCAAGATCATCAGCCACGAGGAAATCGAGCACCAGGTCTCGAGCATCCTTACCGGCCTGTACTCGCTCGGCGGCCACCGCGACCGCGCGCTGATCGAGTACCGGGTGACCCCGGACCAGATCTTCAAGAGCATCAGCTACGAAGGCGTGCCGGACATCCGCATCATCGTGCTGATGGGCTACCCGGTAATGGCCATGCTGCGCCTGCCGACCCGCCAGTCCGGCGGCAAGGCCAACCTGCACCAGGGCGCCATTGGCGTGGGTGTCGACCTGGCCACCGGCGTAACCCTGCGCGGTACCTGGCTGAACAACATCATCAGCAAGCACCCGGACACCACCAACGCGGTGGACGGCGTGCAACTGCCGAACTGGGACGGCTTCATGAAGCTGGCCGCCGGCTGCTACGAACTGTGTGGCCTGGGCTACATCGGCGTGGACATGGTGCTGGACCAGGACAAGGGCCCGCTGATTCTGGAGCTGAACGCCCGCCCGGGGCTGAACATCCAGATTGCCAACGACTGTGGGCTTACCCAGCGTACCCATGCCATCGAGGCGCACATCGAAGCACTGGCCAAGGATGGTATTAGCGAAGATGCCGAGCAGCGGGTGCGAGTATCGCAAGGGCTGTTCGGGCACGTGCATCCAGGCTGAAAATGCCGGGGCTGCTTTGCAGCCCATCGCGACACAAGGCCGCTCCTACAGAGATACGCGATCTCCTGTAGGAGCGGCCTTGTGTCGCGATGGGCCGCAAAGCGGCCCCCTTGGGCCAAACACAATGTTGAATGTCGCGCCCAGTGCTAGGCGCTTTTCCTACACAGGTCTACAATCGCCCTCCTCGCTTTTACATCGCCGTCCACACTGATGCCGACCTGTACGCTTTACCCCCTGCCCTACCAGCCCGACCCTGCAACCTATTTCGCCCGCCTGCGCCAGGCCCCCGGGGCGATCCTGCTCGACAGCGCCCGCCCCGGCGCCGAACGCGGGCGCTTCGACCTGCTCAGCGCCTGGCCGCTGCAACACTTGCAAGCGCAGCCCGGCGAAGATGGCCGCACGTTCCTCCAGCGCCTGCGCGCCGGCCTGGCGCAACTGGGCCACGCGCAATTGCCCGAAGGCAGCGAGTTGCCCTTTGCCGGCGGCCTGATCGGCTACCTGAGCTACGACTTCGGCCGCCGCCTTGAGCACTTGCCTTGCCTGGCCGTGGATGACCTCGGCCTGCCCGATGCACAACTGGGCCTGTACGCTTGGGCACTGGTCAGCGACCACCTGCACGGCACCAGCCAGCTGGTATTCCACCCGAGCCTGGCAGGCAGCGAGCGCGAACGCCTGGTCAGCCTGTTCGAAGGCGCCGACAACGCAGAGGCCGGCGGCTTCCAGCTGCTCGCGCCGATGGCCGGCGACCTGCAGCCCGAACAGTACCGGGACGCGTTCGACCAGGTGCAGCGCTACATCCAGGCCGGTGACTGCTACCAGATCAACCTCACCCAGCGCTTCCGCGCGCCCTGCCAGGGCGACCCATGGCAGGCTTACCAGGCACTGCGCCAGGCCTGCCCCACGCCGTTTTCCGGCTACCAGCAACTGGCCGACGGCAGTGCCTTGTTGAGCTTTTCGCCCGAGCGCTTTATACGCGTCAGCCAAGGCCAGGTGGAAACCCGGCCGATCAAGGGCACCCGCCCTCGCGCCAGTGACCCAGGCGAAGACGCGCGCAATGCCGAAGAGCTGCTGCACAGCCCCAAGGACCGCTCGGAAAACCTGATGATCGTCGACCTGCTGCGCAACGACCTGGGGCGTACCTGCCAGATCGGTTCGGTGAAGGTGCCAGAGCTGTTCAGCCTGGAAAGCTACCCCAACGTGCACCACCTGGTCAGCAGCATCACCGGCCAGTTGGCCAGCGACAAGGACGCCCTGGACCTGATCGGCGACAGCTTCCCCGGCGGCTCGATTACCGGCGCACCGAAGATTCGCGCCATGCAGATCATCGACGAACTGGAGCCGGCGCGCCGGGCACTGTACTGCGGCTCGCTGCTGTATGTGGACGTGCGCGGCGAAATGGACAGCTCCATTGCCATTCGCAGCCTGCTGATCAAGGACGGGCAGGTCAGCTGCTGGGGCGGCGGCGCGGTGGTGGCCGACTCCGAATGGCAGGCTGAATATGAAGAGTCGATTGCCAAGGTGCGCGTGTTGATGCAGACCTTGCAAGGCTTGTAATCGGCGCTGGATTTTTCGCGGGTAAAACCGCTCCCACAGGGATCGCGCGACCCCGAAGATGCGCGCCGTACCTGTGGGAGCGGGTTCACCCGCGAAGAATCCACCACCGATATCAGCCCGTCTAGCCCGCGTTTTTTGTTACCATCACTTTACTACGAGCGCACAGCGCCACAGCCAAGATGGAAACCGCCTGATGAGCCAACCCTTCGACGTCGCCGCCCTGGCCGCGACCTATGCCAACAAGTCCCCGCAGGACATCCTCAAGCTCGCCTTCGAGCACTTTGGCGATGACCTGTGGGTCTCCTTCAGCGGCGCCGAGGATGTGGTGCTGGTCGACATGGCCTGGAAGCTGAACAAGCAGGTCAAGGTGTTCAGCCTCGACACCGGCCGCCTGCACCCGGAGACCTACCGGTTCATCGACCAGGTACGTGAGCAGTACAACCTGCCGATCGAAATCCTCAGCCCCGACCGCGCCAAGCTTGACCCATTCGTCAAGGAAAAGGGCCTGTTCAGCTTCTACAAGGACGGCCACGGCGAGTGCTGCGGCATCCGCAAGATCGAGCCGCTGCGGCGCAAACTGGCCACTGTCAGCGCCTGGGCCACCGGCCAGCGCCGCGATCAGAGCCCAGGTACCCGCAGCCAGGTGGCGGCACTGGAAATCGACAGCGCCTTCTCCACCCCTGAGCACACCTTGTACAAGTTCAACCCGCTGGCGCAGATGAGCAGCGAAGAGGTATGGGGTTATATCCGCATGCTGGAGCTGCCGTACAACAGCCTGCATGAGCGCGGCTTCATCAGCATTGGCTGCGAGCCATGCACCCGGCCGGTGCTGCCGAACCAGCATGAGCGCGAAGGGCGTTGGTGGTGGGAAGAGTCGACGCAGAAAGAGTGCGGGTTACACGCTGGCAACCTGATCAGCAAGGCTTGAGATAGCCGGGGCCGCTTCGCGCCCCATCGCGACACAAGGCCGCTCCTACAAGAGATCGCATAACCCTGTAGGAGCGGCCTTGTGTCGCGATGGGCCGCAAAGCGGCCCCCTGCAATTTCGGATCAGTGCACCGGTAGTTCGACACCTTCGAACAGCTCTTCCAGCTCCTGCTTGTTATGGCACTGAATGGCCTTGGCCATCACTTCACGGGTCAGGTGCGGGGCAAACTTCTCGATGAAGTCGCACATGAAACCACGCAGGAAGGTGCCACGGCGGAAGCCGATCTTGGTGATGCTGGCTTCGAACAGCTCGCTGGCATCCAGGGCCACCAGGTCACTGTCGAGCTTGGCGTCCACCGCCATGCCGGCGACGATACCCACGCCCAGCCCCAGGCGCACATAGGTCTTGATCACGTCGGCGTCAGCTGCAGTGAACACCACTTTTGGTGTGAGGCCACGGTGGTTGAACGCTTCGTCCAGCTTCGAGCGCCCGGTGAAACCGAACACGTAGGTGACGATCGGGTATTCGGCGACCGCTTCCAGGGTCAGCTTAGGCAGCTTGGCCAGCGGGTGACCTTGTGGCACCACCACACAGCGGTTCCACTTGTAGCACGGCATCATGATCAGGTCGCCGAACAGCTCCAGTGCCTCGGTGGCGATGGCGAAATCAACGGTACCGTCTGCGGCCATCTCGGCAATTTGCATGGGCGAACCCTGGTGCATGTGCAGGGACACTTCCGGGTACTGCTTGATGAAGCTGCTGATCACCGGCGGCAAGGCATAGCGCGCCTGGGTGTGGGTGGTGGCGATGGACAGCGTGCCCTTCTTCTCGTTGGAGAACTCCTGGGCAATCTGCTTGATGCTCTCGACCTTGCGCAGGATTTCGCCCGCGGTATTGATGATGCGCTCACCGGCCGGGGTGACGCGGGTCAGGTGCTTGCCGCTGCGGGCAAAAACTTCAACACCCAGCTCATCTTCGAGCAGGCGGATCTGCTTGCTGATACCCGGCTGGGAGGTATACAGGCTCTGCGCCGTCGCGGAGACGTTGAGGTCATGGTGCGCCACTTCCCAGATGTAGCGCAGTTGTTGAAGCTTCATAGATTCCCCTCGGTTCAGCGATGAGTCAGCGGCAGCAAGCAGCGACGATATATAACTATATTAGTGGTTCTGGAAATAAATCTAGAACTATTTTGTTACACCCCTCGGAAATGGCCTACGGCCATCTTCACGCTTTCCTACGCCCCAAATGCTGCGCCAACGGCACCATGTACACCGGTACCGGCGACAGCTGCAGCAGCCGCACGGCGGTGCGCCCCAGCGGCACATCGACACCGGCGCCGGCACTGTGGCTGCCGAAAATCAACAGGTCTACGCTCAGCCGTTGCGCCTGGTCGAGGATCACCTGTGCCGGGTCGCCCTGACGCACCCGCACGGCCTTGATCACTGCAAGGTCGGCCTCCTCGCCCAACTCATCGCGAAAGTTTTCCAGCACGCGCTGCTCGATGTTGGCCATCACCGTATTCACCCCCTGGCTATGCAACTGGTCGAGCGTCTGTTCATCGAGGTAGCTTTGCAGGAGGGATTCGGCGAACTGCCCCATAGGCTCTACCGCATGGATCACATACAACTCGGCACTGAAAGTGCGCGCCAGGGCCAGCGCGTGTTGCATCACAAAAGGGGCGTAGACACCGAGGTCGGTGGCGTACAGCATGGAGCGGATCATTCGACCTCCTCGACTGCCGCAGCGGCAGAGCAAGCTTCAGCTTAGCAGTGCACCAGACGCACGCTTTGCCGTCTGGCGCACTGCTGGCGCGGGCTGGAGAGCACTGCCAAGGTCAAAAGCCGCCCTCACAGGAGCCGCTTGCTGCTGTCGATGAAACCCAACGCCTGGTACAGCATTTCCATACGCGGCAAGCTGCAGCCGGCCGCACGCGCACGCGCCAGCGGCTCGGCATAGATAGCCTGCAGTTCAAGCGGGCGCTTGTGGGCATGGTCGTGGTACATGCTTGGCCAGTAGTCAGGCATGCGCTCGGTTATCTGGAACAGGTGCTCGGCATAGCCCTCGGGCAACACATGGCCACAAGCTGCCGCGCCCTGCACCACCTCGGCCATCAAGACCTGGATCAGGTCACGGCTGTGGCCGTCTGCCATCAGCGGTGTGGTGCTGGCACCCAGCAGCACCGACAGGCCGTTATAAGGCACGTTCCACACCAGCTTCTGCCAGCGCGCCTGGGCCAGGTTGGGCATGACCTGCGAATCGATGCCCGCGGCCTGGAACAGCCCCGCACCTTCATTGACCAGCGCAGCACCGCCATCACTGGCGGGCCCACTGTGATAGCCAAGGTTGACCGCGCCCAGGGCCTGATGACGGATCACGCCCGGCGCCTGGCGGTTGACGCAGATGAAGCACAGGCCGCCGAGCAGGTGCATATCGCTGCGCAAGGCTGGACGCAACTGCTCCTCCACACCCAGGCCGTTCTGCAGCAGCACCACCTTGGCACCGGGCGCGGCGGCCTGGACGATCAACGGCGCCAGCTGGTCGTTGCTGGTGGCCTTGGCACCGATCAGCAGCCAGTCGCACGGCGGCATGTCGGCGGCACTTGCGTATGCCTGCACCTTCATCTGCAGCGCACCATGCACGGCACTGTCCACAGCCAGCCCCTGCTCACTAACGGCCTGGTACTCGCTGCGCAACAGGAAATGCACATCGAAGCCGGCCCTGGCCAGCATCAACCCATAGAAGCCGCCGATGGCACCGCTGCCAATGATGCCGATACGTGGTGTGTGCGGTTGCATGCTGGTCTCCAGGTAAAAGTCAGCCCTCTTTTTACACAGGTTGCGCAGCGCAGGGCAGCCCATTGATGCCAAAGCACCCGCGCAGAGAGGAAAAACACCACCCTGGCGGAAGTTCAGCCCATTGTCGCGCCACCTGTAACGCGCTAAGGTTCCGCTCCCCGCTGCGAATAATCTTGCTGCTGGGCCGCACGGGGATAGTTGGCGGCCGGCACCGTGACCTGACGAGTAACACGATGGCTGATTTACCGATCGATGACTTGAACGTTGCCTCCAACGAGACCCTGATCACTCCCGATCAGCTCAAGAAGGAAATCCCCCTCAGCGCCAAGGCCCTGCAGACCGTAACTGCCGGCCGTGAAGTGGTGCGCAATATTCTCGACGGCAAGGACCATCGCCTGTTCGTCGTGGTCGGCCCTTGCTCCATCCATGACATCAAGGCTGCCCACGAATACGCCGAGCGCCTGAAAGTGCTGGCCGAGGAAGTGTCCGACACGCTGTACCTGGTCATGCGCGTGTACTTCGAAAAGCCGCGCACCACGGTCGGCTGGAAAGGCCTGATCAACGACCCGTACCTGGATGACTCGTTCAAGATCCAGGATGGCTTGCACATTGGTCGCCAACTGCTGCTGGACCTGGCCGAAATGGGCCTGCCGACCGCCACCGAAGCGCTCGACCCGATCTCCCCGCAGTACCTGCAGGACCTGATCAGCTGGTCGGCCATTGGCGCCCGCACCACCGAATCGCAAACCCACCGCGAGATGGCCTCGGGCCTGTCCTCGGCGGTCGGCTTCAAGAACGGCACTGACGGCGGCCTGACCGTTGCCATCAACGCCCTGCAGTCGGTGTCCAAGCCGCACCGTTTCCTGGGTATCAACCAGGAGGGCGGCGTGTCGATCGTCACCACCAAGGGCAACCCGTACGGCCACGTGGTACTGCGCGGCGGCAACGGCAAGCCGAACTACGACTCGGTCAGCGTTGCCCTGTGCGAACAGGACCTGGCCAAGAACAAGATCAAGGCCAACATCATGGTCGACTGCAGCCATGCCAACTCCAACAAGGACCCGGCCCTGCAGCCACTGGTGATGGAGAACGTTGCCAACCAGATCCTCGAAGGCAACCAGTCGATTATCGGCCTGATGGTCGAGAGCCACCTGAACTGGGGCTGCCAGTCGATTTCGAAGAACCTGGACGAGCTGCAGTATGGCGTGTCGATTACCGATGCCTGCATCGACTGGTCGGCCACCGAGAAGACCCTGCGCAGCATGCGTACCAAGTTGAAGGATGTGTTGCCGCAGCGTAAGCGTGGCTGATTGATGTAAATAAAGAGCGGGGCCGCTGCGCGCCCCATTCGCGGCACAAGGCCGCTCCTACAGGGTTATGCGATCCCCTGTAGGAGCGGCCTTGTGCCGCGAATGGGGCGCGCAGCGGCCCCGCTCTTTATTTACAGAAATTACAGATTCAGACCTTGCTCGAATGCCGCTGCTGGCGCTCCATGTAGCGCTCTACATAGGAGCAAGACGGGATCACCGTATAGCCCATCTGCTCGGCGTACTCCAGGGCTCTTTCGGTCAGTGCGGCAGCAATCCCGCGGCCGCGCAGGGCGTTGGGCACGAAGGTGCGATAGATGTCCAGCGTCTGCTTACCAAGGTCCATGTACGTCAGATAGGCACGATGACCGTCCACGGTGGTCTCAAACTGATGACCGCCCTGGTCATGGTGGATGGTCAGCGCTTCGCTCATCACTACTCCTCGCAGGTCTTCTCGGCAGACCCATACCTTAACCGATGGTGGTTTATCCGGCGCAGAATCCTCTACGTCACCCGATGCCCCTTCGACCATTGGACGATTGCAATGGTTCGGATCCCTTGGCACTCACAAGATAGTAGGCGCCGCGAGCGGGATTACTCAAGGTGGCGGCGGGTAAAAATGGAGAAAACGCAGCAACAGCGACTCTTCCCCGCCCGCCAACAGCCGCCGGATGTTCTAGGGCTTAAGACGCTGAGGGACAGTTAAAGTCACCGTTAGTTCAACAAAAAAGTTCCCGTACTACAATCGCTTGCGCACCCTGCACATTTTTTTCACATGCGCGTCGCAAATCTTGTCGGCGAGGCGTCAAGCAACATTTTTTTTGCAGTTCTTGCGCTCAGTCAGTTTACTTACTACAAGTAATGGGTACTATGTACGCCGGCCAGTTTCTCTTTTCCGAGAGATGGCTATTTAATAGAAAGTCCTTGAAGGGGAACACGATGAACAACGTTCTGAAATTCTCTGCTCTGGCTCTGGCCGCAGTTCTGGCTACCGGTTGCAGCAGCGTATCCAAAGAAACCGAAGCTCGTCTGACTGCGACTGAAGACGCAGCAGCTCGCGCTCAAGCTCGTGCAGACGAAGCCTACCGTAAGGCTGACGACGCACTGGCAGCCGCTCAGAAGGCTCAGCAGACCGCTGACGAAGCCAACGAGCGCGCTCTGCGTATGCTGGACAAAGCCAGCCGCAAGTAATAATCCTCACGGATTGTTAAGGAGCCGACCCACTTGTGGGTCGGCTTTTTTATTGCCTGCGCATAAGGCAAACGCGCCAGACAGAAACAAAAAGGCCTGCACTAAGGCAGGCCTGGGTGTGTCGCTATCAGCTTACTGCAGTTCGGGCGGAATGCTCGTAACCATCGGTGCGCCACCCTGGTTTTCGGCTGGTACGGCAATCTCTACCGGCATGCCATCTTCTGCGGCGACCACGTCACGCACCATGTCCCAGTTCATGCGCAGGTTATTGGCCAGGTCTTCCCGCTTGAGCAAGGCGTTGATAACCGCAGTGTGTTTATCGACCACCGACGGATTACCCTGGTCGTCCAGCGGCGTGTGCGCCTCCAGATAGACCTTGCCGCCACTGATGCCGAACTTGTAAGGCTCGTTGATGATGCGCACCGGGGTACCCACCGGCACCATCTTCGACAGTTCCAGCACGTTGTTGTTGAGCATGCGGAAGCAACCGTGGCTGGTACGCATGCCAATACCGAACTTCTTGTTCGAACCGTGGATCAGGTAGCCCGGCACACCCAGGGTGAACTTGAACGGGCCCAGCGGGTTGTCCGGGCCGGCCGGCACCACGGCCGGCAGGATGTCACCGTCCGCCGCGTGCTCTTTGCGGATCGAAGCGGGCGGGGTCCAGGTCGGGTTCGGGGTCTTGGCGGTGATCTTGGTGTTGGCGATCGGCGAACCCCAGCCTTCACGACCAATACCCAGCGGGAAGGTGTGCACCACGTTCTGCCCTTTCGGGAAGTAGTACAGGCGGTACTCGGCCAGGTTGATGACGACACCTTCTCGCGGGCCCGGCGGCAGGATGTAACGGGTCGGCAGGATGATTTCGGTGCCGGCACCTGGCAGCCAAGGGTCGACGCCCGGGTTGGCGGCAATCATTTCCAGGTAGCCGAGGTCGTTGGCAGTGCCGATATCGGCGAACGTATCCTCGTATTTTGCCTTGATCGCATGCACCTGGCCGACGATGTCTTCACCAGGCGGTGGCAGTGGCAGCTCCAGCGCAGTAGCGGGGCCCGCTACCAGCAGGGCGGCCAGGGACAGGCTACGGGTGACGGCAGGAAAGCGCGGCAACATCCGGTAAATCCTTCGAAAGGTGGGTCAAGAGGAACGATTGTACACCCGCGCCGATGCAAGCGGGAGGCATTGGCGCCATGCAAGCGTTTCAGATGATGAAAGGTGCCTTGTGTTCAGCTGCCGTGCAGCTCCGGCCACACCGGGCGCATGCCCCGCCGCTGGGCATCGAGGATGGCGCGGCACAGGTCACACAAGCGGCCGTCGCGGTAGATCGAACGCGGCACCCCCGACCAACGAGGTTGCGCCGGCAACAGGCCGCCGCACAGGGTACGGTCGACCGGCACGCCCAGCTCAAGCTGGCGGGCCACCAGGTGGACGCGGATTTCCTGGCAAGCGAACAGGTCGAGCTGCTCATCGGGCTCGATCAGTTGATAGGCGTACAGGGACCAGGCAGGGCGCGGCATCGGGGGCACTCGAAACGGGGGGCGCAACATTAGCCGAAAGCCGTCCCCGTTTAAAGCGTCACAGCAAGGGTTTTATCGCCGGCCAGGCATTTTCCAGCAAGCGCTGCTGGGCGCCCTGCGCTGGGTGGATACCATCAGCCTGCATCAGTTCAGGCACGCCCCCTACCCCTTCGAGGAAAAACGGCACCAAAGGCACCTGTTTGTCCGCCGCCAGCTTTACATACACCTGGGCGAAGGCGCTGGTGTAGCGCACGCCGTAATTTGGCGGCAGGCGCATGCCCAATAGCAGTACCTTGGCGCCGGCCTTGCGCGCGCTTTCGATCATCGAGGCAAGATTTTGTTGCAATTGCGCTGGCGGCTGCCCGCGCAGGCCATCGTTGCCGCCCAGCTCCAGCACCACCACGCTTGGCTTGTGCTCTGCAAGCAGCGCCGGCAGCCGCGCCTGGCCACCTGCACTGGTGTCGCCACTGATCGAGGCATTGACCACTTTGTCATCGAAACCTTCATCCCTGAGGCGGGTCTGCAACAAAGACACCCAGCCTTGGCGGCTATCCAGGCCAAAACCGGCGCTGATACTATCGCCGACAACCAGCAGTGTTCCCGCCGCCGCGCTCTGGGCCAGGCAATACAGGGCCAGACCGGCACTCAACCACCACACTCGCATTGGATTCTCCATGGGCCCCAGCATTCTCGTTGCGCAGAACCTTAGCAAAGTGGTCCCCAGCGCGGAAGGTGACCTGGCCATCCTGCACGCGCTCTCCCTCGACCTGGCCCAAGGCGACAGCCTGGCCATCGTCGGCGCCTCGGGCTCGGGCAAGTCGACCCTGCTTGGCCTGCTCGCCGGCCTCGACCGGCCCAGCGCTGGCAAGGTCATCCTCGCCGGCCACGACCTGGGGCCACTGGACGAGGACCAGCGCGCCAGGGTGCGCGCCGAACATGTGGGCTTCGTGTTCCAGTCGTTCCAGCTGCTCGACAGCCTCAACGCCCTTGAAAATGTCATGTTGCCACTGGAACTGGACGGCCGCCGCGATGCGCGCGAACACGCCCGCACCTTGTTGGAGCGGGTCGGCCTGGGCAAACGCCTGAGCCACACGCCACGCCAGTTGTCGGGGGGCGAGCAGCAGCGGGTGGCCATCGCCCGCGCCTTCGCTGCACAACCGGCAGTGCTGTTCGCCGACGAACCCACAGGCAACCTCGATAGCCACACCGGCGAGCGCATCAGCGACCTGCTGTTCGAGCTGAACAAGGAGCGCGGCACCACGCTGGTGCTGGTCACCCACGACGAACGCCTGGCCCGGCGCTGCCGGCGCCAGATCCGCCTGGACGCGGGCCGCCTGGTGGCGCCGATGGAGGCCTGATGACCCACATGCCGTTGTCCCGCCTGTGCGGCCTGGCCCTGCGCCAGTTGCTGCGCGACATTCGCGCCAGTGAAGTGCGCGTGCTGTTCTTCGCCCTGCTGGTGGCGGTAGCGGCCAGCACCGCCATCGGCTATTTCGGTGCCCGCCTCAACGGCGCCATGCAACTGCGTGCCAGCGAGTTCCTGGGCGCCGACTTGGTACTGCAAGGCAGCGCCCCGGCCCGCGAGCAGCAGGTCGACGCCGGCACTGCGCTGGGTTTGCGCCATGCGCAGGTGGTCGAGTTCACCAGCGTGGTGGGCGGCGACAAGGGTATTCAGCTGTCCAGCGTCAAGGCTGCCGACAGCGCTTACCCATTGCGCGGGCAAGTGCGCAGTGCCCCGGCGCCTTATGCCGAAGAAACGCCTGGCGGCGGCCCGGCGCCAGGCGAGGCGTGGGTCGAACCGCGCCTGCTGGCCGCATTGGGGCTGGCGGTTGGCGACAGCATCGACGTGGGCATGAAAACCCTGCGCACGAGCCGCGTACTCACCTATGAGCCAGACCGCGCCAACAACTTCTATAGCCTTACTCCGCGGGTGATGATGAACCTGGCCGACCTGCAAGCCACCGGCGTAATCCAGCCGGGCAGCCGGGTCACCTATCGCGACCTGTGGCGCGGTGATGCCGAGGCGCTGGCCAAATACCGCCAGACTGTAGAAAAAGACCTGGCCGCCAACCAACGGCTGCGCGACACCCGCGATGGCAACCAGCAGATCGGCGGCGCCTTGGGCAAGGCCGAACGCTACCTGAACATGGCAAGCCTGGTGGCGGTGTTGCTGGCCGGGGTGGCGGTGGCCTTGTCGGCCAGCCGCTATGCTGCACGGCGCCTGGATGCCAGCGCCCTGTTGCGTTGCCTGGGCCTGTCGCGCCGCCAGGCATTGGGCCTGTATTGCCTGCAGTTGGCCATGCTCGGCCTGGTCGCCGCCCTGGCCGGCGCCCTGCTCGGCTGGCTGGCCCAGCTGGGCCTGTTCCGCTTGCTGCATGGCTTGCTGCCAAGCGAGGTGCCGGCCGGCGGCATCGTCCCGGCCCTGGCCGGCATCGCTACCGGGCTGGTTGCCTTGGCCGGCTTCGCCCTGCCACCGATTGCCGCCCTGGGCCAGGTGCCGCCATTGCGGGTGCTGCGCCGTGACCTGCTGCCGATCCCCCCCAGCAGCTGGATGGTGTACGGCGCGGCCCTGCTCGCCCTGGGCCTGATCATGTGGCGCCTGAGCCTCGACCTGCTACTCACCTTCGCCCTGCTGGGCGGCGGCCTGGTTGCCGCGCTGCTGCTCGGTGGCTTGCTGTTGCTCGGCTTGCGCAGCCTGCGCCAGCTGCTGGCCGGGGCGCCACTGACCTGGCGCCTGGGGCTGGGCCAACTGCTGCGCCACCCCATGGCGGCGGCCGGCCAGGCCCTGGCCTTCGGCCTGATACTGCTGGCCATGGCTCTGGTCGCCCTGCTGCGTGCGGAGTTGCTCGACACTTGGCAGGCGCAGTTGCCCAAGGATGCGCCCAACCATTTCGCCCTGAACATCCTGCCGGATGACCGTGAACCGTTCACCCAGCGCCTGCACCAGGTCAACGCCGCATCGGCACCGCTGTATCCGGTAACGCCCGGGCGCCTGGTGCAAATCAACGATCAACCGGTGCAGCAGATTGTCAGCAAGGACTCAGCAGGCGAACGCGCCGTGCAGCGCGACCTCAGCCTGACCTGGGCCGCCGAACTGCCCGAAGGCAACGTGCTGACGGCAGGCAGCTGGTGGCAGGCCTTGCCAGCCGACAATGAAATCCCCGGTGTGTCGGTGGAGACGCAACTGGCCAGCAGCCTGAAACTGCAAATGGGCGACCTGCTGACTTTCGACATTGGCGGCCAGCAGCGCAAGGCGCGGGTCAGCAGCGTGCGCAGTGTGCACTGGGACAGCTTCCAGCCAAACTTTTACATGATCTTCCAGCCCGGCACGCTGCAAGGGCTGCCGACCACCTACCTGACCAGCTTCTACCTGGCACCGGGGCATGACCTGGATGTAGTGGCGCTATCCCGGGCGTTCCCGGCAGTGACCATTCTGCAGGTGGATGCGCTGCTCGATCAGCTGCGCAGCATCCTCGCCCAGGTCACCCTGGCGGTGGAGTATGTGCTGCTGTTCGTGCTGGCGGCGGGGCTTGCGGTGCTGTTCGCCGGCTTGCAGGCAACCCTGGACGAGCGCATTCGCCAAGGTGCCTTGCTGCGTGCGCTGGGGGCGGCGCGGCCATTGCTGGTCAAGGCGCGGCGTATCGAGTTCGGTTTGCTGGGTGCGGCCAGCGGGCTATTGGCGGCAGTGGGCTGCGAGCTGATCACCCTGGTGCTGTACCGCTATGCCTTCGATTTGCAATGGAGCCCGCACCCATGGCTGCTGATGCTGCCGCTGGCGGGGGCGCTGCTGGTGGGTGGCGCGGGGGTATTGGGGACGCGGCGGGCGTTGAATGCCAGCCCGTTGGCGGTGTTGCGCGAAAGCTGAGGGTTACCTGTGCGGGCCTCTTCGCGGCGGTTCGACGCCTCGATGAACCCGCTCCCACAGGTGCTGCATTATCCTTGAAGGTTGTGCAACTCCTGTGGGAGGGGTTACCCGCGAAGAGGCCCGCACAGGCAACATCAATTCACTGGCCGTAGGTGATGCTGTTCACATACCAGGTCGCGTCACCGGTAGGCGTGTGCACCAACACCTCATCGCCCTCCTCCTTCTTCAGCAAGGCACGGGCCATGGGCGAATCGATCGAGATGTAGTCATTGCGCCCATAGATCTCGTCATAACCAACGATGCGAAACTTCATGGTCTCGCCCTCATCGTTCTCGATCTCGACCCAGGCACCGAAAAACACCTTGCCCTCCTGCTGCGGCGAGTAAGCCACCACCTTCACGTCCTCAAGACGCTTGCGCAGGTACCGCACCCGGCGGTCGATCTCCCGCAGCAGCTTCTTGTTGTACTGGTAGTCGGCATTTTCGCTGCGGTCACCCAGCGACGCCGCCCAGGCAACCTTCTGGGTGATTTCCGGGCGATACACCCGCCACAGGTGGTCCAGTTCTTTCTTCAGCGCCTCGTGGCCTTCCGTGGTGATGATGTTGGTGCTCAAAAGCGCTCCTCAGCGGCGGGTAATCAGCCCTTGGCGGGCGATGCGGGTGAGGTGGCCGATGACTTCAGCGGCCTCTTCCGGCGCCGGCGCCTGGATTACGGCCAGGTCAAAACGGTCATTGCCGTATTGCCCGAGGTGGCAGCCGGTATAGGCGAACTGGATCAGAAACGCACGCGCCTGGCCCTTGCGCCGGGACAGGCCTTCGAGGTGTCGCAAAAGAGTGGGCTGATGCTGGCCGCCGAGCAGAATGCGCGGTGTGCGGGACGCCTGGCTGGCAGGCAAAGGGCTCAAACAGACACTGGTACGTGGGCAACTCATGGAGTTTCTCTCCGCCTCGCGAATCCCGCTGGGCAGCGGTGGGAGGCGTCACCGAACCAGCGCTTTAGCGGTATTTCGGATGGCCCGGAGGTGGGGCTTTCCTGCGCCCCGCAAGTAGCTGTTTAAATCGGCGCAGGCGGTATGCTAGAGCTACAAGCGGCAAGATACAAGCCTCAATCAGTATGAGGCCTGTATCTTGCCAGTGGCGGCGTATCAGCGAGCGATCAGGCGGTCCAGCGAGAAGCGGCCAGCACCTTCGATCATTACCGCAACGGTGCCAGCCAGCAGCGCCAGGGCAAACTCGTAGCCGTTGTTGGACATGAACAGGCCATTGCCGATGTGCACAGAGAAGATTGCCACCACCAGGGTAACGGTCAGCGCCAGGGCCGCCGGGCGGGCCAGCAGGCCGATCACCAGGGCCAGGCCACCGAAGAATTCGGCGCTGCCGGACAGCAGCGCCATCAGGTAACCGGGGGCCAGGCCGATGCTTTCCATCCACTGGCCGGTGCCTTCCAGGCCATAGCCGCCGAACAGGCCGAACAGTTTTTGTGCGCCGTGCGCCATGAAGATGATGCCAACCAGGATGCGGATAACGCTGAGGCCAGCGCCAGCACGGGTGGAGAACAGGGCGTTGAGGGTAGTGTTGTTCATGTCGAAGCGTCCTTGAAGCGAAGAAGTTGTGTTGGGATGGGCGTCATCATAATCAATTCAATAGATATGAAAATCGCAAAAAACCCAACATAACTATCGACAAAATAGATTTGTCAGCGCTTTGCTACTCGCTCCAGCACGGCACGCTCGCGGTTGAACGCCAAATAGTACTTGTTGACGCTGTTGACGAAGTTGACCGGCCCCATGCCCACCTGCTCCATGGCAATGCGTTCGGTCTGGAAAAACCACTGGTTACCGTTCAGCCCGCGCCGCCGGGCTTCGGCGCGCATGGCCTGGACCCGCTCGGGGCCCAGATTGTAGGCCGCGAGCACAAAGGCCATGCGCTCACGCTCGTTGATCTTGGCACTGGCAAAGAACTTGCGCCGGATCAGCGCCAGGTAGCGGGCGCTAGCCTGAACATTGCCATCCACCGTGGCGGTGTTGCTCACCCCTACGCGCTGGGCCGCCGAAGGGGTGATCTGCATCAGGCCATGGGCGCCTCCAGTGCCTCGCGCAGCCGGGTTGAGCGTGGACTCCTTGAAGGCCAACGCGGCCAGGTTGAGCCAATCGATCTGCTGCGCCTGCGCGTGCTTCTGCAGCACCGCCCGCAGCGAGGTCAAGCGCTGGCGGTCCTTGCTGGCCAACGGGTTGTGCACCCGGTACTGGCGGCGGTAGATGCGCTCGAACGCGGCATCCTGGTTGTCCGGCGCACGGTAGCCCTGCAAAAAGCGATCAACCGTAGCCAGTAATTGCGGTGCATTACGCCCCACATACCAGCGCATGGCTTGTGGCGCCCCCAGGTGTACGCGGCTATCCAGGCGCAGGCGCGGCATCACCCGAGCCCAGCGCCGGGCAATCGGCTGCTCGACCACCGTCAGGTGATAGATGCCGGCCTGGACCATTTCCAGCACATCCTCCACCGCCAGCGTCGAGTCCACCCATTCCACCTTGATCGGCGCCCGCTTGCGCAGTGCCAGTTGCTGGTTGACCTGCTGGATCAGCGGGCCGGCGGCACTGGCGCTGGTCAAGGCTACGGTGCGCCCAGACAGCTGTTCGACATGGCTGAAGCTGCGCTCACCTTTGCGCCCCACCAACAACAGCGGCACCTGGTCGAGTATTGGCGCACTGCTGCTGACACCGCGCACCAGGCTCGGATCGAGCAACTCGCCCGGCGCGGCCAGGTCACCCTCACCGCGTGCCAAGGCGCCCAGCAGCTGCTCCTTGGCGCGCGGAATCAGCTTTAGCTGGACCTGCTGGCCATCGCCGGCGCGGGCGTTTAGGTAATGCTCCAGTGCGCGCAGGCGATAGTACTCGATGCCGACGGGCTCGCCCTTGACTTCACCGGAGCTGTTGCGGCTCTGATTGACCAGCACCCGCAGCACCTTGCTGGTGCGAATCTGTTGCAGGTCTCGCACCTTGGCGGGGGGAATGTTCTGCTGTGGCCCCGGCAGGCGCGCGTGGGCCGGGCCCGCCATGGCCAGCCCAAGCGACAGCAGGAAGATAAGCCAGCATCGCAGCATGCGAAAACGTGTCCGTGGTCGGTGGCCGGCATCCATGGGGTTGCACCGCCAAGTGAGAAATGACGGTAAAAGACCACGGCAACAGCATGAAGTTCTTGGTTTTTTCAGAAAAACGCGGTTTTTGCTATGCTGGCCGCCCCGCGGCACGAGTCAACACCATGCAACTGATCGATATTGGCGTCAACCTGACCAACAGCAGTTTCCACGACCAGCAGGCGGCAATCGTCGAGCGTGCCCTTGAGGCTGGGGTCACGCAAATGGTGCTTACTGGCACCAGCCTGGCAGTCAGCGAACAGGCGCTGGAGCTTTGCCAACAGCTCGATGCGAGCGGCGCGCACCTGTTTGCCACGGCGGGTGTACACCCCCACGATGCCAAGGCTTGGGATACCGGCAGCGAGCGCCAGTTGCGCCAGTTGCTTAATGAGCCGCGTGTACGCGCGGTAGGCGAATGCGGCCTGGACTTCAACCGCGACTTCTCCCCTCGCCCGCTGCAGGAAAAAGCCCTGGAAGCCCAGCTGGCCCTGGCCGCCGAGCTGCGCCTGCCAGTGTTCCTGCATGAACGCGATGCCAGCGAACGCCTGCTGGCGATCCTCAAGGATTACCGCGACCACCTGACCGGTGCGGTAGTGCACTGCTTTACCGGCGAGCGCGACGCGCTGTTCGCCTACCTGGACATGGACCTGCACATCGGCATTACCGGCTGGATCTGCGACGAGCGCCGCGGAACGCACCTGCATCCGCTGGTGGGCAACATCGCCGAAGGGCGGCTGATGCTGGAGAGCGATGCGCCCTACCTGCTGCCGCGCAGCCTGCGGCCCAAGCCAAAGAACGGGCGCAACGAGCCGGCGTTCCTGCCGGAGGTGTTGCGCGAGGTGGCCTTGCATCGGGGGGAGTCGATCGAGCACACCGCAGCCCATACCACGGCGACAGCGCGGGCGTTTTTCCAACTCTGAAGCTGACACCATCCCTGTAGGAGCGGCTTTAGCCGCGAATCAGGCGCCGCGATAGATGGCACCGGCTGCGCCGGTGTTCGCGGCTAAAGCCGCTCCTACAGGGATTTGCGCAAGCCGTTGGATATCGCGCATGAAACACGGCGGATCTTTCTTGATACATATCAAGAAAGAACCTGGCTTGGGCAGGCACAATGATGGCACCTTGCCAATATTGTTTCCGCTCAACTCAGAGAAGACCTGCCCATGGGTGCCTGGCTTAGCAATGTTTCCCTGAAGTACAAGTTCTGGGCCGTCAATGCGGTGGCCTTTGTCACGACCCTGCTGCTGGTGCTCTACGCCGTGCACCTGGAGCAACGCGCCCGCGCCGAGGCGGCGCAGGCCCAGGCAGCGGCACAAGCCCAGCTGCTGGCCGCCTGGCCAGCCGGGCAGCCGCTGCCCCGCCCGGCCAACATCATCAGCTGGTCGGCCGGGCAAACGCCTACCTTCGCGGGTGAACCGCTCGAAGCCCTGCGCAACGCCCAGGGCTGGGTCGAACTGCCTGCCGCCCGGATCCTCGGCAACAACCCGTTACATGGCGCACAGGTGCTGCGCAGCGGCGACCAGCAAGTGGCGGTACTGGCCCAGTCGCCAAGCCTGCGCCAGGTGTTCTTCGACCGCTTCAGCAATTACGCGGTTTGCGTGCTGATCCTGATGCTGGCCATGCTCGGGGCGTCGCAACTGCTGATCCGCTTCTTGCTCAGCCAGCTCAACACCCTCAAGGACGTGATGCTGCACGTGGAAAAAACCGGCGACCTGGCTGCCCGCGTGCCGCTGGCCTGTGGTGACGAGGTCGGGCAGATGGCCGGGGCCTTCAACGCCATGCAGGCAACCTACCACCGCGTGGTCAGCACCGTCGCCCACACTGCCGCAAAACTGGACTCGGGCGCCGCGCGCCTGGCCGCCAGCATGAGTGACGTGCGCCACGGCATGCTCGGCCAGCAGAGCGAGACCGACCAGGCCGCCACCGCCATCAACGAAATGTCGGCGACCGTGTATCACATTGCCCAGCATGCCGGCGCCACCCGCGACCTGTCACAAACCGCCGACAACCTGGCCGGCAGCGGCAAAGAAGTCGTCAGCCGGGTGCAGGACTCGATTTCCGGGCTGTCCAGCGGCGTGCAGCAAACTGCCGAGATGATTCGTCAGCTGGCCGAAGACAGCCAGAAAATCAACGGCGTGGTCAGTGTGATCCACAGCATCGCCGAACAGACCAACCTGCTGGCACTCAACGCGGCCATCGAAGCGGCCCGCGCCGGCGACCTGGGCCGCGGCTTTGCCGTGGTGGCCGATGAGGTGCGCAACCTGGCCAAGCGCGTACAAACCTCCACCGACGAGATCACCACCATGGTCTCGGCCCTGCAATCGGGCACCCGCGATGCGGTGGAATTCATGCAAGAAAGCTCTTACAAGGCCGACGATTGCGTCCGGCAGGCCCAGGAAGCCGGTGAAGCACTGGCCGAAATTACCGGCGCCGTGGCGCAGATGCGCGAAAGCAACACCCAGATTGCCGTAGCTGCCGAGCAGCAAAGCCAGGTAGCCGAGGAGATGAACCGCGCCGTGGTGAGCATCCGCGATGTGACCGAACAGACTGTGCAACAGACGGTGGGCTCGGCCACCACCAGCAGCGAACTGGCGACCCTGGCTGGCGAACTGAACAAAGCCATTGGCCAGCTCAAGCTATAGTCGCCATAGCCAGCCTCGATTGGCCCCTGCCCGGGGGCCGCACTAAGCTTGGGGCATGACGATGAGGAAATGCCCATGAGCAAACGCCTGCCCAACCTGCCCGCCTGGCAATGGCGCGGCTACCACCATAACCATCGCCACCCGACCAACCTGGTGCTGCACCTGATCGCCGTGCCGTTGTTCATTCTGGGTGCGCTGCTGATTCTATCCGGCTTGTTCGGCCTGGACCTGGGCCAGATAGCGATCGGCATCATTGCCTTGATCGCCGGCCTGGGCCTGCAGCGCCATGGCCACCGCCTGGAGGCCGCACAGCCCGAGCCGTTCGCCAACCGCCAGGATGCCGTGCAGCGCCTGCTGACCGAGCAGTTCATCACCTTCCCGCGCTTTGTGCTGAGCGGGGCCTGGTGGAAGGCCTGGCGGGAGCGGCATAAGCATCGCCATTGATCCTATGATCATGCGCAATCCCTGTAGGAGCGGCCTTGCGTCGCGATAGGGCTGCACAGCAGCCCCACGATTGCAGCTTCGCAGTAAAGATTGCCGGGGCCGCTTTGCGGCCCTATCGCGACACAAGGCCGCTCCTACAGGGGATTGTGTCTGCCTGTTAAGCAAACACGGTCACAGTCTGTCGGCTCAAGGCCAGTAGCTCGCCGTCCGCCGTCCACAGTGCTGCAGCCGCATGCCCATAGCCATCCCGCGCATGCTCCGTCTCCACGCAATACCGGCACCAGTCCAGCGTCGACAACTTCGCCGTGGGCTGGATGAATTCGATGGTCCAGGTCAGCGTACTGCCGGCAGCGGGCTGCTTGAGAAACGGCATCAAGCTTGGCGGCCAGGCGTCGACCAAGGCCAACAAGTGCGCCTCGGTAACCTGCTCTTCGGCCACATCACGCAACCGCACCCAGCCACCCATCTTGCGCGACTGATTACCACTGAACGGCAACCCACCCACCGCCCAGCGCAAGGCCACATGCCGCATGAACTCAGGCGTGACACCTTTGATGTAGGGCAGCTCAGGGGCCGCGTCTTCAAGCGCTTTCATTTCCATGGCCGGTAACGCTGGCACCTCGACCACCGAAGGACGACCGGCGCCGAAATTACCCTGCACCAGGGTCACCACCTGGCCATCCTGAATGGCGCGCCCCAACAGGGTGCTGACCGCCTTGCCTTCGCGCAGCACCTCCACTTCAAAGCGGATGGGCACATCTGCCGCTGCCGGCGCCACGAAGCTGATGGCCAGCGAGCGCACAGGGCGGCTGTCGGAGAGTTTCAGGCGCATGGCCTCGTACACCATGGCCGCCATCAGCCCGCCAAAGGCGGCACGGCCCTGGGCCCAGCTGGGCGGGACACTGACGCCGTCCGGGTTGGCCCGTACGGCGTCAAGCAGTTGGTTGAAATTCATTGGCCGGCTCCTGCCTACAGCGAAAAAGGTCTGCCCATCCTAGCCAGCAAACCGCAGGCGATCAGCCCGCATATCGGTCATTGTTCGGGCTTGTGCCGCGCCAACGCCTGCTGCAGGGCATCCAGCGTCACATCTGACTGGCGCTCGGCTTCGTGCAGTTCCTGCTCCCAGGCCACTTTGCACGGTGCCAGGTCGGCATGCTCGCGCACCTGCAGCAGCCACTGCAGACGGTCGTGCCAATCGCCCAGGTCGCCCTGCGCCTTTTTCAGCAAGCGCTGCAGCTTTTTGCCAGCATGGTCGAGTTGCGGGTAAGCCTCATCGCCGTACCGCGCACGCTTGATCAGCAAGCGCAAGCGATGACGATCGTGAGCAGGGTCCTGCAGCGCTTTATATAGCTTGCGCCACTGTTTGACCAAACGCTTGTCGATGCGCTTTTCCAGCGCCTTGACCAGGCCTTCGCGGCCCGCCGCCCGCAGGAACAGCGGGAACGCGTCGACAATCGCCAGCACCCGGGTCAGCTGTGGGCTGGCTGCGACGCTGGCAAAGGTCCTGCCACGCCCTTCCAGGCGCCGCTGCCCGGCTGCGGCATAACCGCGTCCGATCAGTTCGGCCGCCAACACCTCGCGGTCACGCAACGGCGTGGTCAAGGTACCCAGCGCGCTGGCGGCATCCTCCAGCTGCTCCACCCCAGGCAGCCCGCGCAGTGGCCGCAGCAGGCTGCGCAGGCGCCGCAAGGTGGTGCGCAGGTCGTGCAAGGCTTCGCTGTCGGTATCGGCAGCCAGGCGCTCACGGCAGGCCAGCAGGCGCACCTGCAAGGCCAGGAGCTGGGCAACCACATGATCGAGCATGGCAGACATGAGACGCTCCTTGGTCAGCGCCCGGCGCGAGACTCACGAATGTAGAAGCGCGCCTTTTCGGCTTTGTTGGTACAGCTTTCATACCCTTCGAACTGCTGCTGGGTCTTGGCCCCGGTCAGCAGCGACAAGGCTTTGGAGTAACTCACGGCACCGGCAAAGCCTTCGGCCTTGGCCAGGTCCAGCTCCTTCCAGGCGGCATCCAGCTGGGTTGCGCAGCTGTCACGGTAGGCCGTCTTGCCTGCACAGCCCGCAAGGGCCAAGGCAATCAGTGGAAGGCAGATCCAGGCTTTCATGGGTAGTTCCTCAATGGAAAAAACGGTGGCTGTTCGACGCCCCGGCAGCTGAAAAGTGCCCTGCCCGGCCAGCGTTGCCCAGCCAGCTTTATTACAGTAGCTCAGCGCGATCTACATTGAAGCACAGGCAGCGATGGGTGCATTGTAGGACCATGGTTGCACTGGCCGGGGAATGTTCATGAGTAAACGTGTGGCGCTGGTACTGGGATCGGGCGGAGCCCGGGGGTATGCACACATCGGCGTGATCGAGGAAATCGAGCGCCGCGGCTACGACATCGCCTGCATCGCCGGCTGCTCAATGGGGGCGGTCATTGGCGGCATCTACGCTGCCGGCAAGCTGGAAAACTACCGCAACTGGATCGAGAGCCTCGACTACCTGGATGTGCTGCGCCTGGTCGACGTCAGCTTTCGCCTGGGCGCGATTCGTGGCGACAAGGTGTTCGGCCAGATCCGCAAGATCGTCGGCGAAATCAACATCGAGCAATTGCGCATCCCCTACACAGCGGTTGCGACGGACCTCACCAACCAGCAGGAAATCTGGTTTCAGGAGGGCTGCCTGCACCAGGCCATGCGCGCCTCGGCGGCAATCCCCAGCCTGTTCACGCCGGTGATGCAAGGCAACCGCATGCTGGTCGACGGCGGCATCCTCAACCCGCTGCCGATCGTGCCGGTGGTGTCCAGCCACTGCGACATGATCATCGCGGTCAACCTCAACGCCACCAACCAGAAGCAGTACCAGTTGCCGGTGATCGAGCGCCCGGCGGCGTTCAAGATGCGTTTTGACGCCTTGTTGAGCTCGCTGGGCTCACGCTTGCCATTCCGCCGCAAGCCGGCAGAGGAGCTGATCCGCATCGAACAGGAAATCGTCGCCGAAGGGCTGGCGCCACCCAACCCGTGGCTGGCCGATGCCGCCGACCCGGAGGCCCAGCAACCTGCGGCGGCACCGGAGCGCGAGGGCGCGCCAAAGTCGGCGACCGGCTCGTTCATCATCGACAACGTGGGGCCCGCTTCGCTGCTGGACTTGATCAACCAGAGCTTCGAGGTCATGCAGACCTCGTTGGCACAGTACAAGATTGCCGGCTATCCACCGGATGTGCTGATCAACGTGCCCAAGCGGGTGTGCAGGTTTTTCGAGTTTTACAAGGCGCCAGAGCTGATCGCCCTGGGGCGGGAGATTGCGCGGGATACGCTGGATAACTATGAAGGGGTGAAACGATAGGCCTTGTAGCGCCTGTGCAGGCCTCTTCGCGGGTAAACCCGCTCCTACAGGTATTGAGCCGGGCCTGAATCCAGCGCGGTATTTGTAGGAGCGGGTTTACCCGCGAAGAGGCCGGCCCAGGCAGCAGAAATGAAACAGGCCGCACAAGGCGGCCTGTTTCTTCATACGAAGATCACCTTAGTAACGGGTGATGTCCGCATTGGCTTCCAGCTGCTTGCGATAGGCCGCGAAGTCCTGCTGGCCAGCACGCGACGCGAGGTAGCGGCGGATCTGCTGCTTTTCTTCGTCGGTGGCGGCAGCGCCTTCGTTGACGCCTTTGAGCTGCAGCACTACCAGGCTACCGTCACGCAGCACCACGCTGCCATACACAGGCTTGTCCTTGGCCTGTGGCTTGCCGAGGCGGAACAGCGCCTGCAGTTCGGCCGGATCAATGCCGTCCTCACCACGGGTGACTGCTTCGTAGGCTTTCCAGCCTTGGCCTTCGTGCACGCTGCCCGCTGCGATGGAGCCGTCACGCAGGCCGGCAATCAGCTTGTCGGTCTTGGTCTTGAGCTCGGCAGTCGCCTTCTCTTTGGCCAGGTGTTCGCTGATGTTCTTGGCCACGGCCTCCAGCGGCAGTTGCTCCGGCTTGCGGTGCTCCTTGACGCGCAGTACCACGGTGGTTTCCGGGTCGAGCTCGATGGCGGTGCTGTTGGCACCTTCATCCAGCACTTCTTCGGAGAACGCAGCCTGCACCACCGAACGGTTGGCAGTGATGCCTTCACCGCCCTCACGGCCGAACGCTGCAGAGGTGTGCACCTTCAGGTTCAGGTCCTGGGCCGGCTGAGCCAGGTCGGAAGCCTCGTAGGCGGCATCTTGCAGCTGCTTGCTGGCGTCGACATAACGCTGCTCGACCAGCGGGGTCTTCAGGTCGCGGGTCAGCTTGTCCTTCAGGCTGGCGAAGCTCGGCACTTCTGGCGCCTGCACGCCCAGCAGCTTGATCAGGTGATAACCGAACTCGGTGCGCACCGGCGCAGAGACCTGGCCACCTTGCAGCTTGTACAGCGCCTCTTCGAACGCCGGGTCGTACACGCCCGGGCCGGCGAAGCCAAGGTCACCACCGCTGTTGGCAGAACCTGGGTCCTGGGAGAACTCCTTGGCCAGCGCGGCAAAGTCTTCACCCTTGGCCAGGCGCTGCTCGATCTCTTCGGCACGGGCCTTGGCCTGGGCGTCAGTGACCTTGTCGTTGACCTCGATGAGGATGTGCGCGGCATGACGCTGTTCGGCGAGGTTGGCGGTTTCCTTCTCGTACTGCGCCTTGAGCTCTTCGTCGGTCACTTTGACCTGGTCGAAGAACGCCGACTTCTTCAGCTCGACGTAGTCGATCACCACCTGGTCAGGCGACATGAACTCCTTGGCGTGCTGGTCGTAGTGCGCCTTGACCTCTTCATCGCTGACCTTGACCGCGGCCGGGTCGGCCTTGTAGGTCAGGGAGGCGAAATCACGGGTCTGCTTTTCCAGCCGGGCAAACGCCTCAACCTGCTGGTCGGTGACGAAGCTGCTGCCGGCCAGGCCGGTGCGTAGCTGGCCGATGAGCATTTCCTCGCCGAGCATGTCGCGGAACTGCATGCGCCCGTAACCCATCTGGCGGATCACCTGGTCGAAACGGTCGGCACTGAACTTGCCGTCCACCTGGAACTCCGGTGTCTGCAGGATCACCTGATCCAGCGCAGCCTCGGAGAAGGCGAACTTGGCATCTTCAGCGCCTTGCAGCAGCAGCTTACGGCTGATCAGGCCCTTGAGCGCCTCTTCACGCAGCATTTTGTCATCCAGCAGCGCCGGATCGAAATCCTTGCCCAACTGTTGCATCAGCTGACGGCGCTGCATGTCGGCCGCCTGGCTCAGCTCGTTCTGGCTGATGGTCTGGCCGTTCACCTTGGCGGCGTCCTGGCTATGGGTGGCGGCCTGGAAAATGGCTTCGAAGCCGGTCAACGCCATCAACACGACGATAAGGCCGATGATGGTCTTGGCAATCCAACCTTGTGAATTGTCCCTGATATTTTGCAGCATGCGTCCCCCAGAAACGGCTGTACCACTGCGTCGACAACCGCGGAGCGTGGGTAGAATCCTGATAAAAGAAAGGCGCATCCGAGGATGCGCCTTTTCTTAGCAAACGTGTCAGGCGGGAACGTTTGCGACCCGCCATCACCGTGCTCGGACCTGGCCAAGCCTGGTCCGGCTGAAAGAGACGACTTAGTTGACGGCGTCTTTCAGGCCTTTGCCAGCCTTGAAGCCTGGAACCTTGGCGGCAGCGATCTTGATCGCGTTACCGGTTTGCGGGTTACGGCCGGTGCGCTCTGCGCGCTCTTTGACCGAGAAGGTACCGAAGCCAACCAGAACGACGTCGTCGCCTGCTTTCAGGGCACCGGTCACGGAGTCAATTACTGCGTCCAGCGCGCGGCCGGCTACAGCTTTCGGGATGTCAGCAGATGCGGCGATAGCGTCAATCAGTTCCGACTTGTTCACTCTAAGTCCCCTTATTTCTCTATTGAGTTTGTTTCTAAGTATGTAATGAAAAGCTTATGAAACGTGCGCTGGGTGGCCTGATGACAATAGCGTGCCGCTTTATAGCAAGGCCCCGAAAAAACTGTCAAGGAAAGCCCCCCAGCCAAAAACTACTTAATGCGTGCTAATTCTTTCCTTAGCATCGCCGTCGCGCTTTTCATCCTTCGCGACAATCTCCGGAGCCACATCTGGCAAGGGCTCCGGGGCGTATTGCAGCGCAATTTGCAGGACTTCGTCAATCCATTTGACCGGTTTGATCTGCAGATCCTGTTTGATATTTTCCGGAATCTCCTTCAGATCGCGAACATTCTCCTCGGGAATGATCACCGTCTTGATCCCGCCACGGTGTGCCGCCAGCAGTTTTTCCTTCAGCCCGCCAATGGCCAGTACCTGGCCACGCAGGGTGATTTCGCCAGTCATGGCCACGTCGGCACGTACTGGAATCTGCGTCAGCGCCGACACCAGCGCGGTGCACATGCCGACACCAGCGCTTGGGCCGTCCTTCGGCGTGGCGCCTTCCGGCATGTGGATATGCACGTCATGCTTTTCGTGGAAGTCGGCAGCAATACCCAGGCTGCGGGCGCGGCTGCGTACCACGGTTTGCGCGGCGGTGATCGACTCGACCATCACATCGCCCAGCGAACCGGTCTTGATCAACTGGCCCTTGCCGGGGATGACCACGGCTTCGATGGTCAGCAGCTCGCCGCCCACTTGGGTCCAGGCCAGGCCGGTAACCTGGCCGATCTGATCCTGCTGCTCGGCCAGCCCGTAACGGAACTTGCGCACGCCCAGCAGGTGCTCCAGCTGCTCGCTCGCGACCTTGACCTTGACCTGCTTCTGCCCGGTATGTTCCTTGACCACCTTGCGGCAGACCTTGGCAATTTGCCGCTCCAGGCCACGCACACCGGCTTCGCGGGTGTAGTAGCGGATGATGTCGCGAATGGCCGACACATCGACTTCCAGCTCGTCCTTCTTCAGGCCGTTGGCCTTGACCTGCTTGGGCACCAGGTACTTGACCGCGATGTTGATCTTCTCGTCCTCGGTGTAGCCCGGCAGGCGGATGACTTCCATCCGGTCGAGCAGCGCCGGCGGGATGTTCATCGAGTTCGAGGTGCACAGGAACATCACGTCCGAGAGGTCGTAGTCGACCTCCAGGTAGTGGTCGTTGAAGTTGTGGTTCTGCTCTGGGTCGAGCACTTCCAGCAGCGCCGAGGCCGGGTCGCCACGCATGTCGCTGCCCATCTTGTCGATTTCGTCGAGCAAGAACAGCGGGTTGCGCACGCCTACCTTGGTCATCTTCTGGATCAGGCGGCCCGGCATGGAACCGATGTAGGTACGGCGGTGGCCGCGGATTTCGGCCTCGTCACGCACGCCACCCAGGGCCATGCGCACGAATTTGCGGTTGGTGGCAGCAGCGATCGACTCGGCCAGCGAGGTCTTGCCCACGCCAGGCGGGCCGACCAGGCACAGTACCGGGCCGCGGATTTTTTTGACGCGCTTCTGCACGGCAAGGTACTCGAGGATGCGTTCCTTGACCTCTTCGAGGCCATAGTGGTCGGCATCGAGGATCTCCTCGGCCTTGGTCAGGTCCAGGCGAACCTTGCTCTGGGCTTGCCACGGCACCTGCACGAGCCAGTCGAGGTACGAACGCACCACGGTGGCCTCGGCCGACATCGGCGACATCTGCTTGAGCTTGTTCAGCTCGGCCTGAGCCTTGGCCAGGGCATCCTTGGGCAAGCCAGCGGCTTCGATGCGCTTTTTCAGCTCTTCGACCTCGTTGTGGCCTTCGTCGCCATCGCCGAGCTCTTTCTGAATGGCCTTCATCTGCTCATTCAGGTAGTACTCGCGCTGGCTGCGCTCCATCTGCTTCTTGACCCGGCCACGAATGCGCTTTTCGACCTGCAGCAGGTCGATTTCGGCATCCAGCAGTGCCAGCACGTGCTCGACACGGGTGGTCAGGTCGACGATTTCGAGAATTTCCTGCTTCTGCTCGATCTTCAGCGCCATGTGTGCGGCCATGGTGTCGACCAGGCGCCCTGGCTCTTCGATGCTATTGAGCGAAGACAGCACTTCGGCAGGGACTTTCTTGCCCAGCTGCACATACTGCTCGAATTGCGACAGCAGCGTGCGCACGAACACTTCCGACTCGCGCTCGGCGGCATCGGTTTCGTCGATCAGGGAGACTTCGGCACGGATGTGCCCTTCAACTTCGGTGAAACGCTCGACGGCGCCACGCTGCTCGCCCTCGACCAGCACCTTGACGGTGCCATCAGGCAGTTTCAGCAGTTGCAGCACGGTGGCAACGGTACCGACGCGGTACAGGGCGTCCTCGCCCGGGTCGTCATCGGCTGGGTTTTTCTGGGCCAGCAGGAGGATCTGCTTTTCGCCCGTCATCGCTGCCTCGAGGGCTTCGATGGACTTTTCGCGCCCCACAAACAGCGGGATAACCATATGCGGATAAACAACGACATCGCGCAATGGCAAAAGAGGCAAGTCGAGGGTGGTCTTCATGATTTCGCCTCTACAGCGGCCTTATGGCCGGAAACCGGTGGAAATGATGCTTGGACCTAATGTGGGGGCACGCTTGGGAAATTACAAGCGCTAGCGCAGGAAAAGCAGAAAGGGGCCCGTAGGCCCCCTTCTGGTTTGCAACCGTCAACCGGCCATTGCCTGAATCAGGCGTCTGGCGCGGCCTTGGCGTGCGGCTCGCTGTTTTCGTAGATCATCAGCGGCTGCGAGGTGCCTTCGATGACGCTTTCGTCGATCACCACCTTGCTGACATCCTTCTGCGAAGGGATCTCGTACATGGTGTCGAGTAGCACGCCTTCGAGGATCGAACGCAGGCCACGGGCGCCGGTCTTGCGCTCCAGGGCCTTGCGCGCTACGGCCTTGAGCGCATCGCTGCGGAACTCGAGGTCGACGCTTTCCATCTCGAACAGCTTGGCATACTGCTTGGTCAGGGCGTTCTTCGGCTCGGTGAGGATCTGCATCAGCGCAGCCTCATCCAGCTCGTCGAGGGTCGCCAGCACCGGCAGGCGGCCGACGAATTCCGGGATCAGGCCAAACTTCACCAGATCGTCCGGCTCGACCTCACGCAGGGACTCACCAACCTTCTTGCCCTCTTCCTTGCTGCGCACTTCGGCGCCAAAACCGATACCACCTTTGGTGGAGCGGTTCTGGATGACCTTTTCCAGGCCCGAGAATGCGCCACCGCAAATGAACAGGATGTTGCGGGTATCAACCTGCAGGAATTCCTGTTGCGGGTGCTTACGGCCGCCTTGCGGCGGAACCGAGGCCACGGTGCCTTCGATCAGTTTCAGCAGTGCCTGCTGCACGCCCTCGCCCGAGACGTCACGGGTGATGGACGGGTTGTCCGACTTGCGCGAGATCTTGTCGATTTCGTCGATGTAGACAATGCCCATCTGGGCCTTTTCCACGTCGTAGTCGCACTTCTGCAACAGCTTCTGGATGATGTTCTCGACGTCCTCACCCACATAACCGGCTTCGGTCAGGGTGGTGGCGTCAGCAATGGTGAACGGTACGTTCAACAGGCGTGCCAGGGTTTCGGCGAGCAGGGTCTTACCCGAGCCGGTCGGCCCGATGAGCAGGATGTTGCTCTTGCCCAGTTCGACTTCGTCACCCTTCTTGTCACGCTGATTCAGGCGCTTGTAGTGGTTGTACACCGCTACGGCCAGCACCTTCTTCGCGCGCTCCTGACCAATGACGTACTGGTCCAGGATGCCGCTGATTTCTTTCGGCGAAGGCAATTTGTGCGCGCTGCTCTCGGCCTGGGCTTCCTGCACCTCCTCACGGATGATGTCATTGCACAGGTCGACGCACTCGTCGCAGATAAATACCGAGGGCCCGGCAATCAATTTGCGCACTTCGTGCTGGCTTTTGCCGCAGAAGGAGCAATAGAGCAATTTGCCGCTGTCCTCGCCGTTACGGGTGTCAGTCATTCGATCGATCCAATCCGGTAGGCTTGCAACACAAGATGAAGGCAATTGCGGGCTTTTTCAAGTCCGCAGGTAGGCGCTTTCCGCGCCTACCTGCTCTGACACCCCGGTTCAGGAGGCCAGTTGCCGCTTGTCGTAGACCGAGTCGATCAGGCCGTACTCGGCCGCGCGCGAGGCGCTCATGAAGTTGTCACGCTCAGTATCACGCTGAATGGTCTCGAGGTCCTGGCCGGTGTGGTAAGCCAGCAGCTCGTTGAGACGCGCCTTGATGCTGAGGATTTCCTGGGCGTGGATCTGGATGTCGGTAGCCTGGCCCTGGAAGCCGCCCAGCGGCTGGTGAATCATCACCCGCGAGTTAGGCAGGCAGTGACGCTTGCCCTTGGCACCGGCAGTCAACAGGAAGGCACCCATGCTGCAGGCCTGGCCGATGCAGATGGTCGAGACGTCCGGCTTGATGAATTGCATGGTGTCGTAGATCGACATGCCAGCCGTCACCGAGCCGCCAGGGGAGTTGATGTAAAGATGGATATCCTTGTCCGGGTTTTCCGCCTCAAGGAACAGCATCTGCGCCACTACCAGGTTGGCCATGTAGTCTTCTACAGGACCCACCAGGAAGATCACTCGCTCCTTCAACAGGCGCGAGTAGATGTCGTAGGCGCGTTCGCCACGGGCGGACTGCTCGATAACCATCGGGACCAGACCGCCTGCGGCCTGGATGTCAGAGCTCTGCTGAATATAAGAATTGCGGGACATGTCCTGCGCTCACTCCCAAATAGTCATGGCTTGAATACGCACAAGCCAGCTCGAAGGCTGGCTTGTGGGGGTTTCCTACGAGAGAAGCCTGTTACTCAGCGTCGGCAGGAGCCTGGGCTGGTTTAACGGCATCTTCGTACGAGACCGATTTGTCGGTCACAGTCGCTTTCTGCAGAACAGTATCTACAACTTGCTCTTCCAGCACAACCGAACGCACTTCGTTCAGTTGCTGGTCGTTCTTGTAGTACCAGGCGATGACCTGCTCAGGCTCTTGGTAAGCCGAAGCCATTTCTTCGATCATCTCGCGAACCTTGGCGTCGTCCGGCTTCAGCTCGAACTGCTTGACCACTTCGGCAACGATCAGGCCCAGCACTACGCGGCGCTTGGCTTGCTCTTCGAACAGCTCGGCTGGCAGTTGCTCAGGCTTGATGTTGCCACCGAACTGCTGAACAGCCTGCACGCGCAGACGGTTGACTTCGTTTTCCAGCAGGGCTTTCGGCACTTCGATCGGGTTGGCGGCCAGCAGACCGTCCATGACCTGGTTCTTCACCTTGGTCTTGATCGCCTGGCGCAGTTCACGCTCCATGTTCTTGCGAACTTCGGCGCGGAAGCCTTCCAGGGTCGATTCCTTGATGCCGAACTGGGCGAAGAACTCTTCGTTCAGTTCTGGCAGGGCGGGAGCCGAAACGCTGTTGACGGTGATGGTGAACTCGGCAGCTTTGCCAGCCAGGTCCAGGTTCTGGTAGTCCTCTGGGAAGGTCACGTTGACAACGCGCTCTTCGCCAGCCTTGGCGCCAACCAGGCCGTCTTCGAAGCCTGGGATCATGCGGCCGGAGCCCAGTACCAGCTGGGTGCCCTTGGCCGAACCACCGGCGAACACTTCACCGTCGACCTTGCCGACGAAGTCGATGTTGACCTGGTCGTCGTTCTGCGCGGCGCGCTCGACGGCCTCGAAGCGGGTGTTCTGCTTGCGCAGCACTTCCAGCATGTTGTCCAGGTCGGCGTCAGCCACTTCGGCGCTCAGGCGCTCGACATTGATCGACTCCAGGCCGGCAACGGTGAACTCTGGGAACACTTCGAAGATGGCGACGAATTCCAGGTCCTTGCCTTTTTCGAAGGACTTCGGCTCAACGGCAGGGGCGCCAGCCGGGTTCAGCTTCTGCTCGACGATGGCTTCGTAGAAGGAAGCCTGGACCAGATCACCGAAAGCCTCTTGACGGGCATCGGCTTCGAAGCGCTGACGGATCACGCTCATTGGCACTTTGCCTGGGCGGAAGCCGGCAACCTTGGCGCGCTTGGCAGTCTGTTGCAGACGCTTGTTGACTTCGTTCTCGACGCGCTCGGCCGGAACGGCGATGGTCATGCGGCGCTCGAGAGCGGAAGTGTTTTCAACAGAAACTTGCATGGATATTCCTCGTTGCACAGACGTTAGCCGGCGTTAGCCCGACTCCAGAATCAAGGGCAAGCATTCTAGTGAGTCGCGCAGCAGAAGTCACCCCACTCGGGACGACGAGAAACCACGCCGGTCGATTAACTTTCAAGGCCCGCACGGCTTGCCGCCAGGCCTGCTTCAATAAGGGCCGCACGGCGCCTGGGGCGACTTGCGGCCGAAATACCTTGTCAAACAACTGCCAGCAACGAATTCGCTTCCTTTATTCAGGGTCGATTTCGTTGAACTGGCAGTACTCTTCCCACTCCATCCCCAGCGCCTCGGCCACCTCACGGTGCGTTTCCAGGCGCATGGCCTGAAGCTGCTCCGGGGTTTCGGCGATCAATTGCAGCGCCAGCTCCCAGGGCTGAATACCCTGCTCCTCGGCAGCGTCCTCGAACGCCCACTCGATCTGCTGGGCCTGCTCGCGCGCATCCAGCTCGCGGATCTCCTCGAGCAACTGCGGATTGGCTTCGGCAAAGCGCTGCAGCGCCAGGGCCTGACGGGCTTCTTTTGCAATCATTGGGGTGTTCCTCTGTCGGCCAACTGGGCCGGCGTTTCAACCGGCTGAAATCTAACAGCTTTTATTGGGGTGTCACCAGAGGATTGCAAGGGGCGGGAGTGTGATATGGCTGGCGATAGATTGGCTTGGGGCGGGTTGGCGCCTGCGAAGTGCCTGATCCGAACCTTGCAGCGCCTGTGAGGTGAACGATTTGAGCCTTGCAGCGCCTGTAGGGTGAACGATTTGAGCCTTGCAGCGCCTGTGAGATCGAGCGCCGCCCGCGCGGCGCTTCGCGGGTAAACCCGCTCCTACGTTTGTTTCGGGCCAATCATTCCTGTGGCATTTGCGCGCGAACGCCTTGGCGCACGCCTCGATATCGCGTCGTACAAACAAGGCGGTCGCGCGCGCCCGGCACAGGATGGACTGGCCCGAAACAAACGTAGGAGCGGGTTTACCCGCGAAGCGCCGCGCGGGCGGCGCTCGATCTTACAGGCGCCAAATCTCTAAAGGCATGCACACCACAACCACACATCAACCCAAAAACCCAAAAACCCAAAAACAAAAAGGCGCCCGATCTCACGATCAAGGCGCCTTTTCAAGAATATGGGGTGGACGATGGGAATCGAACCCACGACAACCGGAATCACAATCCGGCGCTCTACCAACTGAGCTACGCCCACCATATTGCGGTGTTACGGTACAACCTTACAGAAGCATGGTGCGGACGAAGAGACTCGAACTCTTACAGCTTGCGCCGCTGGAACCTAAATCCAGTGTGTCTACCAATTTCACCACGTCCGCGTAACGCTTAAAACAAAGGCGCCAGATGCTATCGAGGCGCCCTTGAAGAATATGGGGTGGACGATGGGAATCGAACCCACGACAACCGGAATCACAATCCGGCGCTCTACCAACTGAGCTACGCCCACCATATCGCATTACAGCCTACTTGCTTGCCAAAGCTGCCTAATGGCGCACCCGGCAGGACTCGAACCTGCGACCATCCGCTTAGAAGGCGGATGCTCTATCCAGCTGAGCTACGGGCGCTTAAGCTTGAAGCCTAACCGAACAAGCATTTAACAGGTAACTGCTAAACCACTCATTCTGCCCGACTTAGCCAACCAGTGCTAGGCTGTGCCCGACAAGTGCGGCGAATCTTATAGGCGACCCTGAAAACCGTCAACACCTTTTTCAAAAAAATTTAAATTATTTAAGGGGTTAGGGGATTTGCCCGACCACCCGCCTTTGCCCTTGGCCCGTGTCGTGCGAGAATGCGCCCTCTTTATTGTTTCCTTCTCGATGGTTAATCACGCGTCTATGACTGCACACCTAATCGATGGCAAGGCAATCGCCGCCAGCCTGCGCCAGCAGATCGCTCAACGTGTCGTGGAGCGTCGCCAGCAAGGCCTGCGTACGCCGGGCCTGGCAGTGATCCTGGTCGGCACCGACCCCGCCTCCCAAGTCTATGTCTCGCACAAGCGCAAGGACTGCGAAGAGGTCGGCTTCATTTCGCAGGCGTTCGACCTGCCTAGCGAAACCACGCAGCAGGCCCTGACCGAGCTGATCGATCGCCTCAATGACGACCCGGCCGTCGATGGCATCCTGCTGCAGCTGCCGCTGCCGGCGCACCTGGACGCCTCGCTGCTGCTCGAGCGCATTCGCCCGGACAAGGACGTGGACGGCTTCCACCCGTACAACATCGGTCGCCTGGCCCAACGCATCCCGCTGCTGCGCCCATGCACGCCGAAAGGCATCATGACCCTGCTGGAAAGCACCGGTCAGGACCTGTATGGCATGAACGCAGTGATCGTCGGTGCGTCCAACATCGTTGGTCGCCCGATGGCCATGGAGCTGCTGCTGGCCGGCTGCACCGTGACCGTCTGCCACCGCTTCACCAAAGACCTGGCCGGCCATGTCGGCCGCGCCGACCTGGTGGTCGTGGCTGCCGGCAAGCCGGGGCTGGTCAAGGGTGAGTGGGTCAAGGAAGGCGCCATCGTCATCGACGTGGGCATCAACCGCCAGGACGACGGCAAGCTGGTTGGCGATGTGGTCTACGAGACCGCCCTGCCGCGCGCCGGCTGGATCACGCCGGTGCCGGGTGGCGTCGGGCCGATGACCCGGGCGTGCCTGCTGGAGAACACGCTGTATGCGGCGGAAGAGCTGCACAAGTAATAGCGTGTGAAATGAAAACGGCACCTCTGGCAGGTGCCGTTTTTTTTGCCTGACGGTAATGCATTGGCTTTGCCGGCCTATTCGCGGGTGAACCCGCTCCTACAGGGTCCGCGCTGCCCAGAAGGACAGTGATATCCCTGTGGGAGCGGGTTTACCCGCGAAGAAGCCAGCGCGTACTTAGCCGGTCACTTGCGCGCCGCCTCCCACGACTTCAACAGTTCGTTGTAACTGACCGTCTCGCCCTTGGGCTTTTCGTTGGCCAGCTTGGGCTTCGGCGCACCGGGCTGGTCGAACCAGTACTGGGCATCCTTTTCCGGGTTCAGCTTGGGCGCACAGGTGGCCTGGGCGTTGGAGCGCTGCAAGCGTTCCATCATGCGGTCCTGGTCGCGGGCCAGGCCATCCAGGGCTTCCTGCGGGGTCTTCTCGCCACTGGCTACTTCGGCGATATGGCTCCACCACAACTGCGCCAGCCGCGGGTAATCCGGCACGTTGGTGCCGGTCGGTGTCCACTGCACCCGCGCCGGGCTGCGGTAGAACTCCACCAGCCCGCCCAGCTTGGGCGCCAGCTCGGTCATGGCCTGGGAGTTGATGTCCGACTCGCGAATCGGCGTAAGGCCGACGATGGTCTTTTTCAGCGACACGGTCTTGGAAGTGACGAACTGGGCATACAGCCAAGCCGCCAGGCGTTGTTTCTCGGGGGTGGATTTGAAGAAGGTCCACGAGCCGGTGTCCTGGTAGCCCAGCTTCATCCCCTCCTCCCAGTATGGCCCCTTCGGCGAAGGGGCCATGCGCCACTTCGGTGTACCGTCGGCATTCACCACCGGCAGACCAGGCTTGGTCATGTCGGCGGTAAACGCGGTGTACCAGAAGATCTGCTGGGCAATGTTGCCCTGGGCCGGCACCGGGCCTGCTTCAGAGAAGGTCATGCCCTGGGCTTCCTTGGGCGCGTAGGCACGCATCCAGTCCACGTACTTCTGCGTGGCGTAGACGGCGGCCGGCCCGTTGGTGTCGCCGCCACGGGTCACGCTGGAGCCCACCGGATGGCAGTCCTCCACGCGAATGCCCCATTCGTCCACCGGCAGGCCGTTGGGTAGCCCCTTGTCGCCACCGCCGGCCATGGAGAACCAGGCATCGGTGAAACGCCAGCCCAGCGACGGGTCTTTCTTGCCATAGTCCATGTGCCCGTAGACGCGCTTGCCGTCGATCTCCTTGACGTCTTCGCTGAAGAACTTGGCAATGTCCTCGTAGGCCGACCAGTTCACCGGCACACCCAGCTCGTAGCCATACTTTTCTTTGAATTTGGCCTTCAGTTCGGGCCGCTCGAACCAGTCGGCGCGGAACCAGTAGAGGTTGGCGAACTGCTGGTCGGGCAACTGGTAGACCTTGCCGTCCGGCGCGGTGGTGAAGGAAATGCCGATGAAGTCTTTCAGGTCCAGGGTCGGCGAGGTGTAGTTTTTGCCCTCGTTGGCCATCAGGTCGGTGATCGATTCCACCTTGCCGTAGCGAAAGTGCGTGCCGATCAAATCGGAGTCATTGACCCAGCCGTCGTAGATGTTCTTGTCCGACTGCATCTGCGTTTGCAGTTTTTCCACCACGTCGCCTTCCTGCAACAGGTCGTGGGTCAGCTGGATACCGGTAATTTCACTGAAGGCCTTGGCCAGCACCTTGGATTCGTATTCATGGGTGGTGATGGTTTCCGACACCACGTTGATCTTCATGCCACGGAACGGCTCGGCCGCCTTGATGAACCACTGCAACTCGGCCAGCTGCTGTTCAGGGGTAAGGGTCGATGGCTTGAACTCGCTGCCGATCCATTTTTTTGCCGCGTCCTCGTACTGGTCGGCCCAGGCAGAGCCCTGCACGCTGGCCAGTACCAGCAACGCGGCCAGGGTCAAATGTCGCCTGTTGTGCTTGTTATCGAACATTGTGATCTCCCGTTTCAGTTATTCCACAGGGCCGCTCGCTCAGCCCCAGCGCAGCACCAGCACCAGCCACGCCAGCGACAGCAGCGAGGCTACCCACAGTGGCCACTCGCTGACGCCGACCACCAGCAAATGCAGGTAGGCGCTGGCCAGCAGGCCGATGAACAAGCGATCGCCGCGGCTGGTGACCAGCGGAAGGAAACCCCGCCGCTCCACGCAGGGGCGGCGCAGTTCGAGCAGGGTCATGCCCAGCAGCAGTACGCCAACGGCGGCGAAAAACAGTGCCGTTGGCAAGGTCCAGGCCATCCATTCCATGCGTTGCCCTCCTCACACCCGGCCCAGGGCAAAGCCCTTGGCTACATGGTTGCGCACGAACCAGATGACCAGCATGCCCGGCAAGATGGTCAGTACCCCCGCTGCCGCCAGCACGCCCCAGTCGATGCCCGAGGCCGACACGGTGCGGGTCATTACCGCAGCAATCGGCTTGGCGTTCACCGAGGTCAAGGTGCGCGCCAGCAGCAGTTCGACCCAGGAGAACATGAAGCAGAAAAACGCCGTGACGCCGATGCCAGAGCCAATCAGCGGAATAAATATTTTCACGAAGAACCGCGGGAAGCTGTAGCCGTCGATGTAGGCCGTTTCGTCGATTTCCTTGGGCACGCCGGACATGAAACCCTCCAGGATCCACACTGCCAGCGGTACGTTGAACAGGCAGTGAGCCAGGGCCACGGCGATATGCGTATCGAACAGGCCGATCGACGAGTACAGCTGGAAGAATGGCAGCAGGAACACCGCTGGCGGCGCCATGCGGTTGGTCAGTAGCCAGAAGAACAGGTGCCGGTCACCAAGGAAGCGGTAGCGCGAGAAGGCATACGCCGCCGGCAGCGCCACCAGCAGCGATATCAGTGTGTTCAGGCATACGTAGTACAGCGAGTTGATGTAACCGCTGTACCAACTGGCATCGGTGAAAATCACCCGGTAGTTGTCGAGGGTGAACGCCTGCGGCCACAGGGTCAGGCCGCCGAGGATCTCGGTGTTGCTCTTGAACGACATGTTCAGCAACCAGTAGATCGGCACCAGCAGGAAGAAGAAATACAGCAGCAGGGCCAGCGTTTTGCGCGTGCTCATGGCCTAGTCCTTGTCGGCATGGGTCATGGCTGTGTAGAACAGCCACGACACCAGCAGGATGATCAGGAAGTACACCAGCGAGAACGCCGCCGCCGGGCCCAGGTCGAACTGCCCCACGGCCATGCGTGTGAGGGTCTGGCTGAGGAAGGTGGTGGCGTTGCCGGGCCCGCCACCGGTCAGCACGAACGGCTCGGTGTAGATCATGAAGCTGTCCATGAAGCGCAGCATCACCGCAATCAGCAGCACGTTCTTCAGCTTCGGCAACTGGATATGGCGGAACACCGCCCAGCCCGAAGCGCGGTCAATGCGCGCGGCCTGGTAGTACACGTCGGGGATGGCACGCAGCCCCGAATAGCACAGCAACGCCACCAGCGACGTCCAGTGCCACACGTCCATCACCAGCACCGTAAGCCAGGCGTCGAACGGGTCGCCAGCGTAGTTGTAGCTGACACCGAGCTTGGCCAGGGTAGCGCCGAGCAAGCCGATATCAGCGCGGCCAAAAATCTGCCAGATGGTGCCGACCACGTTCCACGGGATCAGCAGCGGGATGGCCATGACAATCAGGCACACCGAGGCCATGCGCCCCTTGGTCGGCATGGTCAGGGCAATGCCGATGCCCAGCGGGATCTCGATCAGCAGCACGCAAGCGGAGTAGATGAACTGGCGCAGCAGCGCGTCATGCAGCGCCGGGTCGCGCAGCACCTGGCGGTACCAGTCGGCGCCGACGAAGTAGCGGTTGGACTGGTCGAAGATGTCCTGCACCGAGTAGTTGACCACCGTCATCATCGGCACCACGGCACTGAACGCCACCAGCAGGAACACCGGCAACACCAGCCACCAGGCCTTGTTGTTCGGCACCTTGTTCATGGCGCGGCCTCCAGCAGCACATCGTCGACATACAGCATCAGCCACCGCGTCGGCAGGCTGACCCAGGCCTGCTCCAAAGGCAACGGGCGATCCTCGCCAAGCCGTGCCTTGAGCGCCACGCCGCCCAGCTCAAGCGTGACGATGCGGTAAGTACCCAGGTCCTCGACATCCAGCACCCGTGCCGGGAAGGCGTCATCGAACGGGCTGTCCCACAGCTGCACGAATTCCGGGCGGATGCCCACTTGCAGGCGCCCGCCCGCTGTCGCCGCCAGGCGCTCACGCAAGCCGTCAGGCAATGCCAGGTGAATATCGCCGAACATCACCCCGTCCGCTTCGGCGCGCACCTCGATCAGGTTCATGCCCGGGCTGCCGATAAAGTAGCCGACGAAGGTGTGCCGTGGCCGCTCGAACAACTCGCGCGGGGTGCCGAACTGGACGATGCGCCCGCCATGCATCACCGCGATCTTGTCGGCGAAGGTCGAGGCCTCAAGCTGGTCATGGGTGACGTAGATCATGGTGATGTTGAACTGCTCGTGGATCTGCTTGAGCTTGCGCCGCAGCTTCCACTTCAGGTGCGGGTCGATCACCGTCAGCGGCTCGTCGAACAGGATTGCCGACACGTCATCGCGCACCAGGCCACGGCCCATGGAGACCTTCTGCTTTTCGTCGGCACTGAGGTTGCGCGCCTTCTTGCGCAACACGCTGGCCAGGTCGAGTACCTCGGCAATCTCCTCCACCCGGGCACGCACCCGGGCTTCGTCCAGCCCTTGGTTTCGCAGCGGGAAGGCCAGGTTGTCGAACACCGTCATGGTGTCGTACACCACCGGAAACTGGAAAACCTGGGCGATGTTGCGCGCCTGCGGTGACAGCTGGTTGACCGGTTTGCCGTCGAACAACACCTCGCCGTGGGACGGTGTCAGCAGCCCGGAAATGATGTTGAGCAACGTCGATTTGCCGCAGCCCGAAGGCCCGAGCAAAGCGTAGGCGCCACCCTGCTCCCACACATGCTCCAGCGCATGCAGGGCATAGTCCGCGTCGCTGGTGGGCTGGCGGCTGTAGCTGTGCGCCAGTTGGCGCAGGCGGATCTCGGCCATCAGCCTCTCCTTGCCTGGCGCAGCCCTGGGGCCTGCACCAGCGCCCCGGCGCTGTCGAAGACGAACAGCTTGTGGGTGGGGATGAACACGCGGATCGGCGTGTCCACCTGGTACTCGTGCACCCCGGGCAGGTGCAGGATCATGCGCCAGTGTTCGTTGCGCACATGCAGGAACGTTTCCGAGCCACTGATCTCGGCAAGCTCCACCAGCACCGCCAACTCCAGGTCATCGTCATGGGCTGGTACCAGGGTGATATGGCTGGGGCGTACGCCGAAGCGGTATTCGCCCTCGGCAAGCTGCTGCAAGTCGGCATTGCGGGCAAAGTGCACGGCCTGGGCCAGGCTCACTTCGTTAGCGCTGATACGGCCTGGCACCAGGTTGATCGGCGGCTCGGAAAACAGCTCGGCGGCCAGCACGCTGCCCGGGCGCTGGTAGACCTCGGCAGTGGCCCCGCTTTGCACAATACGGCCCTCGTGCACGAGGGTGGTGGTGCCGCCCAGCGCCAGCGCCTCGTTGGGCTCGGTGGTGGCGTATACGGCAATGCAGTGGCGCGCTGCAAACAGTTCACGCAGCTCCTGGCGCAAGCCCTCGCGCAACTTGTAGTCGAGGTTGACCAAGGGCTCGTCGAAGAGGATCAGTGAAGCATCCTTGACCAGCGCCCGGGCCATCGCCGTGCGTTGCTGCTGGCCACCGGACAGCTCCAGCGGCAGGCGCTGCAGGTAGGTTTCGATGCGCAGCATCTCGGCGGTTTCCTGCACCCGCTGGCGGATCTGTGGCTCGGCCATGCGCGCCTGGCGCAGCGGCGAGGCGATGTTCTCGTACACGCTCAAAGTCGGGTAATTGATGAACTGCTGATACACCATCGACACATTGCGCTGGCGCACCGGCACACCGGTGACATCCTGGCCATCCATCAGCACCCGCCCGCGGTCCGGGCGGTCGAGCCCGGCCATCAGGCGCATCAGGCTGGTCTTGCCCGCCAGGGTACGGCCCAGCAGCACGTTGAACGAACCGGGCTCGAAACGCAGTGAGGCATCGATTATCCACGCCTGGTTGTCGACGCTGCGGCTGACCTGCTCCAGCACCAATGCCATGGCTTGGCCTTCTTGTAGTTGTGGTCTGCCGGGCACAGCCAGTTCCGTGCCAGTTGCGCCCCAGCGCTCTGGCCCGGGCGCTGGGCGCCAGCGCTGGCATATCGCGGGTTCACAAGTGAACACACTCACTGAACAACTGAACACTTGCCGGTTTGACAATGAACACCCGTGGACAACACTGAACAGCGGTCGGCCCATAACAACAACCACACAGGACAGGCCCATGGCCGCATCCGCTTCGACCCACGCCCAACTGATCCAGGCTTCCTGGGCCCGCTGCCGCGAGCATGGCCTGCAACCGCAGCACGCGCCGGACTTCGACTGCCTGACCCGCGCCGAGCTGAGCGCCCTGCTGGAACTGCGCCAGGCCCTGCTGCGCTTGACCCGCGAGGAAGTACTGCCGCAGTACGCGCACCTGCTGGGCAATGCCAGCTACCTGGTGATGCTGGCCGATGCCAGTGGCTGCCTGCTCGACACCTGGGGCTCGCGGCGCTTTATCGAACCGCGCCAGCAGCATGGTTTCAGCGCTGGCGCCCACTGGCAGGAGCGTGGCGTCGGCACCAACGCGCTGGGCACCGCACTGATCTGCGCAGAGGCGATTCACGTTGGCCAGGACGAGCACTTCCTGCGCCAGAACCGTTACCTGTCCAGTGCCGCCGCGCCGCTGTTCGACGCCGCGCGGCAATTGGTCGGGGTGCTTGACGTGGCCAGCGACGGCTACCTGCCGGCCAGCCAGACCCTGGGCCTGGTGCGCATGATGGGCCAGAGCCTGGAAAACCGGCTGATCCTCGCCGAACATGCCGACCAGCATGCCCAGCTGATGTTCAACAGCGCCTCGGACAACCTCGATAGCCCTTGGGCCGGCCTGCTGGTATTCGATGAGAATGGCCAGGTGCTGGCCGCCAATCACCGGGCCGACAGCCTGCTCGGCGGCAACCCGCTGCGGCAGAACATCGAGCAACTGTTCCAGCTGCCCCTGCACCAGTTGCTCAGCCATCCCCGGCAACAGCCCTTCGCCCTGCAGGCCACCGGCCGCAACCGCTTTCATTGCCAGTGGCAGCCCCCGCGCGCGGCCGCCCGCCGCCCCGCGCCAGGCACTAGCGAGCCGCGCCTGGAGAAGGCCCTGGCGCAGGCCGGCCTGCTGCTGGAAAAGGACATCCCGGTGCTGGTGCAAGGTGAAACCGGTGTGGGCAAGGAGGTGTTCGTCAACACCCTGCACCAAGCCAGTAGCCGCGCCAACCAGCCTCTGGTGGCCGTCAATTGCGCGGCGATCCCGGCCGAACTGGTGGAGTCGGAGCTGTTCGGCTACGACAAGGGGGCATTCACCGGTGCCCACCACAAAGGCAACCTGGGGCTGATCCGCAAGGCCGACCACGGCATTTTGTTCCTGGATGAAATTGGCGACATGCCGTTGCCCACCCAGGCCCGCCTGCTGCGAGTGCTGCAGTCACGCAGCATCCAGCCACTGGGCAGTGGCGAGCCGGTGGCAGTGGACATTCGCGTGGTGTCGGCGAGCAACCGTGACCTGGCCGAAGAGGTGCGTGCCGGGCGCTTTCGCCAGGACCTGTATTACCGCATTGCCGGGCTGGCGGTGGTGCTGCCACCGTTGCGCGAGCGCAGTGACCGGCGGCAGCTGATCGAACAGGTCCATACCCGCTACCGCGAACCCGGGCAACCTGCGCGGCTGCCTGCGGCCATTATCGACCTGCTCGATCAGCACCCTTGGCCGGGTAACCTGCGTGAACTGGTGAGTGTGCTGCAGGTGGCGTTGGCCTTGGCGGGTGATGGACCGGTCGGTGTCGAGCACCTGCCTGGGGGATTTCTGGCCGAGTTGCAGGTGCCTGTGCTGGTGGCGGCTGAGGATACCGACTTGCAGACGCTGGTGGCGCAGGCCAATGGCAACCTGTCGGCGGTGGCGCGCGGGCTGGGCATCAGCCGCACCACCCTGTACAAGCGCTTGCGTGAGCAATGATTGCCTTGACCGGTACAGGCACCCACAGCCGATTCGGCTGACGCAACCATTAAACCAGCCAAAACCGCTGCCACCACGACCCATTACAGCCAGCTTTACCCCCCCGCCCGCCGCACAATGAACCCAGTGCCCACTCTGGAAGCGTCGCCGCAGGGAGCCCCCTCATGACCCGCTATATCGATGTGCAAGACCTGGCCCGCCTGGTCAATCGCAAAGGCCTGCCCACCTGCCTGCTGGAAATGGCCGAGTACATCCGCCAGGACTACTTGCGCTGGCCCGACTTCGACAAATGCGCCCGGGTGGCCAACCATTCAGCGGACGGAGTGATCGAGCTGATGCCGGTCTCGGATGCCAGCCAATACGCCTTCAAGTACGTCAACGGCCACCCGAAGAACACCCGCCATGGCCTGCCCACGGTGATGGCCTTCGGTGCCCTGGCCAGTGTCATGGAGCGCGTGCGCAAGCTGGAGCGTCGTGGCGTGATTCGCGGCTAAGGGGCAATCATCGACCAGCAGAAGGTAGCGCCCGGGGTGTCACTGCTGGTGCTGGTCGCCCTCTCAAACCAAAGCGGGTGCGCCGCCCAGAAGGCCTTCGAGGCCACCCTGCGCAGTTGCCCGGAAGTCCATGAATGCCAACTGATCAGCGGCCACTTCGACTACAGCCTGCGCTGCCGCGATATGGAGCACTACCTGCTGCTCAGCGAAAGCTGGATGAACGACGACACCCTGCACATCGACAAACTGGTGGCGCACCCGGTGCTGGCCGAGGTCAAACTCACGGTCAGCTAACCAGGCAGCAACGCCCAGGCCAACCCCCCGGTCAGACCAGGCGACCCTGATTGGTCAGTCGCTTGGCAAGCTGCTTGCTACAGAGTGCCAGGCGCTGGCCAAAGCCTGCTCTGATTCGCATGTAGCCCATTCACGGCACGCACCGAACTAGAGCCTGGCAGGCCGGATTGCCCCATAACTGGTCAGACCGGTAAGGCCAAAAAGCCTTGCAATGTCAGATTTTTCGCGCTTTTATAAGCTCGCGCTGAACAAACCGGTAAGACCACAATAATTAAGTCCTGCGCTCTTTCGCCCCGTGCGGCTACCGAAGCAAGGACACCGATCTGAGACTCCTCCCATGCTCAAATGGTGCTCGCGTTCGATATTCCTGCAAGTCGTGCTCGGCCTTGCCCTCGGCATCGCCTGCGGCCTCAGCTTCCCCGACCTCTCCCTGCAACTCAAACCCCTCGGCGACGGCTTCATCAAGCTGATCAAGATGCTCATCGGCCTGATCGTGTTCTGTGTAGTGGTCAGCGGTATCTCGGGCGCCGGAGACCTGAAAAAGGTCGGGCGCATCGGGCTTAAGTCAGTGATCTACTTCGAAGTGCTGACCACCATTGCCCTGGTCATCGGCCTGGTGTTTGCCTTCAGCAGCGGCATCGGCAGCGGTGCCAATATTCACCTGGACCAGTTGTCCAGCGCCGACGCCAACGGCCTGGCCGAGCGTGGCCAGCACATTCACGGTGCCACGGCATTCTTCATGGACCTGATCCCCACCTCGGTGATCGGTGCCTTCGCCGACAACAACATACTCCAGGTGCTGCTGTTCTCGGTGCTGTTCGGCAGCGCGCTGAACCTGGTGGGTGATTCGGCAGCGGGCATTTCGCGGCTGATCAACGAACTGAGCCATGTGATCTTCCGCATCATGGGCATGATCGTGCGCCTGGCCCCCATCGGCGTGTTCGGTGCCATCGCCTTCACCACCAGCAAGTACGGCCTGGAATCGCTGCAACATCTGGGCGGGCTGGTGGCGCTGTTCTACCTGACCTGCGCCGGCTTCGTACTGGTCGTGCTGGGCACGGTCATGCGCCTGTCGGGCCTGAAGCTGCTGCCGTTTATCAAATACCTGCGTGAAGAGCTGACCATCGTGCTTGGTACCGCCTCTTCCGACGCCGTGCTGCCACAGATCATGCGCAAGCTGGAGCACCTGGGCATCGGCAGCTCCACCGTCGGCCTGGTGATCCCTACGGGCTACTCGTTCAACCTCGATGGCTTCTCCATCTACCTGACCCTGGCCATCGTGTTCATTGCCAATGCCACCGGCACGCCGCTGGAAATGACTGACCTGCTGACCATCCTGCTGGTATCGCTGGTGACTTCCAAGGGCGCTCACGGCATCCCAGGCTCGGCGTTGGTAATCCTCGCCGCCACCCTGACCGCCGTGCCGGCGATTCCGGTGGTCGGCCTGGTGCTGGTGCTGGCGGTGGACTGGTTCATGGGCATTGGCCGGGCGTTGACCAACCTTATCGGCAACTGCGTGGCCACCGTGGCCATCGCCCGTTGGGAGAAAGACATCGACCTGGAGCGCGCGCAAAACGTGCTTGACGGCAAGCCCGGCTTCGCCCCCACGCCACGCAAACAGCCCAACGCCCATCAACAGGAATTCTGAGCGAACGTGGCCGGCATTGATGCCGGCCCTTCCAGGAGCGAACCGTGATCAGCTCATCGACCGTTGTCACCTCAGTGGTGGAAAAACTGCGCCAGGCCTTGGCCCGCGGCCAATGGCGTACCGGCGACATGCTGCCGGGCCAGCGCGAGCTGGCCGAACAACTGGGCATCAGCCGCCCCAGCCTGCGCGAGGCGGTGACCGTGCTGGAAACCCTGGGCCTGGTGCGCTCACTGCCGGGCAAGGGCGTGCTGGTGCTGGACGCCGATGCCACCGCGCAGGAACCGGGCCTGGACACCAGCGCCGCGGCCAGCCTGGCCGACGTGCTGGAGCTGCGCTACACCCTCGAACCCTTCATCGTCGGCCTGGTGGCGCAGTCGGCCAACAGCCACGACATCGGCCAACTGCGCCTGACCCTGATGGACATGCGCGAAGCGCTGGAGGCCGATGACAGCGAAGCCGGGGTCAAGGCCTACATTGCCTTCCATGAAGCACTGTTCGCCCTGACCACCAATCCGATCTTCCAAAGCGTGGTGCAGCAGACCGGCAATGCCCTCAAGCAGAGCGCCGACATGCTGCGCAACTCGCCGGAGCACCTGGCGGCACGGCTCAAGGAAAATGAAGCGGTGGTGCGCGCCATCCGTGAACGCAACAGCGCCCAGGCCAGTGCGCAGATGCGCCAGCACATCCTCGCCGAAGGGCAGCGCACGGGCGTCCCGCTGAACATCCCGGACGACATGAACCCAGGAGAGCGACCATGAACGCCGCCCCCCACTTGCCTGCCCTGCTTGCGGCCGGGGAAACCCGCCTATCGGCTGAGCAGATCTACCCAAGGCTGTTCGACGCCATTCTCGAGCAGCGCCTGCCGCCCGGCAGCCTGTTGCCCGAGCAGGCGCTGGGCCATGCCTTTGGTGTCAGCCGTACGGTGATCCGCCGCGTGCTTGGGCGCCTTTCCGACCAGCAGGTGGTGGTGCAGCGCCCCAGCCACACAGCACACCTGGCCGCGCCCGACCCGGACCAGGCACGCCAGGTACTCAGCGCCCGGCGCCTGGCCGAAACCACGCTGATCACCCTGGCCGCCCAACGTGCGCGGCCGGCGCAGGTGCGCCAGTTGCGGCAATTGGTGGCGCGCGAGCGCCAGCACCATGAAAGCGGCGAACGTTGCGCGGCGATCCGCCTGGGCGGCGAGTTTCACCTGAAACTGGCGCAAGTGGCCGCCAATGCGCCACTGGCGCGTTTCCTCAACGGCCTGGTGCCGATGACCTCGCTGATCATCGCCCGCTACGAGTCGCCATGCTGCAACCACTGTGCCTGGGAGGAGCATGCGGCGATCATCGATGCCGTGGAGCAAGGTGATGCCGAGGCAGCGCTGGGGCTGATGCACAAACACCTTGACCGCCTGGAAGAAAAACTCGACCTGGAATAACCCGCACAAGCTGACACAGTCCCTGTAGGAGCGGCCTTGTGTCGCGATGGGGCGCGAAGCGGCCCCGGCAATGTCTGCTGCGAAGCTGAAATCCTGGGGCCGCTTCGCAGCCCATCGCGACACAAGGCCGCTCCTACAGGGACCGTGTTGCCTGGGCGATTGGCGATGGGCTGCACGGCAGCCGCCCGCCCCCCACCCTATACTTCAAGAACCACCAAGCCTCTATCAGGGAGGCGGCTGCGTGAGCGTTCGAATCCTCCTACTGTTGTGCTTTTTGCTGGCCCTTGGCGGCTGCGCGGGCAAGCGCCCGCCTGCCCCGCCGCCGCCCGTCGTGCTCACCGCTGCCGCCTGGCAGCGCATCGACCAGGAGCTGATCGATGCCTCGGTCGGCGCCGCCGGATCGGCCAACGACTATGCCCGGCGCTCCATGCGGGTATGGAAGGAGCAGGTGCAGCAACGCACTGAAAGCGATTTCATCCCCTGGTTCACCGGCTACTGGACCCAGCAGTGGCTGACCCTCAAGGTGGCCTGGTACAAACTCGACAGCGGCGAAGGCCGGGAACCTGCGGAAAAGCGTCTGGCCCTGTACCTGCAGGAGCAGTACCACCAGCGGGTGATCGAACCGGTGGCCGAGCAGATCAACCCCGAGGGCATCCGTGACCGTGCCTGCGAGTTGTACGTGCAATTGTTCGGCCAGCAGTTGCCGGCCATTATCAGCCGTTACAACGCGCCACCCGAGCAGGTCAGCCAGCGGCTCAACAGCATCCCCGCCATCCACCTGGGGCCGCCGCAAGCGCGCAATGCCAGCCTCTATCAGTTGCTACGGGCCAAGTCGCTGGACCAGGAACCGGCTTGGCAAGCCATGCGCCAGCACTTGCACCAGCAGGCCAGCAAAGGCCCCGGCAAGACTGATGTCGGGCTGAACTCGGTGGCCAACCAGGCCAGCGAAAAGCTCGGCGCCACCCTGGCCCCACGCGGCATCGCCAGCGCCGTGGCATCGGCAGTGGGCAAGGTGGCGGGGGCGATGATTTCGATTGCGGCAGCCGGCTACGGGATGATGACCCATGACCGCGATCACCCGCAGATGGTCGAGCAGTTGCGGGTGATCTTGAACGTGGCGTTGAACCAGGAATGGCAAGAGCTGATGGAGAACCGCCAGAGCGGGGCCATGGCAGGGGTGTATTACCTGTCGGGGCAGGTTGAGGACAGTTTGCTGGCCAGCATGCCGCGGCCGGTGGAACAACCGGTGGAGCAGCAGGTGAGGCAGCAGCAGGAGCCCCTGATCATTCGCCTGCCGCCTTAGTGGTTGGCTGTGCTGGCCTCTTCGCGGGTAAACCCGCTCCTACAAGATGCACGCCACCGTTGTAGGAGCGGGTTTACCCGCGAAGAGGCCGGTACAGGCGACATCAGGCTGTAGCCATGGCCGAGCTCGGCAACCCAAAGACCCGGTCAAACGCCCAGTTGTAGGCAAAGGTGTAGCAAGGCACCAGCACAATGAACGCCATGTCCACCAGCAACGCCTCCACCAGGGTCATGCCCAGCCACCAGGCAATCAGCGGGATCAAATACACCACCAGGGTCAGCTGGAAGCCGATGGCATGCGCCACCCGCCGCGCCACGCTGCGCCCGCGCTTGGCCTGGCGGCTCTCCCAATATTCGAACAGGGTGTTGTAGACCAGGTTCCAGAGCATGGCGATGGTGGTGATCATCACCGCCAGCGGCCCGGTCCCAGGGGCTGGAGAGCAGCCTGACCCTGGCGGTGGTGCCAGACATCGACCACCGCCCGCTGCTGGCGGCCATCGCCCGGCTGGGTGAGCGCCACCCGCTGCTGGACATCGCCCTGCTCAGCGCCCCGCAGGAAGAAGCCCTGCACCTGCTGGACAGCGGCCGCGCCGACCTCTGCGTGGCCTTTGCCGGCCTGCAGGTCGATGCCCGCCGTGGCTTCCAGCACATCGGCATGGAGTCGCTGGTGGCCACCCTGTCACCGGCCCACCCGGCCTTGTGCGAGGGCCGTATTCACTACCTGGAAGACCTGACCCAGGTACGCCAGATCCTGGTGCGTAGCCGCGACCTGCCGCTGGCAGACCCGCGCCCGCTGATCGGCGCCACACACTGGTCCACCGACAGCTTCGACCTCGCCCTGCAGATGGTGGAAGCCGGCCTGGGCTGGGGCGACCTGCCATTGACCCGGGTAGCGCCCCTGCTGGCCAGCGGGCGCCTGGTGCGCCTGGACTTTCGCAATACCCACAACGAATTGCAGTTGCCCGTACACATCTTCTGGCGCAAGCAACAGCCGCTGCAGCAGGCCGCACGCCTGTTGATCGAACAGTTGTGTAACCGGTGAATGCCGTCTGTCGAAACGTATGTAAGAAATTTCTGTAGGCACATCAACCTTTTACCCCTTGAGCCGATATCCCGGTCGACAGGCCCCGCAGTGCGTCACAAGCGCGCTGCGCCCTCCCCTCATTGGCTCAAGGTCTCGAAACATGAACCTGAAATTTCGCCACAAGATCCTGCTCAGCGCCTGCAGCGTCGTGGTCCTGGCATTTGCCCTGTTCACGCTCTACAACGACTACCTGCAACGCAACACCATCCGCCAGAACATCGAAGCGTCCGTGCAGCAGTCCGGTGCACTGACCGCCAGCAGCGTGCAGAACTGGATGAGCGGGCGCATCCTGGTACTGGAAAACCTGGCCCAGGACATTGCCCAGCAGGGTGCTGGCGAGACCTTGGCCGGGCTGATCGAGCAGCCGTCCTACACGCGTAATTTCCTGTTCACCTACCTGGGCCAGGCCAACGGGGTGTTCACCCAGCGCCCCGATACCCAGATGCCCGCCGGTTACGACCCACGCCAGCGTCCGTGGTACGGCGCCGCCGCCAGCGCCGGGCAAACCGTGCTGACCGCCCCCTACCAAGGTGCGGTCGGCGGCCTGATGGTGACCATCGCCACGCCGGTGAAGGGCAAGGGCAATGGCGAACTGATTGGTGTGGTCGGTGGCGACGTTACCCTTGATACCTTGGTCGAGATCATCAACTCGGTCGATTTCGGCGGCATCGGTCACGCCTTCCTGGCCGACAGCAATGGCCAGGTGATCGTCAGCCCCGACAAAGACCAGCTGATGAAGAACCTCAAGGACATCTACCCCGGCAGCAACCTGCGGGTCGCCAGCGGTATGCAGGACGTCTCCCTCAATGGCCAGGAGCGGATCATTTCGTTTGCCCCGGTGGCCGGCTTGCCTTCGGCGCAGTGGTACATCGGCCTGTCGATCGACAAGGACAAGGCCTACGCCGCACTCAGCCAGTTCCGCACCTCGGCGATCATCGCCATGTTGATCGCCGTGGCCGCCATCGCTGGCCTGCTCGGCCTGCTGATCCCGGTGCTGATGAGCCCGCTGACCACCATGGGCCGCGCCATGCGCGACATCGCCGAAGGCGAAGGCGACCTTACTCGCCGCCTGACCGTGCAGAACAAGGACGAATTCGGCGAACTGGCCACCTCGTTCAACCGTTTCGTCGAACGCATTCATGCTTCGATCAGCGAAGTGTCCTCGGCCACCCGCCTGGTGCATGACTTGTCGGAAAAGGTAGTCAGTGCCTCCAACGCTTCGATCAACGGCTCTGAAGAGCAGAGCATGCGCACCAACAGCGTGGCGGCGGCCATCAACGAACTGGGCGCTGCTACCCAGGAAATCGCCCGCAACGCCGCCGATGCCTCACAGCATGCCAGCGGTGCCAGCGAACAGGCCCACGGTGGCCGTGAAGTGGTCGAAGAAGCGATCAGCGCCATGACCGCCCTGTCCCAGCGCATCAGCGAGTCGTGCGCGCAGATTGAAACGCTCAACGCCAGCACCGACGAAATCGGCAAGATCCTCGATGTGATCAAAGGCATCTCGCAGCAGACCAACCTGCTGGCGTTGAACGCAGCGATCGAAGCGGCGCGTGCCGGCGAGGCTGGCCGTGGCTTTGCCGTGGTGGCCGACGAAGTCCGCAACCTGGCGCACCGTACCCAGGAGTCGGCGGAAGAAATCCACCGCATGATCACCAGCCTGCAGGTGGGCTCGCGCGAGGCAGTGCACACCATGAACACCAGCCAGGTGTCCAGCGAGCAGACCGTGCAGGTGGCCAACCAGGCCGGCGAGCGCCTGGCCAGTGTGACCCAGCGCATTGGCGAGATCGACGGCATGAACCAGTCGGTGGCTACGGCTACCGAAGAACAGACCGCCGTGGTCGAGAGCCTCAACCTGGACATCACCCAGATCAATGCCCTGAACCAGCAAGGGGTGGAGAACCTCAACGAGACACTGCGCCATTGCGACCAGCTGGCCCAGCAGGCTGGGCGTTTGAAGCAGTTGGTGGGCAGTTTCAGGATCTAAGCGCTGCAATCAGGCGGCAACGGCCATTGCCTGTTGTCGCCTGTACCGGCGATTGGGCTGCGCAGCAGCCCCTTAAGCCACTGCCGCTTTTACAGCCTTACTCCGCCGCACCCAGGCCAGCAACACCGCCGCCATCAGCACAAAGCCCAGGTAGCCGAACAGCGGGTACACCTCACCCACCAGGCTGATGAAGCCCACCAGGCTGCAACCGAACGCCACCGCCCCGGTCACCACCGAGCCCCAGCGAAACTTCGCCGTCCCCGCCGGCAACAACCTCGAGAGGAAGGAAAACAGCGTACCCACTGCGGTGTTGACGATCATGCCGAAGATGATCAGGCACATCACCAGCCCCAACAGTGGCGACACTTCGTTGGCAATCGACAGCATCGGCATCGGCAAATCGGCCACGCTGTCCAGGCGCGACAACAGCCCGGCACTCATCACCAGCATCAGCCCGCCCAACGCGGCGCCGCCAAGCAGGCCACCCCACACTGCGGTTTTCTCGCCCTTGGCCGAACCGCCGAGAATGGCCAGGATCGGCGCGCCGGCGACGATGTTGTACGACACATACAGGAACGCCCCCAGCAACCAGTGGCGGGTGCCGGCCTGCTGCTGGCTGGCTAGCTGGTCGAGTGCGGCAAAGCTCTGTTCGCGGGTGAACACGGCGTAAAGTGCAATCGCCGACGCCACTAGAATCAGCAGCGGCGTGATGGCGCCAATGGCGAGGATCACCTTGCGCACATCCAGGCACACGATGCCCACCACCACCAGCGTCACCAGCACGCTGCCAGTCAACGCCGGGATACCGAACTGCTGCTCCAGCAGCGCACCACCGCCAGCCAGCATGACCACCGTGACGGCGAACATGAAAAAGGTGATCAGCCAGTCGACGAACAGGCCCAGGTGGCGGCCGCAGATGGCCTGGATCACATCCTTGTGCGAGGTGGCCTGCTGGCGGTTGCCCAACCCCGCCAGGGCCATGCCAAGGAAGGTGAACAAGGCTGCGCTGACCAACGCGCCAACCAGCCCCCACACACCGAAATCGACAAAGAACAACAACAGTTCCCGCCCCGAAGCGAACCCCGCCCCCACGATCACGCCGACAAATGCGCCGGCAATCTTCAGCTGCTCTTGCATGTGCACCTCTGGATTTATTGTTGTTGTCTTACTGCCACCGCATAGCTTTTGTAGGAGCGGCCTTGTGTCGCGATCGGGCCGCAAAGCGGCCCCGGCAATATAGGCTGCGAAGTTGAAATCCTGGGGCCGCTTTGCGGCCCATCGCGACACAAGGCCGCTCCTACACGGGCTCGCTATTCAGTCAGCAATCGCCGACGAATGCTTGCACTTCGATCTCCACATCCACCCCCAGCGCCAACGCCGAGGCCACGGTCGAGCGCACTGGCAACGCCGCGCCGAAGAACTCCTTGTACACCTCGTTGAAGCCGGCAAAGTGGCTCATGTCCGACAGCCACACGGTGGCTTTGACCACTTGGTCGAAACGCGCGCCACAGGCCGCCAGGCTTTCGGCAATGCGCTCACAGGCAGCACGGGTCTGGGTCTGGATATCACCGCGTACTACCTCACCGCCGGCACTCATCGGCACCTGCCCGGAGAGGAACAGAAAACCACCGGCCTTTACCGCGCGGGAAAACGGGAACGGCAGGCTGCTAGGGAAACGCTGGATGTCATTACTCATGGGATGCTCCTTTCAGGGTTGCTGGAAACGGGCCGGGGACAGGCGCTCGGGCGCCACCCCCTGGCTGACAAGGCCAGGGCACAGGGGTTGGCCGAGCAGCAGGTCGGCAGCCAGGCGTGAGGCGCCGGCAGCAGACTGGATGCCATAGCCACCCTGGGCCGCCAGCCAGAAGAACGCGGGTGCGTGGGTATCGAAACCAATCACCAGGTCGCCGTCGGCGACGAACGAGCGCAACCCGGCCCAGCTGTGGCTGGGGCGGCGGATCGCCAGGGTGGTCATGGCTTCGATGTTGTAGATGCCCAGGGCCACGTCGAGCTCCTCGGGCGCGGCGTCCTGCGGTTCGACCGGGTCGGCATTGGCTGGCGACCCCAGTAGCTGACCGGCATCTGGCTTGAAGTAGAAACTTTCGTCGACGCCAATTACCGCTGGCCAGCGGGCGAAGTCCTGATCTGCCGGGCCGGGAAAGGTAAAGGCACTGCGCCGGCAGGGTTGCAGGCCGATGCGCGGCACACCGCACTGCTCGGCCACGCGGTCGGCCCAGGCGCCTGCGGCGTTGACCAGTCGGCGCGCCTGCACCCGGCTGCCATCGCCCAGCTCCACTTGCCACAGGTCATCGAGGTACCAGGCCTGGACCAACTCGGCGTTGCAGCGCAGCTCTCCGCCAGCGGCGCGGTATCCGCGCAAGAAACCTTGGTGCAAGGCATGTACATCCAGGTCCATGGCGCCCGGTTCCAGCACTGCGCCGGCCAGGTTTTCGCCACGCAGGCTCGGCACCAGGGCCAGGGCGGCATCGCGGTCGAGCAGGCTGACTTCGGTGCCGTTGGCCAGGTTTTGCGCATGGGTCTGCTCCAGCAGTGTGCGCTGTTCCTGGCTGGCCACATACAGGCAGCCACGCGGTTCCAGCAGCGGGTGCTCGCAGAAGCCTTGCGGTGGCGCCTCGTAGAAGGCCCGGCTGGCGCGGGTCAGCGCCTGAATCTGCGGGGTGCCATAGGCCTCCATGAACATCGCCGCCGAGCGCCCGGTGGAGTGGTAGCCAGGCTGCGATTCGCGCTCCAGCAGCAGCACCCGCTGCTGGCCAGCCAGGCGATAGCCCAGGGAGGCACCGGCAATGCCGGCGCCGATGATCAGGGTGTCGTAGGTCGGGGTCATGCACGCTCCTGTCTGGCTAATTATCATTTATGAGAATTCTAATATATGAGAATTTAGAAATACGCAAGGGCGCAAGGTAAGATGCCCGACCAACGCCGCATGCCGAGAACCCTGAATGCCCGCTGCCCTACCCCTGCTTGACCGCGCCGTAGTCGGCCAGCGCCTGCGCCAGGTGCGCAAGGCGCGCCAGATGACCCTCAAGCAATTGTCCGAAGCCAGTGGCGTGCCGGTGTCCACCTTGTCGAAGATGGAGTTGGCGCAGGTGTCGGTCAGCTACGAAAAGCTCGCTGCCGCTGCCCGGGCGTTGAATGTCGACATTGCCCAACTGTTGCGTGCCGGCGGCACGGTTGCAGCGCCGGTGCCGGTCACCGTGGTGGTCGACTCGTTACCGGCGGCGGCGGGCTACTCGACCGGCACCTATGACTACCACCCGATCGCTGGCGACTTCCCCGAGCGGCGCATGACCCCGGCCTATGCGCGCATCATTGCCCGCGAACGGGGCCAGTTTGATGATTTTATCCGCCACCCTGGACAAGAGTTCGCGCTGGTACTGAGCGGGCGTGTGCGGATTGAGTTCGAGACGGGTGAATCGGTGAGCATCGGGCCGCAGGAGACGGCGTACTTCGACAGCCAGGTGGGGCATATCTACTTGTCGGAGAGTGATGACGGCGGTGATGCGCATGTGATGGTGGTGATGACTGATCGTTGAACGGGTGTGGCCTGTAAGGGCCGCACCCGGTTATAACCTAATAACGAACAAGTCTATTTGGCTATAAAAAAATCTATATGCTGGCTGCATCCGATAACGGGCAAGTTGGGCGGTCGAGTAGCGTATGGATGTAGGTTCTTTTGGTTTCACCATTGCGGGACTGGTCGTGGGTTTCATCGTCGGCATGACTGGCGTGGGTGGCGGCTCGCTGATGACCCCGATCCTGCTGTGGTTCGGCATCAGCCCGGCAACCGCCGTCGGCACTGACCTGCTCTATGCCGCCATCACCAAGGCCAGTGGCGTCTGGGTGCATGCGCGCAACAAGAACATCGACTGGAAGATCACCGGCCTGCTCAGCCTGGGCAGCGTGCCGGCAGCAGCGCTTACCCTGTGGTTCCTCAGCACCCTGCACACCGACACCTCAGCCCTGAACGGCATCATCAAGCAAGGCCTGGCGGTAGTACTGATCCTGACCGCCCTGGCCATCATGTTCAAATCGCGCCTGCAGGCCTTTGCCAACCGCCATGCCGGTGACCACTACCACCTCAGCGACCGCAGCCTGAACACCCTTACCGTGCTGACCGGCGTGGTGCTGGGGGTGATGGTCACCCTCACCTCCATCGGCGCTGGCGCGCTGGGTACCGTGGCGCTGTTCCTACTGTACCCGTTCCTGGTCACCCGCCGCCTGGTCGGTACCGAAATCGCCCACGCCGTGCCGCTTACCCTGGTAGCGGGCCTGGGCCACGCGGGCATGGGCAACATGGACTGGTCGCTGCTGGGCTACCTGCTGCTGGGCTCGCTGCCAGGCATCTACCTGGGCAGCCACCTCACCGGGCGGATCTCCGACCGCGTGCTGCGCCCTTGCCTGGCGGCGATGCTGCTGCTGATCGGCTATAAGCTGGCGTTCTGACCTTCAGCCCAGGCGCAGGCGCCACTGCCCGGTAAAGCTCAGCTCCAGGCGCGACAGGGGTAACACATCGATACGCTGGCTGGCCTCCATTGGGCAGCCCAGCACCTGCACCAGCACGGCGCGCATGACCATGGGATGGGTCACCGCCAGCCACTCCCCTGGCCTGTCGAAGGCCGCCAACCAGGCGGCCACGCGCTGGCAAAGCGCGGCGAACGATTCACCACCATGCACATCACTGGCCGGATTCTGCAGCCATTCGGCCAGCGCTTGCGGTTGCTCGGCCTGCAACTGCTTCAGCGCCAGCCCTTGCCAACTGCCCAGGTCGCAATCGGCCAATGCCGGCTCGAGTTTTGGCGCTTCCGACAACCACGCCGCGGTCTCGCAGGCTCGCTGCTCTGGCGCAGTCAGCACCTGCACAGTGGGCAGGTCGGTGAAAGGCTGCTGGGTTAGCGGCAAGATGCCGTCGCCCGCACTGGGCATGCGCCCGACCTTCTGGGCCTGGGTCAGGGCGTGGCAGATCAGGGTCAGGCGGGTGGCTTTCACCGGGTTTCTCTCGCGGCGGGCTGGGGCGCATGGTTTAGCATGGATCAGCTCAGACAACTACCTGCAGCATCCCCCACACAGGCACTGTCAGCACCAACCCCACCGCCAGCCGCGGCCTGTACGGCAGCAACATCACCAGCAGCATCCCCGCCAGCGACAGCGCAGCGAACCAGGCCACCGGCCCCATGGCCCAGCCCCAGGCCTGGGCACACAGCACCAGGCTGGCCAGCAATGCCAGCCAACCTGCACTGCGCAGGCCGATACGCATTGCACGCGGGCAGGGCCGGTTCCACACCTGCTTGTAATGCCGCTCCAGCCCTTGGCACAGCCCGAGCATGCCGGCGTAGGCGAACAACACGCCGCCCGTGATCCACATCATCATGCCCCAGCCTCCATGTGCCGCCCTGCCCTGGCCTTCTGCGCTACCGGCTGCGCCTGGCGCACCCGCCATGCCGCCAGCCCGAGCAGTACACCCAACACCAGCGCACTGGCCGCCACCCCCAGGCGCATCGCGTCTTCAAGGCCACCAAACGCACCCAGGCCGATGCACAGCAATGCCGTCAGCAGCAGTTGCTCGACCCAGGCCCGGCGCGCCGGCCTGATGCCGGCATGCAACAGCGCCAGCAGCCATACGCCAAAGAACGCACGTATTTCCCAGCTCTCCCGCTGCACCAGCTCCACCGGCAGCAGGCGGCTGGCCCACAAAAGCCCGACACAGGCCAACAGCAGGCCGCTGATGAAGCCCACGTTGCATACCTCGGCCACCCGGTACCAGCGCCGCGCCGAAACCTCGGTGGTGGCGCTGGCATACTTGCGCCCACGCTTCACGCAGAACAGCACCAGCCCGCTGGCGATCATCAGGCAACTGACCAGCCCGCAGATGAAGTACAGCCAGCGCATCGGGTAGCCACCAAACTGGGCGAAGTGCAGGCCAACCATGACCCGCTGGGTCAAAGGTGCCGCGCGCCATTCGGGTGCGTCGCTGAGCAATTGCCCGCTAACGCCATCGAAGACCATCGCCTGGCCCTTGGCCAGAGCGATGCGGTTGCCCAGCTCCGGACGGATTTCGACACGCGCCGCCGCGGTATTGGGGTTGCGGATGTTCAAGCCGCCAATCGGCCCCAGGCGTGCTTCGGCCTGGGCTAGCAGCGGCACCACATCGACCAGCGTGGCCGGCTGCCTGACCAGGCCACGGGGCTGTTCCAGGCGAGCGTTGCCCTGGGCCTGGAAGTAGGCGCGCGTGTCGCCAGCGAACAGCGCATCGACCCCGGCGGGGATGTAGATGAGCATGAAAATCACCAGGCCGGTGTAGGTGATCATCAGGTGGAATGGCAGCAATAGCACCGCGCTGGCGTTGTGAAAGTCCAGCCACGAGCGCTGGCCTTTGTTCGGCCGGAAGGTGAAGAACTCCTTGAAGATCTTCTTGTGGACGACGATGCCGGTGACCAGCGCAGCAAGCATCACCAGCGCCAGTGCGCCGACCACGAAGATACCCCAGTTACGCGGCAGGTCGAGGGTGAAGTGGAAGCGGAAGAAGAAGTTGCCGCCGACACTGTCGCGCACCTCGATGGCTTCGCCGGTACGCGGGTCGAGCTGTACGCCTGCGCCGTGGCGCCGGTCGCCGGTAGACACGCGCAGCCCAGGCGAGCGCTCGCTCGGCAGGCTGATACCCCAGTTGCCCGCCTGCGGCTCATGGGCCTGCAGGTAGGCGATAGCACGCTGGGCGGCCTCGGCCTGGGTCACCTGGTTGGCCGGGATTTCCGGTTGCATCCAGTGGTTTAGTTCCTTGTCGAACACCGCCAGGGTGCCGGTGACGAAGATGGCAAACAGCAGCCAGCCGAAGATCAGCCCGGCCCAGGTGTGCAGCCAGGCCATTGATTGGGTGAAGGTGTTCTTCATGGCAGCCACTCCAGTGCCTGCGACCAGAAACCGATCAAGGCAAGAGGCACGGCCAGCGCTAGCGGCGCCCAGGCGCGCAGGGCATCACGGCTGGCGAAGGCCCACAGGATGGCGGCGGTGTAGAAGATGAAGGCCGGCAGGGTCGCGACAATGACCGCGTCGCTGGCAGCCAGCGGCAGGATACGCGCCAGGCAGGCACTGGCGGCGTAGCTGAGGGCATAGCCGCCGAGCAGCGCGGCGCTGCTGCGGGAGAGGATCTGTAGCCAGGCGGGGGCTTTGACCATTAGGGGCTCCTTGGCATGTACAGGGAGGGCATCTGGGGCTGCTTTGCAGCCCGATCGCGACACAAGGCCGCTCCTACAGGGAGACGCGAATCGCCTGTAGGAGCGGCCTTGTGTCGCGATCGGGCCGCAAAGCGGCCCCCGCTGTCAGAAGTTGATATTCAGCGCAGCAAACACCGCCCTGCCCGGCTGGTTATAGGTATTGGCCCCCGAGGTGCTGGCGTTACCACCCCGCAGGATCTGCTTGTCGAACACGTTGTTCAGCCCCACCCGCACGTCATAGTTGGCGTTGAACTTGTACCCGGCGCTCACGTCCACCAGGCCATAGGCCTCGACATCCTCTTGCGCGGTTTTGTCGTAGTCCTGCTGGGTGCGGTAGTTGTAGGTCGGCGATTTCTGCTTGCCGAAGTAAGTACCCGCCACCTGGAACGACAGCTGCTCGGTAGCGCGCCAGTCGAGGGTGGTGTTGACGGTGTATTCAGGGATCACCGACAGCGGCTCGCCGGTCTCGCGGTTGTCGTTGTCGAGCATCCAGGTCAGGTTGGTGTTCCAGTCCAGGGTTGGCGTCAGCTCGATGAAGAAGTTGCCCTCGATACCTTCCACCCGCGCCTTGCCGGCGTTGTCCCACTGGGTCACGCGGCTGCCGGTGCCGATGGTGTACAGCACATCGGTATCACCGATGATCTTGTTCTTGTAGTCGTTGCGGAAGTAGGTGGCACTGGTGCGCCAGGTGCCACGGTCGTACAGCAGGCCGATTTCCTTGTTGACGCTGATCTCAGGCTTGAGGTCGGCGTTGCCCTGCAGGTAGCAACCACCGTTGTTGGTCTGCTGCACGCTGCAGCCGTTACCGCGGCTGTACAGCAGGTAGTTGGGGTTGGACTGGTACAGGTTCGGCACCTTGTAAGCGCGCGCGATGCCACCTTTTACCGACAGCGCTTCGGTCAGCTTGTGCGACAGGTTGAGGCTGGGGCTGAAGTTGTCGCCAAAGGTTTCGTGGTGATCGAAACGCAGCCCCGGAGTAATGGTGGTATCGCCGAGAATGATGTTGTCCTCGACGAACAGCGCGTAGCTGCGCGCGGTCATCTTCGAGCTGCTGCGATCGAAGCCGATCAGCCCGCCATTGCTGGTGGGGTCGGAACTTTGCGGGCGCAACGAACCCTGGTCGTTGAGGGCTTCGTACAGGTACTCGCCGCCCAGGGTCAGCACATGCTCGGTGCTGCCCATGGCAAACGGCAGGTTCACTTCACTGCTCAAACGCGTGTTGCGCAGGCGCGACATGGCCCCACCTTCGTCGCTGGGCGCGCCTTCGGTACGGCCTGCCAGGCCCTCGTTGAGGCGCCAGTTGCGCACGTACTCGTAAGCCAGCGTGGTCTTGCTGGTACCCCAGGTGAAATCGCCCAGGTGGGTCAGGTCATAGGTGCTGCGCTGCATCACGTTGGTTTCGTGGCCGTACAGGCTGGAAACGAACTCGACATCGCCACCGCCGTTGCTGTTCATGGTGTCGCCAGCAAAGATGTTGCCTTGGCGGCTATAGCCGGCGCTGGCTTCAAGGCGGTGTTCGTCGTTCAGCTTCCAGCTCAACAGGCCGTTGATATCCTTGTTGCGCACCCCTTCGCGACCCGCCACCAGCGCACTGGTGGCATGCCCGGCGTTGATGTCCAGGTCGTCGGCGTCGGTCTTGGCCAGGCCGCCGTACAGGCGCAAGCCGAGGTTGTCGGTAAGGCCACCGCCCAGGTTGAAGTTGGCGCGGCGGCTAGCGCCTTCGGCGTTGTCTTCAGGCAACTGGGTGTACAGGCTGACGCTGCCCTTGAGCTCATCGGTTGGCCGTTTGGTGATGATGTTGACCACCCCGCCCATGGCTCCGGAGCCGTAGCGTGCGGCCGCTGGGCCACGCAGGATCTCGATACGCTCGACCGCTTCGGCCGGTACCCAGTTGGTTTCGCCACGGGTATCGCGGTCGCCGTTCCAGCCGTAGCGCACGGCGTTACGGGCGCTGGAAGGCTTGCCATCGATGAGGATCAGGGTGTTTTCCGGGCCCATGCCGCGCAGGTCGATCTGGCGGTTGTTGCCACGTGCCCCACTGGCGCTGTTGCCGGTCAGGTTGACCCCAGGCTCGCGACGGATGATGTCGGACAGGTCATTGGCTGGTGGGTGGCGCTTGATGTCTTCGGCGGTGATGATCGACGAGCCCAGGGCTTGGCGCGCTTCGCGCTCGGCAGTGATCAGGGTGTCCTGAATCACCAGTGCGTTATCGGCGACCGGCACTTCCAGTACCTCACCCGTGCGCTTTTCTTCGGCCTGGGCCGCGCTGGCCAGCATGGCCGGTGACGCCAGCGCGACAAACGCCAGGGCCAGGCTGTTGGGTGAAGTTCTGCACTGCATGGGTACATCTCCTGCGATTCATGAGCGAAAAAGGCACATCCCTGTCGGAAACCGGGAGCCCTCGCCCACCGGCCCCGCAAACACAGTTTGGCGGCCAACAGGGGTGGTAAATATAGGGATTCGCAAATGAGTTTAAATCTTATTTACGAAGTTTACATGTTTGTAACGGAACTTTGCAGAAGCCGGGATAGAGCAGTTGCCGTTCGCATGATGCAAAAATGTTGCACGATCGCTCGATCCGGAGGTAATGGGTTTCTGCGCTGTCTACAGTGATCACTTGCCCTCCCTCCATGCCTTGAGCCGAGTCTTCATGCTGCCAGCCGCGTTGATCTTCCTGCTCACTCTTACCTTGGTCATCTGGCAACCCAAAGGCCTGGGCGTTGGCTGGAGCGCCACCCTTGGCGCGATCCTGGCCCTGCTGTTTGGGGTGGTATCGCTACACGACATCCCCGCCGTCTGGGCCATTATCTGGAACGCTACCGCCACCTTCATCGCCCTGATCGTCATCAGCCTGCTGTTGGACGAGGCCGGCTTCTTCGAATGGGCTGCCCTGCATGTGGCACGTTGGGCGCAGGGTGATGGGCGCCGGCTGTTCGCCTTCATGGTGCTGTTGGGTGCAGCAGTGTCGGCACTGTTTGCCAATGACGGCGCAGCGCTTATCCTCACCCCGATCGTCATGTCGATGCTGCTGGCGCTGCGCTTCTCCCCTGGCGCAACCCTCGCCTTCGTGATGGGCGCCGGCTTTATCGCCGACACCGCTAGCCTGCCGCTGGTGGTGTCGAACCTGGTCAACATCGTTTCGGCGGACTATTTCCGGCTTGGCTTCAACACCTACGCCAGCGTGATGGTGCCGGTGAACCTGGTGGCAGTAACAGCCACGCTGCTGGTGCTGTGGTTGTACTTTCGCCGTGATATCCCGGCCCGCTACGCCACCGAGGCGCTCAAGCTACCCGCCCTGGCCGTGCGTGACCGCGCCACTTTTCGCGTGGGCTGGGTGGTGCTACTGGGGTTGCTGGCCGGCTTGTTCGTACTGGAGCCGCTGGGCATCCCGGTAAGTGCAGTGTCCGCTGCCGGCGCGCTGGTGCTTTTCGCAGTGGCTGCGCGCGGCCAGGTGATCATGACCCGCCGCGTGCTGCGCGAAGCACCCTGGCACATCGTGGTGTTTTCGCTGGGGATGTACCTGGTGGTCTACGGCTTGCGCAATGCCGGCCTGACCGACTCGCTAACCCGCTTGCTGAATGGGCTGGCCGAGCAAGGCCTGTGGGCCGCCGCGCTCGGTACCGGGTTTGTGGCGGCGCTGCTTTCCTCGGTAATGAACAACCTGCCCAGCGTACTGATCGGAGCATTGTCGATTCATGCCAGCGACGCGCAAGGCGTGGTGCGCGAAGCGATGATCTACGCCAACGTGATCGGCTGCGACCTGGGGCCGAAAATCACCCCGATCGGCAGCCTGGCCACCTTGCTGTGGCTGCATGTACTGGCGCGCAAGGGGGTAGTGATTGGGTGGGGGTATTACTTCAAGGTTGGGGTGTTGCTGACTGTGCCGGTGTTGTTGGTGACCTTGGCGGCGCTGGCCTTGCGGTTGAGTGTTTGAGATTGCCGGGCCAACGCTGCCTTCAAGGCAGGACGCTCCGAATGGACTGATCAGCAACCGCTCGATACAACCTCACTCTTTTTGATCCCAGACGAGCGAAGCAAAATCCCTTCCGAAAATATACCTGCGCACATTCTGTGCAAGATGGCGAAGGAGCTGAACCATGCCCCTGACTGAAAAAGAGCTGATGTTGCGTGATGCCAGCCGAAATGTCGCCGAAGAATTGCTGGAATCCATAACGTACGGTTCAAGAGTGGGAGCAAGGTCGGCACACACCATCGGGTGCCGCTCGATCCCTCCTGCACATTGCTGCTTCTCGTCCAGACCTGTTTCGCGAAGTGCTTCAGAACCGGTAATAGCGACTCGGGTTGGCTTGTCGTGGCGACCACTCGTTGCGATAGGCCCCGGCAATTTCGGCGCGTGTCGCTGCGCTCAGCCTACCCGCCACAACCCCGCGACCTGGGTGGTGAAGCCGTCGCTCATCAACGCCCGGCGCATCGCCCACTCCGCTGCCGCCGGCACTGCCGCGCTGCGTAATGTGCCCCTACCCCAGCGCGCGTTGACGCCATCGATCACCGCCATGACCCGCTCCGCGCTTTGCGTTTGCTGTGCGCTGAACAGATCCCCGGTGTACTCGCCACGCTGGCACAGGTCCAGCAGCAACACCTCCGCCTTGCTGTAGCGAAACCCTTGCCGATACACCCGTTCCAGTGCCTCCAGGGCCATGCGCGTGAGCAGGCGCAGGTCATCGGTGGGGTATGGCAACTGCACCAACACGCCATTGGCGTAGCGAGGCTCGTCCGGGTTGAACATGCCGGTACGGATGCTCACGCGCATGCGCCGGGCCAGCGAGCGCTGCTGGCGCAGCTTTTCCGAGGCACGCATCACATAGGTGGCCACCGCCTCCTTGAGTGGAGCAAGTTCGGTCAGGCGTTGGCCGAACATTCGGCTGCAGCAGATTTCCTGGCGGGGCGGGTCAACCTCCTCCAGTTGCAGGCACGGCGTGCCGGCCAGTTCACGGGCGGTCTTTTCCACCACCACGCTGAAGGCCTTGCGCAACAGGCCGGGTTCGGCGCGGGACAGGTCCCAGGCGCTGCGGATGCCCATACCTTGCAAATGCGCCGTAAGCCGTTGGCCGATGCCCCAGACTTCGGAAACATCACACTTCTTCAACACCCATTCGTACTTCACCGGGTCACGCAGGTCGACCACCCCGCCACTCTGCTGGGCCCAACGTTTAGCCGCGTGATTGGCCAGCTTGGCCAGGGTCTTGGTAGTGGCAATACCGACGCCGACCGGGATGGCGGTGTGCTTGAACACCCGCTCGCGAATGCAGCGGCCCAGGTATTCGAGATCGCCAGGCATGCCGGCCAGATCGGCAAAGGCTTCATCGATGGAGTACACCTCCAGCGCCGGGACCATGCCCTCGATCACCGCCATCACGCGCTGGCTCATGTCACCGTACAACGCATAGTTGGAGGAAAACGCCACCACGCCATGGCGTTGCAACAGGTCCTTCGCCTGATAGTAAGGCTGCCCCATTTTCACCAGCGGCTTGGCCTCGGCACTGCGGGCAACAACGCAACCATCATTGTTGCTGAGCACAACGATGGGCGTGCGCAACAGGTCGGGGCGGAACACCCGCTCGCAGCTGGCGTAGAAACTGTTGCAGTCGATCAGGGCAAAAACAGGGGACGGCTTCATGTGGCAAAATCACCAATACTGTATCCATATACAGTAGATCATATCTACACGACGTTGCCGCTATCCACCCATCCGGTTTGCATCCTGCGCGCTGGCTCCTACAGTTTCGAACGTAGCGACTCTGCCGAGGCCCCTGATGCGTAGCAACGAAGAAAGCAGCACTGCGGGTGCCACCAGAAGCCTGTCGAAGATCCCCCGCAGCGTCTGGGCGCTGGGCTTCGTGTCGATGTTCATGGACATTTCCTCGGAGATGATCCACGCCCTGCTGCCGCTGTACATGGTCACCGTACTCGGCACCTCGGTGGTGGCGGTGGGCGTCATAGAAGGCATCGCCGAAGCGACTGCGTCCATCACCAAGGTATTCTCCGGCGCCCTCAGCGATCGGCTGGGCAAGCGCAAGCTGCTTACAGTGCTCGGCTACGGCCTGGCCGCGCTGACCAAGCCGGTGTTCCCCCTGGCTTCCGGGCTTGAGTGGCTGACCGCGGCACGCTTCATCGACCGGGTCGGTAAAGGCATTCGTGGGGCGCCGCGCGATGCGCTGGTGGCCGATGTCACACCCGCCGAGTTGCGCGGCGCAGCGTTCGGCCTGCGCCAGGCCCTCGACACCGTCGGCGCCTTCCTTGGGCCGTTGCTGGCGATCATGCTGATGTGGCTGACCGCGAGCCATTTCCAAACCGTGTTCTGGGTAGCGGTGATCCCGGCGTTTGTGGCGGTGTACATCCTTATCGCCTTCGTGCGCGAACCTGAAACACCGACCACGACCAGGCCGGTTCGCGTACCGCTGGCATTGCGCGAACTGGTGCGCCTGGGCCCGGCCTACTGGCGGTTGATCGGCCTGGCCACGTTGTTCACCCTCGCCCGCTTCAGCGAAGCGTTCCTGCTGCTGCGGGCCCAGGACATGGGCCTGGCACCGCTATGGGCGCCGGCCGTGCTGGTACTGATGGCCCTGGCCTATTCGCTGTCGGCCTACCCTGCCGGGGTGCTGTCGGACCGCGTGGGCCGCCGCGGCGTGCTGATGGCCGGGCTGGCGCTGCTGATCACCGCCGACCTGCTGCTGGCCCTGCTGCCGGGCTGGGCCGGGTTGGCCCTGGGGGTTGCCGCCTGGGGCCTGCATCTGGGCTTCAGCCAGGGCATCTTCGCCGCCATGATTGCCGACAGCGCACCTGCCAACCTGCGCGGTACCGCCTTCGGCCTGTTCAACCTGCTGACGGGGGTGGCGCTGCTGGTGGCCAGCGTGATGGCCGGGCTGTTGTGGGACGGCGCGGGGTTCCAGGCGACCTTTCTGGTCGGGGCGGGGTTTGCCAGCGCCACGCTGCTGGGGGTGACGCTGTTGCGCTGAGCCCGCCTAGGCTAACGGGTCATGGCTGCGAACGCTGAAGGTGACCACGCCCCAGATCGTCAACTCGTCACCCTCCAGAATGTACCTTGGCGCAAAGCGCGGGTTTTCCGAGCGCAGCGCCACTTGGCTGCCGATGCGGTGCAGCCGCTTGCACAGCGGTTCGCCATTGACCGCGGCGATCACGATGTGGCCATGGCGCGCCTCGATCGAACGGTCGACCAGCACCAGATCACCGTCGAAGATGCCTGCCCCCTGCATGCTGTCGCCGTCTATCCTGACCAAGTACATGTGCGGCGCGCGCAGGTTGAACAGCTCGTCCAACGAGATGGGCTGCTCCATGTGGTCCGCTGCTGGCGAGGGGAAGCCCGCCGGAACGCGGAACGAATAGCGCGGCACGGTAGCGCTGCCGCACGTGATGGGACCCAGGATGGAAGTCATGACACGGCCTTGAAATTAAACTGTATGTATATACAGTAAACGCTGTAGCGAGTATCCGGTCAATTTCGCCGTAGGATATTTCGACAAGTGGGGGACATGCCATGTGTGGACGCTTTGCCCAGTACCAGGGCCTGGCTGACTATCTGCGTGAACTGGATGCCGAGCAGGACGTGATCAGCGGCTACGACAATGTGCCGATCGGCCGCTACAACGTTGCCCCCGGTAGCCGCGTGCTGATCCTGCACAATGCTGAAGATGGCTTGCGCATCGACCCCTGCCATTGGGGCTGGGCACCATTCTGGGCCACCAACAAACACCCTGCGCCGATCAACGCCCGGGTCGAGACGGTGACCACCGGCAAGTTCTTCAAGGCCTTGTGGCCGCAAGGGCGGGCGCTGGTCATGGCTGATGGTTGGTACGAATGGGTGGCAGACCCACAGCAACCCAAGCGCAAGCAGCCCTACTTCATCCGCCTGAAGAGCCAGGCGCCGATGTTCATGGCCGCATTGGCCGAGGTGCACGCGGGGCTGGAGCCCAATGAAGGCGACGGTTTCGTGATCATCACCGCCGCCAGTGACCAAGGCATGGTCGATATCCATGACCGCCGCCCTTTGGTGCTGGGGCCAGCGGATGCTCGGGCGTGGATCGACCCTGACATGTCTGCCGAAGAAGCCGAACGCCTGGCACGGGAGCGCTGCCTGCCGGTGGAGGCGTTCGAATGGTTTGCCGTGGGCAAGGATGTCGGCAATGTACGCAATGAAGGGGCCGAGTTGATTGCGATGCTAGATGAAGACCGGCCCCACATGCCTAACTAGGCCAGCGCTGGCTGCTGCTCAAGCAACGACCAGCCGCCTTGCCCATCTACCTCCAGCCGGTGGGTATGGAACCCCGACAGCGTACTGCGATGGCCGACACTGACCAGCAACGCGCTCGGCATTTCCGTGCGCAACAGCGAGTACAGGGCATGCTCGAGCCCTTCGTCCATAGCGGAGGTGGACTCGTCGAGGAACACCACCTGAGGCCGGTTGAACAACACCCGGGCGAACGCCAGGCGCTGCTGTTCACCTACCGAAAGAATGTGTGACCAGTCGCAACTGACACCCAGCTGCTCAGCCAGGTGGGCCAGGTTGACCTGGCGCAATGCCTGCTGCATGCGCGTTTCATCCTCCGCCTTGCTGGCTGCCGGGTAGGCGATGACGGTACGCAGATCACCCAGCGGCAGGTACGGGCGCTGCGACAAGAACAGCGCCTGATGGCCCAGCGGCCGCCTGACCTCACCTTCGGCATACGGCCAGAGGCCGGCCAGCGCACGTAACAGCGTGGTTTTGCCACTACCCGACGGGCCCTTGATCAACAGGGCCTGACCGGCGTGCAGGCGCAAGTCCAGGTCAGCGATAAGGGCGTGCCCATCCGGGCGAAGCACCTGCAGGCGGGTGATCTCCAAGGCATGGGCCTGGTCCTCGGTGGTGACACGCGGCAAGGTGCTCGCCTGCTGGTTGGCATCAAGGAACCCGGTCAGACGGTCGAGGGTGGCGCGGTACTGGGCGAACGCATCGTACGATTCGCGGAAGAACGACAACGAGTCCTGCACCTGGCCAAAGGCCTGGGCGGTCTGCATCACATCGCCCAGCTTGATCGCCCCGCTGAAGAAGCGTGGCGCCTGGAGAATGAACGGGAACACCACGGCAACCTGGCTGACGCCCAGGTTGAAACCACTGAACTTGAGGTTTCGGAACACCAGCGCCCAGGCATTCACGATCAAGGCGCCAAAGCGACCCAGCAAGGTGCCCCGCTCGACCTTGGCGCCCTGGTAAAAGGCAATGTTCTCGGCATTCTCGCGCAGGCGCATCAGCGCGTAGCGAAAGTTGGCGGTGAGCTTTTCGTTGAGGAAATTCAGGCGGATCAACGGGCGCCCAAGGCGGAAGGCGACCCAGGTGGCGACGATGACATACAAGTAGACGGCAAACACCATCGCCCGGGGGACTTCCACCCCGGCGATAGTCAGCGGTGCCGACAACCCCCAGAGGATCCCGGTAAACGCCACCAGCGATACCAATGCGCTGACCGCACCCAGGGCCAGGGTCACCGAGTTGCTGACGAAGGCGTTGACGTCCAGCTCGATACGCTGGTCGGGGTTGTCCACCGGCTCGGCGAGGAACTGACCACGGTAGTAGGCATCACCGTGCATCCAGTCGTGGGTCAGCCGTTCGGTAAGCCAGACCCGCCACTTGATACTGAACGCCTGGCTTACGTAGAAGGTGAACAGCGAGCGCAGCACATGAATGGTGGCCAGCACCGCGAAAACGCCGAGCAGGTACCAGAAAGCAGTTTGATCCAGGCCCTGCAAGGCACTGTAGAAGCCGTTGTACCAGAACGAGAACAGCACGTTCAGGCGTACCGAGAACAATGTCAGTACCAGCAGCAGTGCGAACACCAGCAACGGCCGCCAACTGCGCCTGAAGCTGAAATAGGGCCCGGCAAGCTGCCAGAACTGGCTACCCCAGCGCGTACACCGAACGGCCAGTGTGGCGGCTGCGGTGAAACAGACAAGGGTGATGAACGAGGCGATTGCCAGCCAGCTCAGGCTCTCTTGCAGGGCCTGGTGCCAGTTCATTTCCATGGTGGGTATCCGTGCTGAGTATTTACGCGAGCGTAGCATTGCCCTGTGATTCGTCAGGCATAAATGACGCACATTTCATGATTGTATGTGGGCACTGCTCGGTCGCTGTAGGAGCGGCTTTAGCCGCGAAGCAGACGGCGCGGTGGATGGCACCGGCTGCGCCGGTGTTCGCGGCTAAAGCCGCTCCTACAGGGATTTGGGTGAGGCCAGGGACCGAGCAAGGCGGGGGATTTTTGCGCCAAAAAGACAAAACCCCTACCTGCATGCGCAGATAGGGGTTTTGCGAAATGAATCTTGACGATGACCTACTCTCACATGGGGAAACCCCACACTACCATCGGCGATGCATCGTTTCACTGCTG
>NZ_JBIVIF010000010.1:0-71883 GCF_044749595.1 Pseudomonas sp. NPDC089392
CGCATAAAAAATCCGATGCTCGTTTCCAAGCATCGGATTTTGCGGCCTATGGGCTAAAGGTCAATGCGTCAGTCTTAACTGACTGGCATTAGCCCGAAGGCTGGTTTCCTGATCACCACAAAGGCCAATCAGCCACGCGGCTTGCCGCGACCACGGCCTGCCGGCTTGTCACCTTCAGGCTTGCCTGGGCGCTTGCGAATCTCGCTCGGGCGCTCGGCCACGGCGCTGCCGCGGCTGCCCTTGCGTGGGGCCTCTTCACGCGGCTGACGCGCAGGGCGTTCACCGGTAGCAGCACCCTCATGCGCCGGGCGCAGGTTGCGCACGCGCTCGCCACGGCCCATCGGGCGGGACGATTTGCGCTGCATGCGCTCCATCTTGTCCTTGGCCTTGAGGTTCAAGGTTGGCAGCGCAACCGGCTGCAGGCCCACTTCGGCGGCCAGGATGTCGATTTCACCCTGGGTCATTTCACGCCAGCGGCCCATCGGCAGGTCGGAGTTGAGGAACACCGGGCCGAAACGCACGCGCTTCAGGCGGCTGACCACCATGCCCTGGGACTCCCACAGGCGACGTACCTCACGGTTACGGCCTTCCATCACCACGCAGTGGTACCAGTGGTTGAAGCCTTCGCCACCCGGTGCCTTCTGGATGTCGGTGAACTTGGCCGGGCCGTCTTCCAGCATTACGCCGGCCTTCAGGCGCTCGATCATCTCGTCGTCGACTTCACCACGCACACGTACCGCGTACTCACGGTCCATCTCGTACGACGGGTGCATCAGGCGGTTGGCCAGTTCACCGTCGGTGGTGAACAGCAGCAGGCCGGTGGTGTTGATGTCGAGGCGGCCGATGTTGATCCAGCGGCCTTCTTTCGGCCGTGGCAGGCGGTCGAACACGGTCGGGCGGCCTTCCGGGTCGTCACGGGTGCAGATTTCGCCATCGGGCTTGTTGTACATGATCACCCGGCGGGTGGCCTCGGCGGCCTCTTCGCGCTTGATCAGCTTGCCGTCTACGGCAATGGCGTCGTGCAGGTCGACGCGCTGGCCGAGGGTGGCCTCGACGCCGTTGACCTTGATGCGGCCCTGGCTGATCCAGGCTTCGACGTCACGGCGTGAACCCACGCCAATGCGCGCCAGCACTTTCTGCAGCTTTTCGCCGGCCGGCGGGGTGATTTCGGTATCTTGCAGGTCTTGCTCACTCATCTGGGCACCTCCCGGTGTAGGAATGAAATAGGTTTTCTGGCGACGGAAGCGCCAAAAGGCCGCGCATCATACGCGGTTCGGCTGTAGAACGCACTGGAGCGTAGAGGGTTTTATGGGCATTGGCAGGGGTTTCTGCCTAATGGTGGTGTGTGGGCATTGCCGGCCCTTTCGCGGGTGAACCCGCTCCTACAAGGGACCGCGCCGCCCTCAGGGCATGTGATATCCAGGAACCGCACCGCCCTCAGGGCATGTGATATCCAGTGTAGGAGCGGGTTTACCCGCGAATAGGCCGGTGCAGGCAACAGAAGAATCAGGGCTGCAACTTGCCCTCTTCTTCCACCGAGGCCACAGGCTCCTCTTCCCGCAAATCTTCAAAATCAGTCTTCAGCCCTTCTTCCATCTGGTCCAGCTCCACCAGCAAGCTACGGAAGCTGGTCACCTCCTTCGGCTCGCCCACCTCCTCCTCTTCGCCAAGGCTGGCATCAGCCAAGGCCTGCAAGTGCGCCGGCACCGGCGCATCGTCCGGGTCAAGCAGCGGCTCTGGCTCGATCAGGCGCAGTTCGGCCAACGCCGGCAGCTCGTCCAGGCTCTTGAGGTTGAAATGGTCGAGAAACGCCTTGGTAGTGGCGAACATCGCCGGCCGCCCGGGTACTTCGCGGTAGCCGACCACGCGTATCCACTCGCGCTCCATCATGGTCTTGATGATGTTGCTGTTCACCGCCACACCCCGCACATCCTCAATCTCGCCACGGGTAATCGGCTGGCGGTAGGCGATCAGGGCCAGGGTTTCGAGCAGTGCACGCGAGTAACGCTGCGGGCGCTCTTCCCACAGGCGCCCAACCCAGGGTGCATAGGCCTCGCGGATCTGCAGGCGGTAGCCGCTGGCCACCTCCTTGAGCTCGAAGGCGCGGCCATTGCACGACTCGCCCAGCACCTCCAGGGCCTGCTTGAACACCTTGGGCTCAGGGCGCTCGGCCTCTTCGAACAGCTCGTACAGGCGCTCCAGGGATTGCGGCTTGCCCGAAGCCAGCAAAAAGGCTTCGATCAGCGACGCCAGGTCGCGGGGGTCATTCAGGTTCATCAGGTTCTTCAACAAGCGCCGGGCGAAGCCGCACGTGGATGGCGGCGAAAGGTTCATTCTGCACCAGTTCGATCAGCGATTCCTTCACCAGCTCAAGAATCGCCATGAAGGTCACCACCACACCCAGCTTGCCCTCCTCGGCGCCGAACAGCTCGACGAATGGCACAAACCCACCGCCTTTCAGGCGCTCCAGCACCTGGCTCATGCGCTCGCGGGTGGACAGGGTCTCGCGGGTGATCTGGTGGCTTTCGAACAGGTCATTGCGGCGCATTACCTCGGCCATGGACATCAGCAGCTCTTCCAGGCTGACCTGCGGCAACAGCTTGCGCACCTTGGCCTGCGGCGCCTCCAGGCGTGGCACCACAACCTCGCGACCTACCCGTGGCAACGCGTCGATGCCTTCGGCGGCGGCCTTGAAGCGCTCGTATTCCTGCAGCCGGCGGATCAGTTCGGCGCGCGGGTCGCCCTCTTCTTCCTCGACCTCAGCCGAGCGCGGCAGCAGCATGCGCGACTTGATCTCGGCAAGCATCGCGGCCATCACCAGGTATTCGGCGGCCAGTTCCAGGCGCACGCTCTTCATCAGCTCCACGTAACCCATGTACTGACGGGTGATTTCCGCCACAGGGATATCGAGGATGTCGATGTTCTGCTTGCGGATCAGGTACAGCAACAGGTCCAGCGGGCCTTCGAATGCCTCAAGGATAACTTCCAGGGCATCCGGCGGGATGTACAGGTCCAGCGGCATTTCGGTCAGGGCTTCGCCGTAGACCAGGGCCAGTTGCAGTTGCTGAGGCGCCTCGACCGGCTCGGCGGGCGCTTCGGGTATATCCAGCTGGCTCACGCGCCGACCAGAAACGGGGTAGGGTCGCCGCAGCCTTCGCGTATCAGGGCAGGTTCGTCGCCGGTCAAGTCGATGATGGTCGAGGCCTTGAGGTCGCCGTAGCCACCATCGATGATCAGGTCGACATGGTGCTCCAGCCGCTGACGTATCTCGTAGGGGTCGGTCATCGGCTCTACTTCAGGTGGCAAGATCAGGCTCACGCTCATCAACGGCTCACCCAGTTCTTCCAGCAGCGCCAGCACGATCGGGTTGGACGGCACACGCAAGCCTATGGTCCGCCGCTTCTCGTGCATCAGCAGCCGTGGGACTTCGCGGGTGGCGTTGAGAATGAAGGTGTAGGGCCCTGGGATATGTGCCTTGAGCAGGCGGAAGGTCGAGGTATCGATCTTGGCGAACAGGCCCATCTGCGACAGGTCGCAGCACAACAGGGTGAAATTGTGTTGCTTGTCGAGCTTGCGCAAGGTGCGCACACGCTCGATCGCGCCCTTGTCACCAATCTGGCAACCCAGCGCATACGCCGAGTCGGTCGGATACACCACCACGCCACCCTTGCGGATGATCTCGACGGCCTGTTTTATCAGGCGCGCCTGCGGGTTTTCCGCATGAATCTGGAAAAATTGGCTCACGTAGTCGTCCTGTTCATACCGCCAAAGGCTGTTCATGGCTGAATCGGCGCCACAGAGGTGGCAGGTCCTCGGGCAATGGCCGGTAGGCACCGATCTCGCCCCAGGTGCCGGGGCCGTGGAAGTCACTGCCAGCGCTTGCCAGCAGGCCGAACTCTCGGGTAAGGATGGACATCGTGCCCACCTGCTCGGCCGGCATCATCCCGTTGACCACTTCAAGCGCCTGCCCGCCTGCCTGAATATAGTCGGCAATCAGCCTTCTGCGCTTGCTGCGGGTCAGGTCGTAATGCATCGGATGCGCAAGGCTTACCCAAGCGTTGGACTGGCGCAGGGTGGCAACGGTTTCGTCGAGGGTGGGCCAGTGCTGTTTGACGTCGCCCAGCTTGCCGGCGCCCAACCACTTGCGAAACGCTTCGCCGCGGTCCTTGACGTGCCCGGCACGCACCAGGTATTCGGCGAAATGCGGGCGCGCCGGGGCGTTGCCGCTGTCGCCCAGCTCTTGCTGTACGGTGCGGGCGCCTTCGAGCGTACCGGGCATGCCCTTGGCCGCCAGCCGTTTATCGATTTCTTCGGCGCGCAGCCAGCGGCCGTGGTGCAACGCTTCGATCGCCGCCAGCAGGGGCGGTGCGTCGAGCGGGAAGTCATAGCCCAGCACGTGGATGGTCGCGCCACCCCAGGTGCACGACAGCTCTACCCCGCTGACCCAGCGCATACCCCGCTCAACGCAGGCCTGGCGCGCTTCGGGCAGGCCTTCGATGGTGTCATGGTCGGTCAGTGCCAGCGTTTGCACCCCGTGCTCGTGGGCCCGGGCAACCAGTACCGAGGGCGCAAGGGCGCCGTCGGAGGCCGTGCTGTGACAGTGCAGATCAACATTCATGGAGGAGCGCTTTCGCTGGAATCGATGTTTGTTATTATGCCGTCACATCCCGATTCTGGCTGCCATTGTGAAACAATTCATCGATTTCATCCCGCTGCTGCTGTTCTTCATCGTCTACAAGCTCGACCCGCGCCCCATGGAAGTCGCCGGCAACAGCTTCGAATTCGGCGGCATCTACAGCGCCACGGCCATGCTGATCATCAGCTCGCTGGTGGTGTACGGCGCGCTGTTCCTGCGCCAGCGCAAGCTGGAAAAGGGCCAGTGGCTTACCCTGGTGGCCTGCCTGGTGTTCGGCGGCCTGACCCTGACCTTCCATAGCGAAACCTTCCTCAAGTGGAAGGCGCCGGTGGTGAACTGGCTGTTCGCCCTGGGCTTCGCCGGCAGCCACTTCATCGGCGACCGGGTGCTGATCAAGCGCATCATGGGCCACGCCCTGAGCCTGCCCGATGCCATCTGGGCCCGCCTGAACGTGGCCTGGATCGCGTTCTTCCTGTTCTGCGGCGCGGCCAACCTGTTCGTCGCCTTCACCTTCCAGGACTTCTGGGTGGACTTCAAGGTGTTCGGCAGCCTGGGCATGACCGTGATCTTCCTGGTGGCGCAAGGCGTGTACCTGTCGCGCCACCTGCACGACGACCCCTCTACCTCCAAACCCAAGGATTGACATGCTCTACGCCATTATTGCCAGCGACGTCGCAAACTCCCTGGAAAAGCGCCTGGCTGCCCGCCCGGCGCACATCGAACGCCTGCAACAGCTGAAGGCCGAAGGCCGCGTGGTGCTGGCCGGCCCACACCCGGCCATCGACAGCAACGACCCGGGCGCAGCGGGTTTCAGCGGCAGCCTGATCGTTGCCGAGTTCGAGTCGCTGGCTGCGGCGCAGGCCTGGGCCGATGCCGACCCGTATGTTGCCGCCGGCGTGTACGACAAGGTTGTGGTCAAGCCGTTCAAGCAAGTGCTGCCTTGATTTGAGACCGCATCGCCTGCTTCGCGGGTAAACCCGCTCCTACAAGGATCGCACTGGTCCCTGTAGGAGCGGGTTTACCCGCGAAGAAGGCCACGCAGTACCAGCAGTTATACTCAGGCCATCAGTCTGCGGTATCTTTGCCACTGGCGGGCCGAATAGCCGCCGTCAATGGTTGAATTGAGTGAGTCATGAGCGAGCTGTTACTGATTGATGATGACCAGGAACTGTGCGAGCTGCTCGGCAGCTGGCTGACCCAGGAAGGGTTTACCGTGCGTGCTTGCCACGATGGCCAGAGCGCGCGTCAGGCCTTGGCCGAGCATGCCCCCGCTGCCGTGGTACTGGATGTGATGCTGCCCGACGGCAGTGGCCTGGAACTGCTCAAGCAGTTGCGCAGCGAGCATGCCGAGCTGCCGGTGCTGATGCTGTCGGCCCGCGGCGAGCCGCTGGACCGCATTCTTGGCCTGGAACTGGGCGCCGACGACTACCTGGCCAAACCTTGCGACCCGCGTGAGCTCACCGCCCGCCTGCGTGCAGTACTGCGCCGCAGCCACCCGACTGCCACCACCAGCCAGGTGGAACTGGGTGACCTGGTCTACAGCCCGGCGCGTGGCGTGGCCAGCATCGATGGCCGCGAAATGACCCTGACCCTGTCCGAAAGCCGCATCCTCGAGGCCTTGCTACGCCAGCCCGGCGAACCGCTGGACAAACAGGAACTGGCGCAGATCGGCCTGGGCCGCAAGCTGACCCTGTACGACCGCAGCCTGGACATGCATGTCAGCAACCTGCGCAAGAAGATCGGCCCGCACGCCGATGGCCGGCCACGCATCGTCGCGCTGCGCAGCCGCGGTTATTACTACTGCCTCTGACCATCTTTACCGAGCCTTTACCATCCGCTGACTGCGCTTGACGGTGATCTCCCTAGACTGTGCTCATCCGGTAACCACCGGCCTATGAAAGGAGAGACACCATGCGCAAGACCCTTATCGCCCTGATGTTCGCCGCCGCTCTGCCGACCGTGGCCATGGCCATGCCTGACGGCGGCCAGCGTCACGACGGCCCGCATCATCGCGGTGATGCGCCTTTCCACCAACTGGACCTGAGCCGCGACCAGCGCCAGCAGATCGGCAAGCTGATGGGCGAGCAGATGCAACAGCGCCGTGACATCACTGAGCGCTACCTGTCCAAGCTGCCAGCCGCCGACCAGAAGGCCATGAAGGACGAACTGCAGGCCAGCCGCACCAAGACCGACACCGCCGTGCGCAACCTGCTCAAGCCTGACCAGCAGAAGAAGTTCGACGAACTGCAAAAGGAACGCGCCGCCAAGAAAGCCGAGTGGCAGGAGTTCCAGGCCTGGAAAGCTGAAAAAGGCAACAAGGCCCAGTAAGCTGACTGCCCAACGCCCGGCCCGCCCAACCGCGAGCCGGGCTTTTTCTGTTTAGGAGGTGCACTTGCGTTCACTGTTCTGGCGCATCCTGGCCAGTTTCTGGTTGGCCATCACCCTGGTCGCAGGCCTGTCGATCCTGCTCGGCCACATGCTCAACCAGGACGCCTGGATCCTCAGCCGCCACCCGGGCCTGAATACCCTGGCCAGCAAGTGGGCAAAGCACTACGAACAGGAAGGCCTGGATGCGGCGCAGCACTTCCTGGAACGGCGCAAAGACCGCTACAAGATCGACGTGCAGGTGCTCGACGACAGTGGCGAGGCGGTGGTGCCTGGCACCTTCCCTCGCCGTGCGGCGGCCTTCGAGGCACGCCAGCACAATGACGAGCGGCGCCTGCCGTGGCGTCGGCTGACCGAGGAGTACACCAGCCCGGACACCGGCGAAACCTACCTGTTGATCTACCGTATCCCTCATCCCGCACTGGATGCCTGGCACCGCGAAAGCCTGCTTTGGCCGCTAAGTGCGCTAGGTATTGCGTTGGTGGTGCTGACCCTGTTCAGCCTGCTGGTGACACTGTCCATCACCCGCCCCCTAAGCCGCCTGCGCAGCGCCGTGCATGACCTGGGCCAGACCACCTACCAGCAGAACAGCCTGGCGCGGCTGGCGGCGCGGCGCGACGAGTTCGGCGTGCTGGCCAAGGACTTCAACAAGATGGGTTCGCGCCTGCAAAGCACCATCGGCAGCCAGCGCCAGCTGCTGCGCGATGTGTCCCATGAACTGCGCTCGCCGCTGGCCAGGCTGCGCATTGCCCTGGCCCTGGCCGAGCGCGCCGGGCCCGAGCAGCGCGAAACCCTGTGGCCACGCCTGACCCGCGAATGCGACCGCCTGGAAGCCCTGATCAGCGAAATCCTTACCCTGGCCCGAGTGGATGCCGAACAGGCCCATGCCGAGCCGGTCGACCTCAATGCCCTGCTTGGCAGCGTGCGCAAGGACGCCCTGCTCAGCGCGCCAGACCAGGACGTGCGCCTGGAGGCGCAGCCGGGGTTGACCTTGCAGGGTTGGCCAACGCTGATCGAGCGCGCCGTGGACAACCTGCTGCGCAACGCCCTGCGCTTCAACCCGGTGGGCCAACCCGTCGAGGTCAGCGCCGTGCGAGAGCAGGAACGTATCGTGATCAGCGTGCGTGACCATGGGCCGGGAGCAGCTGCGGAACACCTGGGGCAGTTGGGTGAGCCGTTCTTCCGCGCGCCGGGGCAAGAGGCACCGGGGCATGGGCTGGGGCTGGCGATTGCGCGCAAGGCGGCGGAGCGCCATGGCGGTAGCCTGGTGCTGGACAATCATCCGCAGGGTGGGTTTGTGGCGAGGCTGGAGTTGCCATTGGCTGAAGCGGCAGGCAGTTGATTTGATGTAAGGGCGCCTGGCCTCTTCGCGGGTGAACCCGCTCCTACACAGGGCAGCGCAGGATTCGGACCTTGCGCAGAACCTGTGTAGGAGCGGGTTTACCCGCGAAAGGGCCAGGTGCCCTGATACAGCAATCAGCCCAAAGCTGCGTTACTCGCCCCAACCACTGACGAAATCGGCAGTCTCCAGAATCGGCGCCGTACGCGGCTCGGTCAGCGGCGTGCCGACATACAGGTAGCCGATCAGCTCTTCGTTCTCAGCCAGCCCCAGTCCCTTGTGCACATGGGCATCAAAGGCCATGTCACCGGTGCGCCACACCGCACCGATCCCCTGCGCATGTGCAGCAATCAGAATGCCGTGCGCCGCACAACCCGCCGCCAGGCGCTGCTCGGACTTGGGTACCTTGAAGTGGTCCTGCAGCTTGGCCACCACCACGATCAGCAACGGCGCCCGCAGCGGCATGGCGCGGGCCTTGTCCAGTGCAGCCTGGCTGGCATCGCCCTTGTGCTGCAGCGCTTCGGCGAACAGCTCACCCAGTTTGTCGCGGCCCTGGCCTTCGATGGTCAGGAACCGCCAAGGCCGCAGCTGGCCATGGTCCGGGGCCCGCAAGGCGGCCTGGAACAACGCCTCGCGCTGGGCGGCATTAGGCGCCGGGTCGGTCAGGCGTGGCACGGAAACACGGTTGAGCAATGCGTCGAGAGCCTCCATCGGCTACCCTCCTGGCAGTTGAATGTGCCGCCATTCTAGCGTTTACATCACCAGACCCATAGGTAGAATGGCGCCCTTCCGTTTCGAGTCAGAGCAGATCACATGGCGTTGCCGACCTTAAGGATCATTGGTTTCATCATCGGCATCTTCCTGATTACCCTCGCCGTCGGCATGGCCGTGCCCATGGCGACCCTGGTGGTCTTCGAGCGCACCGGCGACATGCCGTCGTTCCTCTGGTCGAGCCTGATCACTTTCATCGCTGGCCTGGCCCTGGTGGTCCAGGGCCGCCCCGAACATGTGCACCTGCGCCCGCGTGACATGTACCTGCTGACGGTCAGCAGCTGGCTGGTGGTGTGCGTGTTCGCCGCCCTGCCGTTCCTGCTGACCCAGCACATCAGCTACACCGACGCCTTCTTCGAAAGCATGTCGGGCATCACCGCCACCGGTGCCACGGTGCTCAGCGGGCTCGATAACATGTCGCCGGGCATCCTGATGTGGCGCTCGATGCTGCACTGGCTCGGCGGTATCGGCTTTATCGCCATGGCGGTGGCGATCCTGCCGTTGCTGCGCATCGGCGGCATGCGCCTGTTCCAGACCGAATCGTCCGACCGCTCGGAAAAGGTCATGCCCCGCTCGCACATGGTCGCCAAGTCTATCGTGGGGGTTTACGTCGGTTTCTCGATACTCGGTTCGCTGGCATTCTGGTGGGCCGGCATGAGCCCGTTCGATGCCATCAACCACGCCATGTCGGCGATCTCTACTGGCGGCTTCTCGACGTCGGACCAGTCACTGGCCAAGTGGGACATCCCGGCCGTGCACTGGGTCGCGGTGGTGGTGATGATCCTCGGCAGCTTGCCCTTCACGCTGTACGTGGCGACCCTGCGCGGCAACCGCAAGGCGCTGATCCGTGACCAGCAGGTACAAGGGCTGCTGGGCATGCTGGTGGTGACCTGGCTGGTACTGGGCACCTGGTACTGGTACAGCACCAACCTGCACTGGCTGGACGCGCTGCGCCACGTGGCGCTGAACGTGACCTCGGTGGTCACCACCACCGGCTTCGCCCTGGGTGACTACAGCCTGTGGGGCAACTTCTCGCTGATGCTGTTCTTCTACCTGGGCTTCGTCGGTGGGTGCTCCGGTTCGACCGCAGGCGGCATCAAGATCTTCCGCTTCCAGGTGGCCTACATCCTGCTCAAGGCCAGCCTCAACCAGCTGATCCACCCGCGCGCGGTGATCAAGCAGAAGTACAACGGCCACCGCCTCGACGAAGAAATCGTGCGCTCGATCCTGACGTTCTCGTTCTTCTTCGCCATCACGATCTGCGTCATGGCACTGATGCTGTCATTGCTCGGGGTAGACTGGATGACCGCACTGACCGGCGCCGCCGGCACGGTTTCGGGTGTGGGCCCGGGGCTGGGTGAAGTGATCGGCCCTTCGGGCAACTACGCCACGCTGCCAGACGCGGCCAAGTGGATTCTCGCGGCGGGCATGCTGCTCGGCCGCCTGGAAATCATCACGGTGCTAGTGTTGTGCATGCCTGCGTTCTGGCGTCACTGAGCACATCGGCGTCGGTGCCCAGGCGGGCGCGATACTCGCTGGGCGTGGCATCGAACCATCGGCGGAAGGCCCGGAAGAAGTTGCTGGGGTCGGCAAAGCCCAACAGGTAGGCGGTTTCCAGCAGGGTCATGCCCGGCTGGGCCAGGTACTGTTCGGCCAGCTCGCGGCGGGTGTCGTCGAGCAAAGTCTGGAAGCTGGTGCCCTCCTCCTGCAGCCGCCGCTGCAAGGTGCGCTGCGACAAGTGCAGGGCCTGGGCCAGGGTTTCGCGCTTGGGCTCCCCTTGCGGCAAGATGCGGCACAGCACCTGGCGCACGCGGTGGGTGACCCGGCTTTCGGAAAAGCGTGCCAGGTACTCCCCGGCAAAACGGTCGTGCAGCACCGCCATGGCCTCGTTGGCCGTCGGCAGCGGTGCCTCCATGTCGGCCCGCTCGAACAGCAGCGCATCATGCGGCGCACCGAACACCAGCGGCGAATGGAAAGCGACCTTGTATGGCTCGATATTCTTTGGCTGCGGGCCCTGCACCAGTACCCGCCGCGGCTGCACCGGCCGCCCGCTCAGCCATTTGCACAGTGACAACGCGCAAGCCAGCGACGCTTCGGCGCTGTGCCGGGTTGGCGGCAGGTGATCGCCGTGCACGGTCAGAATCAGTGAATAGCCCTCGGGGCCAAGAACGAAGCTCAGGTCCGAGCTTTCGGCAATGATGCGCTGGTAACGCACCAAGCGCTCGAAGCCTTCTGCCAGGGTGCGGCTGGACATCAGCGCATAGCCCACCACATGGAACGACGCCGGGCGCACCACTCGCGCCATGTTCAGGCCAATGGCATCGTTGCCCGACAGCTCCACCGCCAGCTGCCAGAGCCGGGTCATGGAGTCTTGGGAGAAGCGCGCGTCAGGGTCGTCGAGGGCAGCGAAGTCCAGCCCCAGCTGCTTGAACATGGCCGGGCAATCGAGCCCCTCCAGTTCAAGCGCCTTCACAATCCCTGATGTCCAGCTGGCTGACGTGGTTCTTTCGCTCATGACAGGCTCTTATGCTGACCGCTCCTGCGGTGAACCCCAAGGATACTCATTTGGCGCCTATTGTCACTGGTAGGTCCTGCCAGTCACTCTAGACTGGAATCAGGCTCCACGCCGTACATCTTGTCCAGAAGTATCCACCTTGGAGCACTGCCATGAACCGCACAGCGCAGTTTCGCAGTTTTGCCGAGTTCTATCCTTACTACCTGGGGGAGCACAGCAACCCCACCTGCCGCCGGCTGCACTTTGTCGGCACCAGCCTGGTGATTGCCCTGCTGGCCTATACCCTCGGCAGTGGCAAATGGTGGCTGCTGCTGGCCGTGCCGTTGTTCGGTTACGGCTTTGCCTGGGTCGGGCATTTCTTTTTTGAAAAGAACCGGCCGGCGACCTTTACCTATCCGCTTTATAGCCTGATCGGGGATTTCGTGATGTTTCGCGATATCTTGCTGGGCAAGGTCAGGTTGTAGATCCGAGGGGGCTGCTTCGCAGCCCCATGGCCTTCACCCCCTACGCCGGTTCCCGCACCGCCGCCGCTGCCTGCGCTTCACGCGCCTGCGCCTCCGCCAGCCGATACAGCTCAATCGTGCCATCCCAATGCTCGATCAGCGCCGTGCACGACTCCACCCAATCCCCGCAATTGAGGTACTCCACCTCCCCCACCTTGCGGATCTCGGCATGGTGGATGTGCCCACACACCACCCCATGAAAGCCGCGCCGGGTGCACTCGTGGGCAATGGCATCCTCAAAGTCGCTGATGAAGTTAACCGCCCCCTTGACCTTGTGCTTGAGGTAGGCCGACAGCGACCAGTAGCCATAGCCGTAGCGGGCACGCCAGTGGTTCAGCCAGCGGTTGAGCACCAGGGTGAACTCATAGGCACGGTCCCCCAGGAACGCCAGCCAGCGATGGTAGCGGGTGATCACATCGAACTGGTCGCCATGGATCACCAGCAGGCGGCGGCCATCGGCAGTCAGGTGCTCGGCCTCGTCCACCAGCTGGATATTGCCCAGCATCAGCTTGGAGTAGCGGCGCAGGAATTCGTCATGGTTGCCGGTGACATAGATCACCTCGGTGCCACGCTTGCTCATGGTCAGCAGGCGGCGAATCACGTTGGTGTGGGCTTGCGGCCAGTAGATGCCGCCACGCAGCTTCCAGCCATCGATGATATCGCCCACCAGGTAGACGCGGTCGGCCTGGTAGCCCTTGAGGAACTGCGACAGGTGTTCGGCCTGGCAGTCACGGGTACCCAGGTGCACATCGGAGATCCACAGGGTACGCACGCGCTGCTTGCGCAAGGGACGGGACAGTTCGGCATGGGTCATGGGCAGGCTCCGGCGCAGTTTGCTGGAGACTGGCAGGCGTGGATGACAGCCCGGTGGCAAAACAGTGACGAGTGATGGGCTGCCAGGATTGAGGCACAATACCTGCCTGCCTCGCGAGGACCCTCCCATGACCGCCGGCCCGATCCTCTCGCTGCGCCACTACCGCGACAGCCTGATCGCCCACAGCCACGAACACCCGCAACTGGTGTTCGGCCTGCGCGGCCGCCTGGAGTTCGAGGTACAGGGGCATGGCGCCGGGGTCGATCGGCAAGGTCTGATCGTGGTGCCGGCCGGTGCTCACCACACTTGCGCCAGTGATGGCGGCAGCGATTGCCTGGTGCTGGATGTACCTGGGGAACACTGGTTGCGCGAGCAGCTGGGCGAGCATGCCGATGCCAGCCGCCGCCTGCTCGACCGCCCCGCCGCCCTGGGCCTGGATGACCGCCAGCAACAGCTGGTGGACTGGCTGGCGGCCAGCCCCATAAACGACCCACTGATTGCCCGGCAAGGCGCGGCGCTGCTGCTCGCCAGCCTCCACCCCACCGCAGCCGCCAGCGTCCACGCCAGCCAGCGCCTGCCCTATGCCGCGTTCGATGCGCATATCGAGCAACATGCCGCCTACCCGCTACAGGTCGCCGACCTGGCGCGCATTGCCGGGCTGTCCAACGCCCGGTTGCATGCGCGCTTTACTGCGGAATGCGGGATGACGCCGATGGACTACATTCGCCAGCGGCGCTTGCTCAAGGCACGGCGGCTGGTGGTGCAGAGCCTGCTGCCGATGGGTGAGATTGCCGCGCAGGTCGGGTACAGCTCGCAAAGTGCGTTTTCGGCGGCGATGTTGCGGGCGTTTGGTTGTACGCCTTTGGCTTTGCGGCGAGAGCCTGGCGACAATTGACAGCAGTCTTGCGACAGAATGCGTTTGCCTGAGGCTTTACACTTTGCCTGTGCCGGCCCTTTCGCGGGTGAACCCGCTCCTACAAAGAAAGCTGTTCGCCGTTAGACCGCCTACATCATTCAGGACCACTGCAATCAATGTAGGAGCGGGTTTACCCGCGAAAGGGCCGGTACAGTCAGTAAAGATCTCGAGCAAGGACCCATCATGAACCACCGCACCGCCCTCGGCGCCCTGCACATTGGCGCACTGTTCTTCGGCCTGACCGGCGTCTTCGGCAAGCTGGCCGCCAGTGCCAGCCCGGCGATCATCGTGTTCGGCCGCGCCGCCTTCGCCGTCATCGCCTTGGCCCTGTTCGCCAGCGTTGCCGGCCCCGGCTGGCAACGCCTGAGCGGCCAGGACGTGCGCCGCCTACTGCTCGGCGGGGTGCTGCTGGCCGGCCACTGGGTCAGCTTCTTCATCGCCGTCAAGGTCGGCGGCGTCGCCATCGCCACCCTCGGCTTCGCCAGCTTCCCGGCCTTTACCGTAATCCTTGAAGGGCTGCTGTTCCGCGAACGCATCCGCCGCAACGAGGCCGTGCTGGTACTGTTGGTCAGCATCGGCCTGGTGCTGGTTACGCCGGCATTCGACCTGGCCAGCGAGGCCACCAGCGGCTTGCTTTGGGCACTGCTCTCGGGGCTGCTGTTCTCGCTGCTGTCACTCACCAACCGTGCCGGCTCCGGCCGCCTGCCGGCAGTACAGGCAGCACTGTGGCAGAACCTGGTGGTCGGCCTGTGCCTGTTACCGTTCGCCGCCCCTGGCCTGGCCGGCGTCGCGCCCATGGACTGGCTGTGGATCGCCCTGCTCGGCATCTTCTGCACCGGTGTAGCGCACAGCCTGTTCGTCGCCAGCCTGGCAGTGATCAAGGCGCGCACCGCCGCCGTGGTGTTCGCCATGGAGCCGGTCTACGGCATAGCCGTGGCCTGGGCGGTGTTCGCTGAAACCCCGACCCTGCGCATGCTGCTGGGTGGCGCGCTGATCATCTTCGCCATCGTGCTGTCCAGCCGCCTGGCCGCCGAGCAACCGCCCAAGCAGCGGCCACTGGCCGAGGGCGCCTGATTCAGCGGTCGTTGTGGCCAAGGTCACGCTGTGGGTCGATCTGGTCGCGCACCCGCTGCTTCAGCACCTTGGCCTCGGGGAAGCCAGCGTCGGCCTTGCGCTCCCAGATCTGCACGCCATTGCAGGTGATGCGGAAGATGCCACCGGTGCCTGGCTCCAGCGCTACCCGGCCAAGGTCGTCGGCAAAGGTGCTGAGCAGTTCCTGGGCCAGCCAGGCAGCACGCAGCAGCCACTGGCACTGCGTGCAATAAGTGATGACGATTTCCGGTTTGCTGTCGGCCATGGTGAAGCATCTCCAGGTAAGGGGCCGCTTATACTAGCGGTCTTTAGCCCACGGTTTGAGACTCACGATGCGCCGTTTGCTGTTCTGTTTTCTGCTCGCCCTTACCTCCCTCACGGCAATCGCCGCCGAACCGGCCAGGCCCAAGGTCGGGCTGGTGCTGTCTGGCGGCGCGGCCCGTGGCCTGGCCCACATCGGTGTGCTCAAGGCGCTGGAAGAACAGGGTGTGCGCATCGACGCTATTGCCGGCACCAGCATGGGCGCGGTGGTCGGCGGGCTGTACGCCTCGGGCTACAGTGTCGAAGAGCTGGAAAAGCTTGCCACCACCCTCGACTGGCAGCAGGCGCTGTCCGATGCGCCGCCGCGCAAGGACGTGCCGTTCCGGCGCAAGCAGGATGACCGCGACTTCCTGGTCAAGCAGAAACTCAGCTTTCGCGACGACGGCAGCCTGGGCTTGCCGCTGGGGGTGATCCAGGGCCAGAACCTGGCACTGCTGTTGGAAAGCAAACTGGCGCACACCGCCGACACCCGCGACTTCGACAAGCTGCCCATCCCCTTCCGCGCCGTGGCCACCGACATCGCCAGTGGCGAAAAGGTGGTGTTCCGCCGTGGCCACCTGCCCCAGGTAATCCGCGCCAGCATGTCGATCCCTGCAGTGTTTGCCCCGGTGGAACTGGACGGCCGTCTGCTGGTGGACGGCGGCATGGTCGACAACATCCCGGTGGACGTGGCCCGCGAAATGGGCGTGGACCTGGCCATCGTGGTCGACATCGGCACCCCTCTGCGTGACCGCAAGCAACTGGCCACGGTGGTCGATGTGCTCAACCAGTCGATCACCCTGATGACCCGGCGCAATTCAGAAGAACAATTGGCCAGCCTGCACCGCGATGACATCCTTATCCAACCGCCACTGAACGCCTTTGGCGTGACTGATTTTGGCCGTGCCCAGGAAATGATCGATGCCGGCTACCGCGCCACCCGCCTGCTCGACCCGCGCCTGGCTAGCCTGCGCCAGACCGAAGGCGACAGCAGCCTGGCCGTGGCCCGCTCGCCGCGCCAGCGCACGCCGACGATCAGCGCAATCCGGATCGAGAACGACTCCAAGGTCAGCGACGATGTCATCCGCTCGTACATCCGCCAGCCGATCAATGCCCCGCTGGAGCTGGACCGCCTGCAGACCGACATGGGCACGCTGTACGGCCTGGACTACTTCGACCGGGTGCAGTACCGCGTGGTGCACAAGGGCGACGACAACACCCTGGTGATCAACGCCCGTGGCCGGCGCGGCGGCACCGACTACCTGCGCCTGGGCCTGAACCTGTCGGACGACCTTCGCGGTGACAGCGCTTTCAACCTGGGCGCCAGCTACCGGGTCAACGGCATCAACAGCCTGGGCGCCGAGTGGCTGACCCGGGGCCAGATCGGCGACCAGCAGGAGCTGTACAGCGAGTTCTATCAGCCGCTGGACGTGGGCTCGCGCTACTTCATCGCGCCGTACCTGGACTTCAGCTCGCAGAACATCGAAGCCACCCTGGACAACGACCCGGTCGCCGAGTACCGCCTGGAGCGTTACGGCTTTGGCCTGAACGTGGGCCGGCAGATCGGCACCAACGGTGAAGTGCGCCTGGGTGTGGGCAAGGCCTGGGGCGAGGCCGAGGTGCGTATTGGCGACCAGGACCTGCCCAAGGTCAGTTTCAATGAAGGCTTCTACGAGCTGAAGTACTCGTTCGACACCCTCGACAACGTGTACTTCCCACACCGTGGCGAGGACATTGGCCTGACCTTGCGCAAATACGACAAGTCGCTGGATTCCGACCAGGATTACCGGCAATGGATGTTCGGCCTGGACAAGGCCCTCAGCAGCGGGCCGAACACCTTCGTGCTGGGTGGGCGCTACGGGCGCACGCTGGACGATACCGAAGTGGTGACGTCAAGCTTCGTGCTGGGTGGGGCGCGGGAACTGTCCGGCTTCCGCCAGGACTCGGTGTCTGGGCAGAACGTGAGCCTGATGCGTGTGGTCTACTACCGCCGGTTGACGCCACGGGCGTATGTGCCGCTGGACTTCCCGCTGTACATCGGCGGCTCGCTGGAGCGTGGGCGGGCGTGGAACAACGACAACGAGTTCGACAGTGGCTATATCAATGCGGCGAGCATCTTCCTCGGGCTGGAGACGCCGCTGGGGCCGCTGAACCTGAGCTATGGCGCCAACAGTGCGCATGAGCAGGCGGTGTACCTGAACCTGGGGCATACCTTCTAGATTGCCGGGGCTGCTTTGCAGCCCATCGCGACACAAGGCCGCTCCTACAGGGGATCGCGTACTCCTGTAGGAGCGGCCTTGTGTCGCGATGGGCCGCAAAGCGGCCCCAATGGCCCTCAGGATTTTTCGAGGTTGGCCAGAATCTTGGCATGCACCCGCATGCACACCTGCAGGTCGGCTTCGTCCACCCCGGTAAACAGCTCGATGCGAAGTTGGTTGGCAATGGTCTCGATCTGCTCGATCAGCGGTTTGGCCGGCGGGCACAGCAAGATCTTCTTCGCCCGCCGGTCCTCCAGCACCGCCTGCCGCCGCACCAGGCCCTGCCCCTCCAGGCTATCGAGCAGGCGCGCCAGGGTCGGGCCTTCGACGCCCACGCTCTGGGCCAGCTCCCGCTGGGTGGGGGCTTCTTCGAAACGAGCCAGGTGCAGCAACACCAGCCAGCGCGCCTGGGACAGGTTGAGCCCGGCCAGGCGGCGATCCAGTTCGGCACGCCAACCCCGGGACATCTGGGCCAGCTGCATGCCGAAACGGTGTTGGTTGTCGGTCAGGGGCATAAGCAACTCATTGAATAGATCTAATTATTAGGCAGCTAACCATGCCCTGCCCCATGAGGCAAGGCTCGGGCAGCGTTGAGCATTCGATAATCGTCAAAAAGCATGACAAAGGTCAGCAGATGGCGCTTCTGCCTTTGATTCTGCCGGTGATCACAACTCGAATTCGGCAGCCAACGCTGCACGGATGCAATACAGCACGCCCTCAGGTACGCGAGCGCCAAACAGCGGTGCAATCGCGGACACAGGCGGCAGCTCGCCTTCACCGTCGAGGAAGGCATCCTGTACCTCCATCATCAGATCTTCCGGCAGGTCGAGGGCCTGGTCCAGGCTCAGTTCCTGGCGGCCCAGCGCCTCGGCCAGCAGGCTGTACACGTTCTTTTCACTGCAATTGAGCTGCCCGGCGATCTGCGCCGGGGTCATGCCGGCGCGGGCCAGGCTGACCAGCTCATGGCGCAGGTCCAGCACCACTTTCGGCGCCTCGTCGGTACCGCCACTGTTGTTGAGCACTTCGAGGAATGCCTGGCCATAGCGCTCCAGCTTGCGCGCGCCCACGCCGCTGACCTGGGCCATGTCGCTGAGGCTGACCGGCTGGCTGCGCAGCATTTCCAGCAGGGTCGAGTCGGGGAAGATGACATAGGGTGGCACGCTGTGTTCCTCGGCCAGCTTGCGCCGCAGGGTGCGCAACGCTTCCCACAGCTCGCGCTCTTCGGCACGCACCAGCTGGCTGGCCGGGCTGCCGCCGCTGGTCGACGAGGTCCTGGCAGTGGTTTGCGGCTTGAGATCGCGGCGCAGCTGCAAGGTCACCTCGCCACGCAGTAACGGCCGGCAGCTGTCGGACAGGCGCAGGCCGCCGTAGCCTTCCAAGTCGATGTCGACCAGGCCGCGCGCCACCAGCTGGCGGAACAGCGAACGCCACTCGACCTCGGCCAGGCCCTTGCCAACGCCAAAGACCGAAAGCTTCTCGTGGCCGAAATTGCGCGCCTTCTCGGTGTCCTTGCCCAGCAGCACATCGACCAGGTGGCCAACGCCATAGCGCTGACCTGTGCGGAACACCGCCGACAGTGCCTGGCGAGCCGGCTCGGTGGCGTCCCAGGTCTGGATGTTGTCGACGCAGTTATCGCAGTGCCCGCAGGGTTGTTCGAGGGTTTCGTCGAAATAGGCCAGCAACGACTGGCGGCGGCAACGGGTTTCTTCGCATAGCGCCAGCATGGCGTCGAGCTTGTGTTGCTCGATGCGCTTGTGGCGCTCGTCCCCTTCGGAGTTCTGCAGCATCTGCTTGAGCATTACCATGTCCTGCAGGCCGTAGGCCATCCAGGCATCGGACGGCAAGCCATCACGGCCGGCACGGCCGGTTTCCTGGTAATAGGCCTCAAGCGACTTGGGCAGGTCGAGGTGGGCGACGAAGCGCACGTTGGGCTTGTCGATGCCCATGCCGAAGGCAATGGTGGCGACCATGATCAGCCCTTCCTCGTTGAGGAAGCGGTGCTGGTTGGCCGCGCGGGTCTCGGCAGCCAGGCCGGCATGGTACGGCAGCGCCGGGAAGCCCTGCTCGCAGAGGAATGCGGCGGTTTCGTCGACCTTTTTGCGCGACAGGCAGTAGACGATGCCGGCGTTGCCGCGGCGCTCGCCAAGGAAGGCCATCAGCTGCTTGCGTGGCGCCTCCTTGGGCACGATGCGGTAGAAGATATTGGGCCGGTCGAAGCTCGACAGGAAGCGCTCGGCGCCTTGCAGGTGCAGGCGCTGGACAATCTCTTCGCGGGTGCGCATGTCGGCGGTGGCGGTCAGCGCGATGCGCGGCACATGCGGGAACAGCTCGGCCAACTGGCCCAGTTGCAGGTATTCGGGGCGGAAATCGTGACCCCATTGCGACACGCAGTGTGCCTCGTCGATGGCGAACAGCGAGATGTCCAGGTCGCGCAGGAAGTCGAGCATGCGCGGTTGCACCAGGCGTTCCGGCGCCAGGTACAGCATCTTCACTTCACCACGGCGCAGGCGCCCGGCCAGGTCACGTTGCTGCTCTGCGGTCAGCGTGGAGTTCAGCGCGGCCGCTGCCACGCCCAGCTCGTCAAGGGTGGCGACCTGGTCGTCCATCAGCGCGATCAGTGGCGAGACCACCACGGTCAGGCCCGGGCGCAACAGCCCCGGCACCTGGAAACACAACGACTTGCCGCCACCGGTGGGCATCAGCACCAGGGCATCGCCGCCATTGGCCACGCATTCGATGATCGCTGCCTGGCGCCCGCGGAAACTGTCGTAGCCGAAGATGTCCTTGAGAACGCGCTGAGCCTGTTCGAGCATGTGCAACTCCAAATCGCCGTACCATCCTGGATACAGGCTGGACGAAAAACCCGCCCCGCACACGCCGAATGCGTAAGCGGTTTTTACCAGGCGCCCGGTAATGCCTGCGCCTGGATGAAAAACCGCGGAGTATACCGCAGCGTTGTGCTGCGCAGGGCAGCACGGCGATAGACGTTCCCTTTACCCCGGCGCCGCTGCAAGGTGCTAGAATTCGTTATCGTTTATTCTCCAAGGTAGCCCTGTAATGTCCTTCGCCGAGCAACTGACCCGCCTGCAAGCCTTCCTCGACGCCGACGAGCTGCACGAAGAGGCGTTGGACTATGTCGCCGCCCACGGCTACCTCACCGCCCTGTCGATCAACGCCGAAGAAGTGCCCGAGCGCGAATGGATCGACGCCCTGTTCGCCGAGGAGCCGCACTACGCCAGCGACGCCCAGCGCACTGAAATCGAAGCCACCCTGGTGGCACTCAAGGCGCACATTGCTCGCCAACTGGCCAGCGAAGAAGAATTCGACCTGCCTTGCGACCTCGACCTGACCGAAGAACCAGACGATTCCGACCTGCGCGGCTGGTGCATCGGCTTCATGGAAGGCGTTTTCCTGCGTGAAGAAGCCTGGTTCGACCGCGACGAAGAAGAAGTCAGCGAGATGCTGCTGCCGATCATGGTGGGTTCGGGCCTGTTCGACGAGCAGCCAGAGTTCGCCGACATCGCCAGCAACGCCAACCTGCAGGACGACATGATCGTGCAGATCCCCGAAGCGCTGACCGCGCTGTTCCTGCTGCTGCACGCCCCTGACGAAAAACCGGCGCTGCTCAAGCCACGCCACCACTGATTCGCCTGTGCGCTACCTGCTGCTGGCCACCGGCTGGCTCAGCGTCGCGCTGGGGGTGTTGGGGATATTCCTGCCGGTACTGCCCACCACCCCGTTCCTGCTATTGGCGGCGGCCTGCTTTGCCCGCAGCTCGCCGCGCTTTCACCACTGGCTGGTCCATCACCCCAAACTGGGGCCCTGGATCCGCGACTACCTCAGTGGTGAAGGCATCCCTCTCAAGGGCAAGGTCTATGCCATCGGCCTGATGTGGGCCAGCATTGGCTTGTCGTGCTACCTGGTACCGCTGTTCTGGGCGCGCACCTTCATGTTGTCCAGCGCCGTGCTGGTAAGCCTGTATATCCTCAGGCAAAAAACCCTGCAAAAGCCCAAGTGACAATATTTTGTCGCCAAATATCAATTTCGCCTAAGCGCAATTTTCGTTATCAGCATTGGTTCTGAAGGCCCGCGAAGCCTCGTATTCATTGGCTTGCATCGAGTTTGAAGCGCACATTCCCTGAACTTATATCCATCCGTGTTAGACAGCATAGGTCTTATATGGATATTTGATATGAATAAATCTTCTTATATATCGCGTTGAATGTACTTAGCTGTGTTGTTAAAAACCTGCAACACTATACGCGATAAAATTATCGTCATTTTTTTGGCGAAAGCAGGATCAATTCCAGGATCAGGGAGATGTACCATGCGCGTTTTGAACCCCATCACCAGTGCATTACTGTTGGCCCTGGCGAGTGCCAACGTACAGGCGATGTCGATGACTGAGGCTGTCCAAAGCGCCGTGGACTACCACCCACAAATCAGCTCCAACCGTAACAGCAAGCTGTCGGCCGATGAAGACGTGAAGTTTGCGCGTGGTGGCTACTACCCTTCCGTGGACCTGGTTGCTGGCTATGGCCGCCAGCGTTCGGACAATACCACCACCCGTGCCCAGGGTAACCACGCCAAGGAAACCCTCAACTACACCCAGTCCGAGCTGCGCCTGCGGCAGATGATCTTCGACGGCTTCAACACGTCGAACGAAGTGGGCCGCACCGAGGCCGTTTCCACCTCCCGCGCCTACTACACCCAGGCGGTTGCCCAGGACGTAGCCCTGCGCGCCACCGAGGTGTACCTGGAAGTGCTCAAGCGCCGTGAGCTGGTGACCCTGGCCAAGAACAACCTGCAAGCCCACCTGCGGGTCAACGACCAGATCGGCCTGCGCAACGAGCGTGGCGTCGGCAGCACCGCCGACCTTGACCAGTCCCGCGCCCGTCGTGCCCTGGCGGAAAACAACCTGGACACTGCCGAAGTCGACCTGGCCGATGCCGAGGCCAATTTCTTCAGCGTCATTGGCCGTATGCCGGACGAGCTGGAAAGCCCACAATCGATCAAGGGCGAAGTGCCTGGCACCCTCGACAAAGCCCGCGACGGCATGCGCCAGAACAACCCGTACATCAAGTCGGCCCAAGCTGACGTGAATGCTGCCGAGCAGCAATACGAAGTTGGCAAGTCGACCTTCTACCCGCGCTTCGACGCCATCCTGGCGACCGGTGCCAACAACAACACCGGCGGCGAGAAAGGCCACAACAACAACGACTGGCAAGCCGGCGTGGAGATGAACTACAACCTGTTCCGCGGCGGCAGCGACAAGGCTCGCCTGCAGTCCGACGCACACAAGATCAACCAGGCCCTGGACATCCGCAACAACGCCTTGCGCGAGCTGACCGAAAACCTGAGCCTGGCGTGGAACGCCATGAACAACGCCAGCAAGCAGCTGCCAACCGCGCGTGAATACGCCGAAACCACCAAGCGCGTGCGTGCCGCTTACCAGGACCAGTTTGGCCTGGGCCAGCGTACCTTGCTGGACGTGCTCGACAGTGAGAACGAGCTGTACAACGCCGACCGTCGCTACACCGAAGTGCGTTATACCGAGGAGTTCTCGCGGTACCGCGTGCTGGCGACCATGGGTGAGTTGCTGACCAAGCAGCGTATTTCGCTGCCGCCAGAGGCGCTGGCGACTACCGAGGTACGGACCGAGGCGCGGTTGCCTGAAATGCGTTGATCGGACTTGAGATTGCCGGGGCCGCTTTGCGGCCCATCGCGACACAAGGCCGCTCCTACAGGAGATCGAGTATGCCAATGGCTGGTGCGATCATCTGTAGGAGCGGCCTTGTGTCGCGATAGGGCTGCGAAGCAGCCCCCTGCCCTCACTCGGTGCCATGGTTACGCTGGAACGTCTCCTCGCCCATGGCCTTGATCTGCCCTTCGATCAACGCCTCGAACGGTGCCAACAATGCATCGAAGCAGGCCGGTTGCTCCAGCGCATTCAACGCCCCCACCACCGCCTCGATGGTCGACAACGCCCCTGCCTCCGGTGCCTTGCGCAAGCGATAGCGCGAAGCAGCCACCTGCCCCAGCGTCACCCGCGGCAACGCCTCTAGCAGCGGGTTCAGGTACAGCAGCTTGCGCGCTTTGCGCCAAGTGCCGTCGGGCACGATCAACAGCAACGGTTTGTCGCTCGCCTCGCCATAGGCGGTCAGCACCTGGGCTTCATCGCCGGGGAACAACAACACCGGCCGGTAGCCGGGTGTAGCGAGTAACTGCTCCAGGTCAGCAAACACCTCACCTATCCGCAGCTCTGCATTGTTCAGCCCAAGGGCAGCCAGGCGCGCGGTGTTCAGCGCGTGGGCGGTTTCACTGGGGTGCTGCAGCAGGATGACGCGGGTGCGGCTGTCGAGTGCGGGGATCAGTGGGCAGAGGCAATGGTCGAGCGGGCGCTGGCAGCGCTCGCAGCGTGGTCTGGGCATGGGGGTCTCCTTGGCGAGGACAATTTTGCCACAGAACCTGGGGCCGCAAAGCGGCCCCAGCGGCCTCAACGGTTAAACCGCTCCGCCAAGCTATGCAGGTACTCCGCCATGCGCTCCAGGTCCTGGCTGATTTCCGCACCCTGCCTGGCCTGCCCGGCACTCTGGTCGCACAGCTGGGCAATCCGCACGATCTGCTGGTTGATGTCTTCGGCCACATGGCTCTGCTGCTCCGACGCCGTCGCCATCTGTTGGCTCATGCCGGTGATGCGACTGACCGCCTGGGCAATCCCGGTCAACGCCGCCTGCACCGCCTCGACACTGTGCACGCTGTCCCGCGAGATCTGTTCACCACGGTTGGCGGTGCTCACTGCCCGCTCGGCCCCTGCGCGCAATGTAGCGATGATCTGGTGGATCTCTTCGGTCGAGGCTCGGGTACGCCGGGCCAGGGAACGCACTTCATCAGCCACCACAGCAAACCCGCGCCCCTGCTCACCGGCGCGCGCCGCCTCAATCGCAGCGTTGAGCGCCAGCAGGTTGGTTTGCTCGGCAATCGAGGTAATCACATCAACCACGCTGCCTATCGACTGGGTCTGCTCGGCCAGGGCATTGACCGCCTGGCCAATGTCATTGACCGCATCGCTCATGCTGCCCATCGCTTTCAGGCTCTGCAGCGCCAGCTCACTGCCCTGCTGTGCCAGCTGATCAGCATCGCCCGCTGCATGCGCCGTGCTCTGCACATTGTGGGTAACCTGCTGGATGGTCGCCGCCATCTGCGCAATGGCCGTGGCCGACTGGTCGGTCTCGCTGCGCTGGCGGTCGAGCATCTGCGCCTGGGCATCGGACAAGTCGGACGATTGCGTGGCCCGCGACTTAACCCCAACCCCGGCGTCCACCAGACGAGTCAGGGCCGTTTGCAGACGCTTCTTCACTGAGGATGGCAAGATCCAGCTGGCCCTGCAGCCCCAGGTTGCCGCTGTAGGTCAGCGCCACCAGCGGGCTGGTAAACGCCTTGGGGTGCTCGGCGAGGGTGCGGCGAATGGCCTGGTTCTGCCGGTGCTCGACCAGGTACCAGGCCAGCAGCAAGCTGGCCATCAGCACCCCGAGGGCTGCGAAGGGCGGCAACCAAAGGTAAGCCGCTGCCGACAGCAGGCCGGCGCCGATCAGCGGCCAGCCGTGGCCCAGCCCATGCCCCAGGCGAGCTGCCCACGACACCGGCGCGCGACCATCGCGCAAGCGTGCGTACAACGCCTCGGCACGGCGGATCTGCTCGCGCGAAGGCACCGAACGCACCGACTCGTAGCCACTGATGCGGCCCTGCTCGTAGATGGCCGTGACATAGGCACTGACCCAGTAGTAATCCCCGTTCTTCGAACGGTTCTTGACCACGCCCATCCACGGCTTGCCCTGCTTGATGGTTTCCCACATATGACCAAACACCGCAGGCGGCATGTCCGGGTGGCGCACCAGGTTATGCGGTTGGCCGAGCAGCTCGTCGTAGGTGAACCCGCTGATCGCCACGAAGGCGTCATTGCAATAGGTGATACGGCTGTTGAGGTCCGTGGTGGAAATCAACCGTTGGTCGCTGGAGAAGGTTCTTTCGTGCTCAGTGACGGGCAAATTCATGCGCATCTTGGGCGATCCTTGCAGGATAAAAGGGGAAATCATCAGGGCAAGTTGATGTGTAGCAGAGCGCTAACAGGTTAGCGGTCGGGCCCTGCGGGAATTGAGTGCATCCCGACGGAATGCACGGGCATGGCGGGTATCAGCCCACGTTGAGCTGGCTTTTCAGCAAGTCGCGGAAGGTCTGGATCAGCGGCTCGCGGCTGCGCCCACGGCGAATGATCAGCGAGAACGGCGCCTGGTAACCGAAGGTCGATGGCGAAAGCACGCGCAAATCGCCCTTGTCGACCCACGCCTGGGCATAGTGTTCGGGCAGGTAGCCGATGTAGGCCCCTGAGAGGATCAGGATCAGCTGCGCTTCCATGCTCTCTACCGTTGCCGCGCTGTGCTTGAAGCCATGCCGGGCCAGTTCGGCCTGGCTCCAGTAGCCGCGCCCGACCATGCGCTGCTGGGTCACCACCTGTTCGGGGATGCGCCGCTCGGTATACAGCGGGTGGCGGCTGCTGCAGTACAGCCAGTGCTGCTCACGGTACAACGGCTGGTACAGCAGGCCGCTCATGCGCGAGGAAAACGCACCAATGGCCAAGTCCAGGCGGTTGTCCTGCACGCCCAGTTGCAACTCGTAAGGGCTGGACACCGACAGGTGCAGGTGCACCGCCGGGTGCTCCTGGCTGTAGGCGCCGATGGCCTCGGCCAACGGCAAGGCTCGGTCACCGACCGTGGAGTCGATCACCCCAAGGTTGAGGGTGCCACGCAACTCGCCCTTGAGGGCGGCGGCATACTGCTCGAAACCGTCCAGCTCGGCCAGCAGGCGCAAGGACTCCTGGTGGAACAGTTCACCCTTGCTGGTCAGGCTGAAACCGCCACGGCCACGGTGGCACAGCACGATACCCAAGGCGCCTTCGAGCTGGCTCATGTAGGTGCTGATGGCCGAGGTCGACAGGTTCAGCTCGCGCTGGGCGTTGGCAAAGCCCTGGTGGCGCACCACGCTGACGAAGATACGCAGCAGTTTCAGGTCGGGCAAGGTCGAGGCCATGGTGCAACGGTTCCGCAACGGTATGTGCGCGCAGTCTAACCGCTCTGCCGGCCTTTAGTTCAGAAATTCCTGAACTAAGTATTTGTCGGTAGCGATTCTTCCCCGGCACTACCTTGAGCAGACTTGGCCGAAATGTCCCTGCCCGCCGGCAAAAGCACAGTTGAAAGGCGCGCGGCGGCACAGGTTCGAACAAACAGAACAATCGACCGACTGATGAGGCCCACCGTGGACAAGACTCTCCACCAACCACTGGGCGGCAACGAAATGCCGCGTTTCGGCGGCATCGCCACCATGCTCCGTCTGCCCCACCTGCAAAGTGCCCAAGGCCTGGATGCTGCCTTTATCGGCGTACCGCTGGACATCGGCACCTCGCTACGCTCCGGTACCCGTTTTGGCCCGCGGCAGATCCGCGCCGAATCGGTAATGATCCGCCCGTACAACATGGCCACCGGTGCCGCCCCGTTCGACTCGCTGTCGGTGGCCGACATCGGTGACGTGGCGATCAACACCTTCAACCTGCTGGACGCCGTACGCATCATCGAAGAAGCCTACGACGAAATCGTCGAGCACAATGTCATCCCGATGACCCTGGGTGGCGACCACACCATCACCCTGCCAATCCTGCGTGCACTGCACAAGAAGCATGGCAAGATCGGCCTGGTGCATATCGACGCCCACGCCGACGTCAACGACCACATGTTCGGCGAGAAGATCGCCCACGGCACCACCTTCCGCCGCGCCGTGGAAGAAGGCCTGCTCGATTGCGACCGCGTGGTGCAGATTGGCCTGCGCGCCCAGGGCTACACCGCCGACGACTTCAACTGGAGCCGCCGCCAGGGGTTCCGCGTGGTACAGGCCGAAGAGTGCTGGCACAAGTCGCTTGAGCCGCTGATGGCCGAAGTGCGGGAAAAGGTCGGCGGTGGCCCGGTGTACCTGTCGTTCGACATCGACGGCATCGACCCAGCCTGGGCGCCAGGTACCGGCACCCCGGAAATCGGCGGCTTGACCACCATCCAGGCGATGGAGATCATTCGCGGCTGCCACGGTCTGGACCTGATCGGCTGTGACCTCGTCGAAGTCTCCCCGCCTTACGACACCACCGGCAACACCTCGCTGCTCGGTGCCAACCTGCTGTTCGAGATGCTCTGCGTGCTGCCTGGCGTGGTGCGTCGCTAATACCGCTTTACCCCGGCAGGAGCCATGAGGGAGGGCCATAGAGGCCCGCCAACACACGACAAGACCGCCGGGCGCCGTGAACCCGCCCGAGTGGTCGATCTCGCCATAATAAAGATAATCGGGAGACCCCCAATGGCCTTGGACATCATTGTTGTAATGATCTATACCGCCGGCATGCTCGGGCTTGGCTGGTATGGCATGCGGCGCGCGAAAACCCATGAAGACTACCTGGTGGCCGGGCGCAACCTTGGCCCGGTCTTGTACATGGGCACCATGGCCACCACCGTGCTCGGGGGCGCTTCCACTGTCGGCACCGTGCGCCTGGGCTACGTCCACGGCATCTCCGGCTTCTGGCTGTGCGCAGCGCTGGGCCTGGGCATCATCGCCATCAACCTGTTCCTGGCCAAGCCATTGCTGCGCCTGCGCATCTTCACCGTGACACAGGTGCTGGAGCAGCGCTACAACCCGACCGCACGCCAGGCCAGCGCCGTGATCATGCTGGCTTACGCGCTGATGATCGGCGTGACCTCGACCCTGGCCATGGCCACCGTATTGCAGGTACTGCTGGACCTGCCGTTCTGGGCTTCGCTGATGCTCGGCGGCGGCGTGGTGGTGCTGTACTCGACCATTGGCGGCATGTGGTCGCTGACCCTGACCGACATCGTCCAGTTCGTGATCAAGACCGTCGGCCTGATGTTCATCCTGCTGCCGGTATGCCTGTACAAGGCCGGTGGCTGGGACACCCTGGTGGCCAAGCTGCCGGCGGCCAGCTTCCAGCTGACCACCATTGGCTGGGACACCATCATCACCTACTTCCTGATCTACTTCTTCGGCATCCTGATTGGCCAGGATATCTGGCAGCGGGTGTTCACTGCCCGTGACGAGAAGGTTTGCCAGCGTGCCGGTACCACCGCGGGTGTGTACTGCGTGCTGTACGGCCTGGCCTGCGCCGCGATCGGCATGGCGGCACACGTGCTGATGCCCGACCTGGCCAACCCGAACAATGCCTTTGCCGAGATGATCAAGACCACCCTGCCCGATGGCATTCGTGGCCTGCTGATGGCAGCGGCCCTGGCGGCGATGATGTCCACCGCCAGCGCCGGCCTGCTGGCTGCCTCGACCACCGTAACCGAAGACCTGCTGCCCAAGCTGCGTGGCGGCAAGCAGTCGAGCCTGGGCATGAGCCGCCTGTTCACCCTGCTCACCGGCCTGGTGGTGCTGGGTATCGCGCTGGTGGTGAACGATGTGATCAACGCCCTGACCCTCGCCTACAACCTGCTGGTTGGCGGCATGCTGATCCCGCTGATCGGGGCGATCTTCTGGAAACGTGCGACCACCGCCGGCGCAATCGCCAGCATGTCGCTGGGCTTTGCCACCGCGCTGCTGTTCATGTTCAAGGACGGGCTGGAGGCGAACACGCCGATCTATTACAGCCTGGCGATTGGCCTGGTGAGCTTTGTGGTGGTGAGCCTGGTGTCGCGTAAATCGGTGGCGGCGGTGAAGCTGGCCTGATAGATCTCGGCCGCCTGTACCGGCCTCTTCGCGGGTGAACCCGCTCCCACAGGAACCCACAGATTTCAAGACCTGTGGTATCCCTGTAGGAGCGGGTTTACCCGCGAAAAGGCCGGTACAGGCAACACACAACTGGCAGACACAAAAAGGCCGCTGCACCCACCCAGGTGCAGCGGCCTTTTTCTTTATCAGCGACGACGCGGTTGGCGCTTGCGCTGCTCTTCATCAGTCGGGATCGGCACCGGCTGCAAGGGTGGTGGAATCAGCCCCAAGGCGACCGCCAGGTCGTGGAGCCAGTTGGACAGTGGTTTATTCATAATGCCCCCTTGACGGGTCAGCCTCACGGCAAATCAATCCTGCGATGTTTCATACAGATCATAGCCCGATGTCCTGTACTACGCATGCCTCTGATCTTACAGATAAGGGCCATTTTGACCCGGATCAAGCCGTAACGGCGTATTCCGACGACTGGTTAATCGTTTCGCTTTGTTGCAGGTCGATCCACGCCTGCAAATTCGCCCCACGCATGCCCTGGCGCCACATCAGCCAGGTGACCGCCTGATCGAACGGCGCCTGCAGCGGGTTCACCCTGACCCGGTCGCGCCCAGGCAGGCTGTCGAGCATCGACCGGGCCATCATCGCCACGCCCGCGCCGGCGATCACGCAAGCCAGCATGCTCTGGTACGACTCGATCTCCATCACCCGGCCCATCGGCGTATGGGCATGGGCATACCAGGCCTCCAGGCGCATACGATACGAACAGCCCTGGCGGAAGGTAAACACCGCCTTGCCCACCACGTCCTTGGCGCTGTGCACTATCGGGTGCTCGGGGCTGGTGATCAGCACCAGCTGCTCATCGCACAGCGGCACACCATCCAGCCCGGCGAGGTTCAGCGGGCCATCCACCAGGGCGGCGTCCAGGCTGTGGTTGAGCAGGCCTTCGAGCAGCTCGCCGCTGGGCGCGGCACGCACTTGAAGGTTTACTGCCGGGTAAGCCTGGTGATAACGCGCCAGCAACGCCGGCAGGTGGGTCGCGGCCGTGCTGTACATGGTCCCCAGCACGAAGTCCCCGGCTGGCTGGCCGCCTCGCACAGCCGCCAGTGCCTCGTCACGCAGGGTCGACATGCGGTTGGCGTAGTCCAGCAGCACTTTGCCCGCCGGCGACAGTTGCAGGCGTTGGCGTTCGCGCAGGAACAATTCCACGCCCAGTTGCTCCTCAAGCTGGCGCAGCCGCGTCGACAGGTTTGACGGCACCCGATGCAGGCGCTCGGCGGCACGGGTAATAGAACCCTCCTCGGCCACGGCCTGGAAGATACGCAGCTGGCTGAATTCCACAGCATTCTCCAAAACAGAACAACTTGATCATCATTATTCAATTTTATTGAAAAAGAAACCGCCTTAACCTGCCAGACATCGCTTACATCCGCGCAGGAGACTTGTCATGTCGCCACTCATCCAATTGCTGGCCAGCGCTGTGGCGCTGATGATGGCCATGGGCATTGGCCGTTTCGCCCTCACCCCGCAACTGCCGCAACTGATCGCCGAAGGCCAGTTCGACCTGACGGTCGCCGGGCTGGTGGCGGCGGCCAATTACCTGGGTTATTTCGTGGGCGCGGTGGACGCCATGTTCGCCCGCTCGCCAGGCCAGGTGCGCCTGCGCCTACACGGTGGGTTGTGGCTGTGCGTGCTGCTGACCCTGGCCTCTTGGGCCGCAGACGGGTTATGGAGCCACCTGCTGCTGCGCTTTGGCACCGGTGTGGCCAGTGCCTGGGTGCTGGTGATGATCACCAGCCTCAGCCAGCAGGTGGCCAATGCGCACCATCGCCAGCGCCTGGGTGCCTTGGTATTCGCCGGGCCTGGGCTAGGTATTGCCGTGACCGGTTTGTTGGCACTGCTGGCGCACCTGCTGGGGCTGGGCTCGGCTGCACTGTGGCTGATCTATGCTGTGGCCGCGCTGGTCATGCTGATGGCGGTGCGCCCTTGGCTGCCACAGGCACTGCAAGCCGCGCCAGCGCCGTCTACACCGCATCAGGGCCCTACCCGCAGTGTCGGCATTGGCCGCCTGGGGCTGGTGTATGCGCTGTACGGTGTGGGCTATATCCTGCCGGCCACCTTCCTGTCGCAGATGGCCAACCAGCAGTTTCGCGGGCAGTGGCTGGCCGACCTGTTCTGGCCGGCGTTTGGCTTGGCGGCGGCGCTGGGGGTGCTGCTGGTGAGCCTACGCCGCAACGGCCGCACTTCGACCTGGCTGACCGCTACCCTGTGGCTGCAAGGGCTGGGTGTGCTGGCCTGCCTGATGGGCGGGGGTGTCGGGCTGGCATTGGGCGTGGTGCTGTGCGGCGGGCCATTCCTGGCCTGTATGCAACTGGTGATGCAGCGCTCGCGAGAGCTGGCGCCACATGCCACGCAGCGCAATGCCGGGCTGCTGACCGCGTGCTTTGCCTTGGGGCAGTTGAGCGGGCCGTTGCTGGCGGCGGTCAGCAGCCATTACAGCGGCGGTCTGCAACCGGCGCTGATGCTGGCGGCGGGTGGTTTGGGGGTGGCTGGGGGGCTGGTGCTGATTGCCAGTGGGTCACAGCAGGTTGGTGCCTGTCAGGCCAGGGTTACATCCTGAATCTCGATTGTCTGTTCTGGCCTCTTCGCGGGTGAACCCGCTCCTACAACGGGCAGCGCAGATTTCGAGGTCTGCGCCCCCGTTGTAGGAGCGGGTTTACCCGCGAAGAGGCCGGCACAGGCTAAACATTACCCCACAAACTTGCGCAGTTGCTTCTTCACCCAGGGCTCGGCACTCACCAGGATCACCCCCAGCAACACCATCAACGCCCCAACCACGAAGTTCACGCTCAGTGGCTCATCCAGCAGCAACACGCCAAAGGTCACCCCGAACAGCGGGGTGATAAAGGAAAACACCGCCAGGTTCGAGGCCAGATACTTGCGCAGCAACCAGAACCAGGTCAGGTAACTGACAAACGACACCACAATCCCCTGAAACAGCACGCTGCCCATCGCCAGCGGCGTCAGCGATACCGCACCGATCTGCCCGCTGAGCAGGGCAATCAACAGCAGCCCGGCAAAACCGACCGCCAGCTGATAGAACAGGGTCAAGGTCGCTGGCGCTTCCGACAGCCGCGAGCAGCGCACCACTACCGTGGTCGCGCCCCAGGCCAGCCCGGCGATCACGCCAAAGGCATCGCCCAACAGGGTGCGGCCATCCATGTGTTCGAATGACATGCCACCGGCAAAGGCCATGGCAATACCGCCGAAAGCCAGCAGAATCCCCAGCCATTGCAGCAGCCGCAAGCGTTCACTGGGTAACCGGAAATGCAGCCCCAATGCGGTGAATACTGGCGCCGTATAGAGAAACACCGACATATGCGCCGCCGAGGTCAACTTCAGGCCCTCGGCAATGAACAAGAACTCGATGCCGAACAGCCCGCCCGCCACCAGCCCGGCGCGCCAGGTGTTGCCGACCTGCTCCCAGCCACCGCGCCAGCACAGCATCAAGCCCACTAGCACGGCGGCGATGCCATTGCGCAGAGCCGCCTGCATCACCGGGGCGATATCGACGGCGGCAGTCTTGATCAGCACCTGCTGGCAGCCCCAGATCAGGCACAGCCCCAGCATCACCTGGAAGGCAAAGGCATCAGGGTTCTTGCGGACCGCGCTCATGGGCGGGCCTCTGGGGTGATCGTGGTCATGGGCTAGCGCTCGGCAGCATTCAGGAACTACCGATTATCGGGTTTCCATGGCCACCCTTGCCAGCCTCAAAACGACCTCAAGCGATCTGCGCTTTCGCCGACACCTGTTCGAAGGTGGTTTCGTCCAGCGCATCCTCCTGCTCGTCCAGCACCTGGCGCGGGTGCTCGAAGCCAGGGATGCTGCTGTCGATCAGGCTCATCAGCCGCGAACCGCGCTCGGTCAACACGAAGTTCTCGCCGTTGCCGCCGTCCTCTTCAGGCCGGCTTTCGATAAAGCCGCGCTCGAACAACAGCTTTTCATACTCGCAGGCACGGGTTTTCAAGTGGTCCAGGTCACCCACCGGCTCACCCTTGGCGGCCAGTGCTGCAGCGTGCTGCTCGGCATAGGGGCGTGGCGTGAAGCTGTGACCGCCGCCATTCTGCACCTCGTGCAGCAAACGTTCGATCAGGTCCCAGTCGTAGGTGATGCTCATAGTGATTTGGCTCCAGCTGTGGACGGAAGGGGTACACAGGTTGGGACCGGTCGGGGGTACCGAGTGTTCCGAACGATATCAGCGCTGGCGTTGCTGTGCGTGCATATACTGGCGCAGCAACTGGTTAATCCGGGTCTGGTAGCCGCTGCCCTGCTCTTTGAACCACGCGAGGACATCGGAATCCAGGCGAATGGTCACCGTCTGCTTCGCTGGAACCCGCAGCTCGGCCTGACTGAAAAAATTGTCATCCAGTTCGGGGATATCCGACGTATCGATAGCTTCATCGTCCTGCCGAGACAAGCGGCCCCAGTCAGTTTTCGATGCTTTGGTCATAATGTTTGGCCTCCCGTCTGGTGGCTTTACGCGCAGAGATGATCCGAATGACGTTACCCTGCCTCTCTGTGTATACGACCACGCCTATCAGGCACTTTAGCCAGCCCAGGCTCACCCAGCGCTCTTCGTCATGATGTGGATTGTCATCGCGGCGTATCAGCATCGGGTGATTGAACATGTCCGGAACATCACTGAAATCGATGCCGTGCTTGCGGATGTTGATCTCGTTCTTCGTATCGTCCCACTCAAAGAACATGGGGCGCTCCGTATTTACATCTGTACATACGATACCTCCTGATTCAGGCCAAGGCTAGAGGGCGATCGCTCGTCCTTCAATAGCATCAGAAGGCTTTGGGAAAAGGCCTACAAGCCGGAACAGAAGCAGCATGCCCAGTCGGCTGGCACGGCTCAGGTTACTGCTTGACCAGATAGTTGATAAACAACCGAAACAGCTCCGCATTACCGGCGATACCCAGCCGTTGCCAGATATTGTGCCGGTGCACCTTCACCGTCCCTTCGGAGATCCCCAGCTCGCGGGAGATTGACTGGCTGCTGTGCCCTTGCAGGATCAGCTTGGCCACATGCCGCTGGGTTTCGGTCAGCTGGCCCTGGAGGATATCGACGAAGGCATCTTCCAGTTGGCTATCCGACTCCTGCGGGTCGGCCAGGTCATCGGCATGTGCCAGGTGCAGGTGCTGGCTGAAAATGGCATCGATGACTGGCGTCAGCGCTGCCAGCCGCTGCGCTTCCTCGGCCTCGAATGCGCCTTTATCCAGGCCCCGCATCAACGAATACACCAAGGCAGTTCGTGGCCTTACCGGCACGATGAAACCGATCTCCTCGATCAGGCTGCCGTGATGCGACGAGACGCAGGGGTGGATGTCATGAGAGATGGAAAAGCCCGAGGCGAAGAAGCTGTCCGGGGCCAGTTCGCGCATGCGCCACACGCCAGCCGGGTGGTTATTGGTACAGGCGACGTAGAACGGGTCGAGCAGATAACCGCCGCGCAGGTAGGCTTTCAGCGTACGTTCGGCGACCCGCTGGTTGTAGCCGTCATGAATCAGCAGCGCCGGCTGGTTGAAGCGAAACAGGTAGGCGCAGCTCATGTCGAAATCGATCACGCCCTTGAGCGCGGCGTCGAGGGCCGAGCCCAGGGCGTCGCTACCGATGCTCCGGATGACCGCGCCCAGGCGGTCGGCGTTGTCGCTGTTCATTGCAGTGGCCTGTGCGGAATGGGAGGAACACGCGAATGCCGCCCGGCTATGAAAGCCCGAGCGGCATTGAACGATGACTGACCCTGTCAGTGCAACGCTGGGCTGGCTGGAAGCACTTCGCTCGCTTCTTCCTGGCGGCTCAGTTCCAGCGCCTTGGGCACCGCCAGCCAATAAGCCAGCCCCATGCCCAGCAGGCCACCGGCGAGCTTGCCGATGATCAGCGGCCCGATCAGCGTCGGCTGGAAGTTGGCCGAGTAGGCCAGGTGGTCACCGAAGGTAAAGGCCGCACAGACAGCGAAAGCGATAACCAGCACCTTGTCCTTCGGCGGCATGTCGGCCACCAGGCGGAACATCGCCAGGATGTTGGCCGAGGCGGCGAGGATGCCGGCGGCACCCACCGGTGACAGGCCCAGCTTCGAGGCCACTTTCTCGATCGGCCGCGACAGGAATCGCTTGATCAGGTAGACCATCGGGAATGCACCGCAGAGCATGATGCCCACATATCCGGCGATCTCCAGAGCGCGGAACTGGTCGGCCTTGTCGGCGATGATCGGCGCAAAGCCCCAGCCACCGAACAGCGAAGTGAACGCACCGGTGAAGTACTCGACGATCGAGGCCACCAGCACCAGGGTCACCGCCGCATACATCAGCTGGCCGAGCTTGAGGAACAGGCTGACCATCAGGTTGGGGAAGTAACGCAGTGCCGCTGCCAACGCCGCGCAGAACAGGATCAGCGGCGACAGGTTGCGCAGTAGGGTTGGCAAGGTGAAGTGCAAGGCCTGGGTTGCGGCGCCTGCCGTGGCGATGTCCGGGCGCACGCCCAGCCCCATGGCCTGCATGCCCATGGCGATGAACACGATACTGATCGGAATGCTCAGCAAACCCGCCATGATGCCCAGGGCCATGTACTTGTGGTCAGCCTTGTTGAGCATGGCCAGGCCCACCGGGATTACGAAGATTACCGTCGAGCCGCACTGGAAGCCGGTGATCAGACCAAGGATCCAGCCTTCGGGGCTGTGCGACAGCGCCTGGGCCAGTTGATAACCACCGAGATCCGAAGCGATGAAGATCGGCCCGGCGATGCCGGCGTCGGCGCCCATGGCCAGGAACAACGGGCCGATGACGTGGCTGATGAAGCTGGAAATGAACGGGATGGCGGCCATGATCCCGGCTACCGGGATGAAGATCGGGCCAATGCTGTGCAAGCCGGCGGTGAATTCCTTGGCCAGCTCGGATTCCGCATTGACGATCGATGCAATCGCGCCGATCACGGCGCACACCATGATCACGTAGATGACGTAAGTGCCTATGTTTTCCATCTGCTGCCTCTATCTTGTTGGAATTGGCTTGGGGGCAGAATTGAAGGGTGCAGCTGTTTTTGTTGTGGGTAGCCAGCAGCGCACTGCCGGCCGGGCATTACATGGCGGTGTAGGCGTTGTCGACGAACAGGTGCGAGCCGCTGACGAAGCTCGACTCGTCACTGGCCAGGAACAACGCAGCGTTGGCCACTTCGCTCGGATCGCACAGGCGCCCTTGCATGGTCTTGATCGCTTCGTCAGAGGCGTCCACACCGTAACCGCGCAGCAGGTCGAGTTCGCGGCGGCCATGGGCGGTGCCGATGAAGCCCGGGCAGATAGCGTTGCTGCGGATGTTCTGGTCGCGGTATTCCACGGCCAGGGCGCGGGCGAACATGTGGCAGGCACCCTTGGTGGTGCAATACAGCACCTCCATCGGCGTGCCGACCACTGCCGAAATCGACGAGGTGCAAATCACGCTGCCGCCGCCGGCAGCGAGCATGCCTGGCAAGACGGCCTTGGTAACCAGGAACATGCTTTTCACGTTGACGCTCATCAACCGGTCCCAGTCGGCCTCGCTGGTTTCCAGGAACGGGCCGGCGGCAATGATGCCTGCGTGGTTCATCAGCACGGTGACCGGGCCGAAGTGCGCCTGGGCCTGACTGACCGCGCGGTGAACCTGGTCGGCCTGGGACACATCGGCGGCGACGAACAGCGCCTGGCCGCCCTCGGCATTGATACGCGCCGCCACGGCTTCGCCTTGGCTGGTCGGCAAGTCGAGGATCACCACCTTGGCACCCTCGGCGGCGAACAGCTCCGACGCAGCCAGGCCGCAACCGCCTGCACCGCCGGTAATCAGTGCCACCTTGCCTTTCAATCGATCCATGGGTCTGTTCCTCGGTTGTTATGTTTGTGGATTCAAATTAGAGCCGAGGGCGACTGCGGTAAATATACCCAGGGGTATAGCCACCGGTCGCAGGCACTGAACCAACCGCCCTGCACGTGCCTCCACCAGGCATCACCACCGCCGGAGGTAGAAAGGATGAAACCGCTGCTACCGATTGCCTGCGCCACCGCCTTGTGCTGCGCCCTGCCCGCCTGGGCCTGCACACCGGAAGAAGCAACGCAGAAACGTGAAGAGCTGGCCGGGCTGGTTACTCAGTTGACCGAGCAGAACCCGCAAAAAGCCAAGGAGATGAATGACGAACTTCAGGGAATGGACCTGGGGACGGCGAGCAAGGACTTGCCCGACAAGTGCCAGCTGATTGACCAGCGGATCACGGAGTTGAAGCAGGCAGAGAAGAAGGCTGAGTGAGGTGTTTCCTGCAGGCACCGACCCTGTAGGAGCGGCCTTGTGTCGCGAAAAGGCCGCAAAGCGGCCCCAGCAATTTGTACATTTGCGCCGAAATCGTGGGGCTGCTGCGCAGCCCTTTCGCTACGCAAGGCCGCTCCTACAGGGAATGCGTCAGCCTGCTAGAGGCTGATTACTCAGCAGCAGGCTTGCGCTTCTTCAGCGGCGCCAGGCCGTCGGCGCTGGCCAGTGGCGCGTTGGCCTTCGGCTTGGCGGTAGGCTTGCGCTTGGCGGCGGCTTTCTTGTCGCCGGACTTCTTCTCGACCTTTTTCTTCTTGCTGCCAGCCGCCTTGCCCGAGGCCTTGACCTTCTTCGGACCGCTGTAGGTCCCCTTCACTTCCTTGATCACCCGGCGCTCGAACTGCTGCTTGAGGTAGCGCTCGATGCTCGACATCAGGTTCCAGTCGTTGTGGGTAATCAACGAAATCGCCAGGCCTTCGCCGCCAGCGCGGCCGGTACGGCCCACGCGGTGTACGTACTCGTCACCGCTGCGTGGCATGTCGAAGTTGATCACCAGGTCGAGGCCGTCGATGTCCAGGCCACGGGCGGCCACGTCGGTGGCAACCAATACCTTGGAGCTGCCTTGCTTGAAGCGCTCGATGGCCAGCTTGCGGTCCTTCTGGTCCTTCTCGCCGTGCAACACGAAGGCTTTCACTTCCTTGGCCACCAGGTGACCGTAAATACGGTCGGCCAGGGCGCGGGTGTTGGTGAAGATGATCGCCTTGTCGAAGGTTTCGTTGGCCAGCAACCACTGCACGATCTGCTCTTTGTGCTGATCGTGGTCAGCCATGATGATTTGCTGGCGGGTGCCTTCGGCCAGTTGCGAGACGCTGTTGAGCATCAGGTGCTCAGGGTCTTTCAGCACCTTGCCGATGATATCGCGCAGGGCCGCACCACCGGTGGTGGCGGAGAACAGCAGGGTCTGCTCGCGGTTCTCGCACTCCTTGCACAGGCGCTCCATGTCTTCGGCAAAGCCCATGTCCAGCATGCGGTCGGCTTCGTCGAGAATCAGCACCTGCACGTGGGACAGGTCGAGGTTGCCGGCATTCAGTTGCTCCAGCAGGCGGCCCGGGGTGCCGATCAGCACGTCCGGTACCTTGCGCAGCATGGCGGCCTGCTCCTTGAAGTCTTCACCGCCGGTAACCAGGCCCGCCTTGATATAGGTGAACTGCGAGAACAGCTGCACTTGCTTGAGGGTCTGCTGGGCCAGCTCGCGGGTCGGCAGCAGGATCAGCGAGCGGATTTCGACACGCCCGCCTTTCAGGTCGACCAGTCGGTTGAGCAGCGGCAGCACGAAGGCTGCAGTCTTGCCACTGCCGGTCTGCGCGGTCACACGCAGGTCTCGCCCTTGCAGGGCCAGGGGAATGGCCGCGGCCTGCACCGGGGTTGGCTCGACAAATTTAAGCTCGGCCACGGCTTTAAGCAGGCGTTCATGCAGGGGGAATTGGGAGAACACGGAGGTAACCTCAGGCAAGTGCGGGAAATTCAGTTGCATAGGGTAACGTTTTCTGCCGCCTTAGCCGAATTTCTTTTGGCAACTTCGTCGCTATCCGCGCTCTAATGGCGCTTCGTTTCGCAAAATGACTGTACCCAAGCTCATGGATATCCAACGAATCTGGCGTGACTCCCTCGACCTGTGGGGCACCCTCGACCAACATCCCATGCTGCACGCGGCCATCGGCCTGGCGGTGCTGCTGCTGATTTCCCTGGTAGTCGGCCGCTTGGCGCGCTTCCTGATGCTGCACGGCGCGCGCCTGCTGGCCCGCCAGCCAGCGCTGAAGTGGCTGGATGACCTGCGCCACAACAAGGTGTTCCACCGCCTGGCGCAAACCACACCGTCACTGGTGCTGCAATTTGGCCTCAAGCTGGTGCCGGAGTTGTCCGACACCGCCCAGCACTTCCTCGGCAATGTCGCCCTGGCCTTTACCCTGCTGTTCATGACCATGGCGCTGTCGTGCCTGCTGGATGCCCTGCTGGACATCTATGCCCGCACCGAACACGCCCGGACCCGCTCGATCAAGGGCTATGTGCAGCTGGCCAAGATGATGCTGTGGATCTTCGCCGCCATCGTCATCGTCGCCACCCTGATCGACCGCTCGCCGCTGTTGCTGTTGTCCGGCCTGGGTGCCATGTCGGCGGTACTGCTGTTGGTATACAAGGACACCCTGCTGTCGTTCGTCGCCAGCGTGCAGCTGACCAGCAACGACATGCTGCACGTGGGTGACTGGATCGAAATGCCCCAGGTAGGCGCCGATGGCGATGTGGTGGACATCACCCTGCACACGGTGAAGGTACAGAACTTCGACAAGACCATTGTCTCGATCCCGACCTGGCGCCTGATGAGCGAGTCGTTCCGCAACTACCGCGGCATGCAGCAGTCCGGTGGCCGACGGATCAAGCGCAGCCTGTTCATTGATGCTGCCGGAGTGCGCTTCCTCACCCGCGAAGAGGAACAGCGCCTGAGCCAGGTGAGCCTGCTGGGCGATTACCTGGCCGGCAAGCGCCAGGAACTGCAAAGCTGGAACGAAGCGCTGGGCCCGGTGGCGGAGCTGTCGGCCAACCGGCGCAAGCTGACCAACATCGGCACCTTCCGCGCGTTTGCCCTGGCCTACTTGAAGAACCACCCCAACGTGCACCCGAACATGACCTGCATGGTGCGGCAGATGCAGACCACCGCCGAGGGCGTGCCGCTGGAGATCTACTGCTTCACCACTACCACGGTGTGGGCGGAGTACGAGCGGATTCAGGGGGATATCTTCGATTACCTGCTGGCGGTGTTGCCGGAGTTTGGCTTGAGCCTGTATCAGCAGCCGAGTGGCAATGACATGCGGGTGGGGTTGAGCGGGCGTGTGGCGCAAGAGCCTGTGCCGCGTCGGCTGGAAGAGATGAGCGAGGCTTGAGATTGCCGGGGCTGCTGTGCAGCCCATCGCGACACAAGGCCGCTCCCACAGGGTTCCGCGCAAAATTCGAGGCCTGCGTAGTATTGTAGGGAGCTGCCAGTATTAGAAGTCCACCTTGCCCCGCCCCGCCTTGACCGTGCTGCGCCTGGCTTTGCCTTCAAGGCGGCGGGTCTTCGAGCCGAGGGTGGGCTTGGTGGGGCGGCGTTTCTTCTCGGTCTTGCCGGCAGCGATGATCAACTCGGCAAGACGTGCCAGCGCGTCAGCGCGGTTCTGCTCCTGGGTGCGGTATTGCTGGGCCTTGATGATCAGCACGCCGTCGCCGGTGATGCGACTGTCACGCTGCGCCAGCAGCCGCTCTTTGTAAAACTCGGGCAGCGACGAGGCCGGGATGTCGAAGCGCAGATGCACAGCGCTGGACACCTTGTTGACGTTCTGCCCACCCGCGCCTTGCGCGCGGATGTAAGTCAGTTCGATGTCGGCATCCGGTAGATGCACAGTATTGGAGATGGTCAGCATGACATGGCCCTTGTGATTGCGCCCATTATCACAGCCTGCGCCGCTCTCTCATACTCCAACGGCCACTACCCCGCATACCCCAGCAGGTACAACAAGCCGGTCAAGGTCACCAGCGAAGCCACGGTCGACAACAGGATGGTCCGCGAAATCAGCCCAGCCTCGCGGTTGTAGTACTCCGCCAGCATGAAAGGCCCGGTGCCGGTCGGCAGTGCCGCCAACAGCACCGCCGACGCCGCCCACATGGTCGGCAGGGTGAACACCTTGAACGCCAGCACCCAGGTCAGCGCTGGCTGCCCTACCAACTTCAAGGCCACCAACGGCCACGGACTGGCCTGCGACCCTGTACGTTTTTCAGCCAAGAATGCGCCCAGCGATATCAACGCACAAGGCGTGGTCGCTAGCGCCAGCAGGTCGAGAAAGTGCATGACCGGTTCCGCCAAACCCAAGCCAGATACCGCCCAGGCAGCGCCTGCCAGTGGCGAAATCACCAATGGGTTCTTCGCCAGAGCCTTGCTCACCAGCAAGATGGCACGACCAATGTGCCGCTCCGCCTGTAGCCCGACCTCAATCAGCGTCAGCGATATGGCAAACACCAGGCACACCACGAGCAACGACGAGATCAACGCCGGCTGCAACCCCGCCTGGCCGAACAGCAACAGACAAAGCGGAATGCCGATATAGCCGGTGTTGGCGTACCCCGCACTGAGCCCGTCGATGCTCGCGGCGACCAGGCCGTGGCCGCTGTACAGGCGCCACAGCAGCGTGACCACGAACATGGCCAGGGCGCCTGCGCCAAAGGCGACGATGAAGCCGGGGTGCCAGATTTCGCTCCAGGTGGCCGTGGCGGTGACCTTGAACAGCAACGCCGGCAAGCACAGCCAGACCACCATCTTGTTGATCTCGGCAGCGGCCTTGTCGCCCAGCTTGTTGGTCTTGCGGCACAGGTAGCCGACCAGGATCAGGGCGAAGATCGGCGCCACGATGACAAAGATGGTGTGCATTTCAGGCCTTGCCAGCCAACGGCGCCTGCGCGCGACCACCCAGGCGGCTCAGCCATACCGAGGCAAGGATGATCGCCCCCCCGATGAACAGCCGCCCCAGTGGCTCGTGCTGGTTCCAGATCAGCAGGTTCAGCAGCAGCCCCACCGGCACATGCAGGTTGTTCATCACCGCCAGTGTGCCACCGGAAACCAGGCATGCGCCCTTGTTCCACCAGTACAGGCCCAGCGCCGTCGGGCACAGGCCGAGGAACAGCAGCACCAGCCATTGCACATCGGTACTCGGCAGGTGCTGGGCATTGCCAAACAGCAGGAAGGCCGGCAGCACCACCAACAAGGCGCCAAGGTAGAAGTAGCCAAAACGGGCGTAGTGCGGCAGGTCGCTGGGGTTGCGTGCGACCAGGTGGCGGTACAGCACTTGGCCGGCGGCGTAGGTGAAGTTGGCCAGTTGCAGCAACAGGAAGCCGATGAAGAACTCGCCACTGATGCTGTCGAAACGGATCACCGCGGCGCCGGCCACGGCCACCAGCGCGGCCAGCAGCGCCCACGGGTTGAAGCGCCGGTTCATGGTGTCTTCGATCAGGGTGACGTGCAACGGCGTGAGGATGGTGAACAGCAGCACCTCCGGCACGGTGAGCACGCGAAAGCTCAGGTACAGGCAGACGTAGGTGATGCCGTACTGCAGCGCGCCAATCAGCAGCATCGAGCGCATGAAGCGCGGCTCGACCTGGCGCCAGCGGGTCAGTGGCAGGAACACCAGGCCGGCCAGCAGTACCCGCGCGAGTACCGCGAAGTAGCTGTCGACGTGCCCGGCCAGGTACTCGCCGATCAGGCTGAAGGAAAGCGCCTGGATCAGCGCGACGATTATCAGGTAGCCCATGGTTGCCTCTCGTGGATCAAGGGCGCGACCTTAGCGGGTTGCGGTGAATGAGTTCAACCATGAGGAATGTAGGGGCTGCACTGGCCTCTTCGCGGGTGAATCGGATCGCCGCACCGCCGCTCCCACAGGTACATCACAGGTCTCAGCTGCGGTGCTATCTCTGTGGGAGCGGCGGTGCGGCGATCCGATTTACCCGCGAAAAGGCCGGCACAGGCCCCCACAAAATCCCAGGCATAAAAAAGCCCGGCCAAAAGGACCGGGCAGGTACACCCAAAGGAGCAAAAACAGGTGTCAGGGTTGGGAATTCGTCAAGCCTCAGGCCACCGCCGCCAGCTTGGCCTTGGCCTGGTTGACGCCTTTCTCGTGGAACTCGCCACTCATGTTCAGGCCTTCGGCATGGATGAAGTCGACATCGTGAATACCGATGAAGGCCATCACCTGGCGCAGGTAGGGTTCCTGGTGGTCGCTGGTGGCGCCGGCATGGATACCGCCACGGGCAGTCAGGACGATGGCGCGCTTGCCGGTCAGCAGGCCCTGTGGCCCGGTGGGGGTGTACTTGAAGGTGATACCGGCGCGCAACACGTGGTCCAGCCAGGCTTTCAGGGTGCTCGGAATGGTGAAGTTGTACATCGGTGCCGCCATCACCAGCACGTCGGCAGCCAGCAATTCATCAGTCAGTTCGTTGGAACGGGCCAGGGCCTCAAGTTCGGCGGCGCTGCGCTGTTCTTCAGGCTTCATCCAGCCACCCAGCAGGTTGGCATCCAGGTGTGGCACCGGGCTTACCGCCAGGTCGCGCACAGTGATCTGATCGGCCGGGTGGGCAGCCTGCCATTGCTGGATGAAGTCTTTGGTCAGCTGACGGGAAACGGAATCCTGCTGGCGGGCGCTGCTTTCGATGATCAGTACGCGGGACATGGGGTGCCTCCATCGGCAAAAAGGGTTGCGATTCGATGGAGGGAAGATTAAGGGTTGACCTATCGATAAAAAAGCGTAAAAAGTGGGTTCAATCTATCGATTAATCGGTTTATTCGGCACTACAGTTCAAGGCGATCCGCAGTTTGATGATCTGCCGGTTGAATTTGGCGGTGACATCCACGCTTTTACCTGCTGGCACATTGACCCTGCGCACCCGTGGCGCCTCTGGCCCATTGCGGAAAGTCACCTTGCACGCCGCCGGCACTTGCCCATAGTTGTTGAGGGTAATGGCGCCAATGTCGTAGGCCGTGTCATAGGCGGTGTAGTCAAGCTTGACCCCGGACAGTTCCTTCTCCACATCGATGGGGTAAGCCATGGCCGCGAGGGGCAGGCACATCAGTATTGCCGCACAACATTTCTTCATGGGCCGCTCTCTCCTTGGAAGAGCGCAGCTTAGGACAACAGGAGCGAAACATGAAAGCGCCGCGCGTAACCCTTGACCAGTGGCGAACCCTGCAAGCAGTGGTCGACCACGGCGGGTTTGCCCAGGCTGCCGAGGCACTGCACCGCTCACAGTCATCGGTCAGCTACACCGTGGCCCGCATGCAGGAGCAACTGGGCGTGCCACTGCTGCGCATCGACGGCCGCAAGGCGGTGCTCACCGAAGCCGGCAATGTGCTGCTGCGCCGCTCGCGCCACCTGGTCAAGCAGGCCAGCCAGCTTGAAGACCTCGCCCACCACATGGAACAGGGCTGGGAAGCCGAAGTACGCCTGGTGGTCGACGCCGCCTACCCCAGTGCCCGCCTGGTGCGCGCCCTGGCAGCGTTCATGCCGCAAAGCCGTGGCTGCCGGGTGCGCCTGCGTGAAGAAGTGTTGTCTGGCGTCGAAGAGGTGATGCACGAAGGCATCGCCGACCTGGCCATCAGCAGCTACAGCATCGGCGGCTACCTGGGCGCCGAGCTGAGCGCGGTGGAGTTCGTCGCCGTCGCCCACCCCGAACACAGCCTGCACCGCCTGGGCCGCGAGCTGACCTTCCAGGACCTGGAAAGCCAGCTGCAGGTGGTGATCCGCGACTCCGGCCGCGCCCAGCCGCGCGACGTCGGCTGGCTGGGTGCCGAGCAGCGCTGGACCGTCGGCAGCCTGGGTACCGCCGCCACCTTCGTCAGCAGCGGCCTGGGCTTTGCCTGGCTACCCCGGCACATGATCGAGCGCGAGCTGCGTGAAGGTGTGCTCAAGCCATTGCCGCTGGATCAGGGTGGCAGCCGCCACCCACTGTTCTACCTTTATTCGAGCAAAGAGAAGACCTTGGGCCCGGCCACGCAGATTCTCATCGACCTGCTGCGCAACTTCGACACTGCGCCACTGGACGTGCCCTTCGCAGCCCCCCCGCAAGCCTGAGAGGACCGCGCCCATGGCCTATTTCGAACACGAAGGATGCGCACTGCATTATGAGGAATATGGCCAGGGCGAACCCCTGGTGTTGCTGCACGGCCTGGGCTCCAGCTGCCAGGACTGGGAGCTGCAGGTGCCGGCGCTTAGCCGCCACTACCGGGTGATCCTCATGGACATCCGTGGCCACGGCCGCTCCGACAAACCCCGCGACGGTTACCAGATCGCCACCTTCAGCGCCGACCTGCTGGCCCTGCTCGAGCACTTGCACACCGGCCCGGTGCACCTGGTCGGCCTGTCCATGGGTGGCATGGTCGGCTTCCAGTTCGCGGTCGACCACCCGCAGTGGCTGCGCAGCCTGTGCATCGTCAACAGCGCCCCCGAGGTCAAGCGCCGCACCCGCAGTGACTGGGTCTGGTGGCTCAAGCGCTGGGGCCTGGCGCGCATCCTCAGCGTGGAAACCGTCGGCAAGGGCCTGGCCGAACGCCTGTTCCCCAAACCCCAGCAGGCCGACCTGCGGCAGAAGATGGCCCAGCGCTGGGCGCGCAACGACAAGCGCGCCTACCTCAAGAGCTTCGACGCCATCGTCGACTGGGGCGTGCAGGAACGCATCGGGCAGATCCACTGTCCTACGCTGGTGATTGCCGCCGACCACGATTACACCCCGATACATCTGAAAGAGCGCTATGTCGCCTTGATGCCCCATGCCAGGCTGGTCGTCGTCGACGATTCCCGGCACGCTACCCCCCTCGATCAACCCGAGGTCTTCAACCAGACCCTGCTGCAGTTCCTCGCAGCCGCTTCCACCTCTCAAGGATCTTTGAGCCCATGCTGAAAAAACTCCTGCTCACCGCTTGCTCGGTCGCCTTCGCCACCAGCGTCATGGCCTCCGACAAGACCCCGCACGTCATGCTGGACACCAGCTTCGGCCAGGTCGAAATCGAGCTGAATGCCGAAAAAGCACCGATCAGTACCAAGAACTTCCTCGAGTACGTCGACAGCGGCTTCTACAACAACACCATCTTCCACCGCGTCATCCCGGGCTTCATGGTCCAGGGCGGCGGCTTCACCGACCAGATGGTGCAAAAGAACACCAACGACCCGATCAAGAACGAAGCCAGCAACGGCCTGCTGAACACCCGTGGCACCTTGTCGATGGCGCGCACCTCGGACCCGAACTCGGCCACCAGCCAGTTCTTCATCAACGTGGCCGACAACGACTTCCTCAACCCGGGGCGTGACCGTGGCTATGCCGTGTTCGGCAAAGTGACCAAGGGCATGGAAGTAGTCGACCAGATCGTCAATTCGCCAACCACCGTCAAGAAAGGCATGCGCGACGTGCCGGCCGACCCGGTGTACATCAAGTCCGCCAAACGCATCGACTGATCGCAGGTTTCACAGGGACGTGAAACCTTCCGGGGTCGGGTAGCACAGGAGTCTTGTCACCCATGCTGTACCGCCGTTTCGAGCAACTGATCGATATTTTTCGTGAGGCGCCGAGCGAAGCGCCACCCAGCCAGGTGTGGCCGTTCTACTTGTATTACCTGCGCCAGGTGTGGCCAAGCTTCCTGGCCCTGCTGGTGGTCGGCCTGTTCGCCTCGCTGATCGAGGTGATGATGTTCAGCTACCTCAGCCGCATCATCGACCTGGCCCAAGGCACGCCCAACGTCAACTTCTTCAGCGAGCACAGTGGCGAGTTGATCTGGATGCTGGTGGTGATCCTGCTGCTGCGGCCGGTGTTCTTCGGCCTGCACGACCTGCTGGTGCACCAGACCATCAACCCCGGCATGACCAGCCTGATCCGCTGGCAAAACCACACTTACGTGCTCAAGCAGAGCCTGAACTTCTTCCAGAGCGACTTCGCCGGGCGCATCGCCCAGCGCATCATGCAGACCGGCAACTCGCTGCGCGACTCCGCCGTGCAGGCGGTGGACGCGCTATGGCATGTGCTGATCTACGCCATCACCTCGCTGGTGCTGTTCGCCGAAGCCGACTGGCGCCTGATGCTGCCGCTGCTGGTGTGGATCGTCGGCTACATCGCCGCACTCTTCTATTTCGTGCCACGGGTGAAGGAACGCTCGGTGATCTCTTCCGACGCCCGTTCCAAGCTGATGGGGCGTATCGTCGATGGTTACACCAACATCGCCACCCTGAAGCTGTTCGCCCACACCGACTACGAGCAGCAGTACGCCCGCGAAGCGATCCGCGAGCAGACCGAGAAAACCCAGCTGGCCTCGCGCGTGGTCACCAGCATGGACGTAGTCATCACCACCCTCAACGGCCTGCTGGTGGTCACCACCACGGGCCTGGCGCTGTGGCTGTGGAGCCAGTCGCTGATCACCGTCGGCGCCATCGCCCTGGCCACCGGCCTGGTGATCCGCATCGTCAACATGTCGGGCTGGATCATGTGGGTGGTCAACGGCATTTTCGAGAACATCGGCATGGTCCAGGACGGCCTGCAGACCATCGCTCAGCCGGTCACCGTCACCGACCGGCCCGACGCGCCGGCGCTCAAGGTCAGCCGGGGCGCAGTGCGTTTCGAGGATGTGGACTTCCACTACGGCAAGGCCGCCAACGTGATCGAAGGGCTCAACCTGGACATCCGCCCAGGCGAGAAGATCGGCCTGATCGGCCCGTCCGGGGCGGGCAAGTCGACCCTGGTCAACCTGCTGCTGCGGCTGTATGACCTACAGGGCGGGCGCATCCTTATCGACGGCCAGGACATTGCCGAAGTGAGCCAGGCCAGTCTGCGCGCACAGATTGGCATGATCACCCAGGACACCTCGTTGCTGCACCGCTCGATCCGCGACAACCTGCTGTACGGTCGCCCCGGCGCCAGCGAGGCGGCTTTGCGCGAAGCAGTGCGCCGCGCCCGCGCCGACGAGTTCATCCCGCAGCTGTCGGATGCCCAGGGCCGCACTGGTTTCGATGCCCATGTGGGGGAACGCGGGGTCAAGCTGTCAGGCGGCCAGCGCCAGCGCATCGCCATTGCCCGGGTGCTGTTGAAGAATGCGCCGATCCTGATCATGGACGAGGCTACCTCGGCGCTGGACTCGGAGGTGGAGGCGGCGATCCAGGAAAGCCTGGAGACGCTGATGCAGGGCAAGACGGTAATTGCCATTGCCCACCGGCTGTCGACCATTGCCCGGATGGACCGGCTGGTGGTGCTGGACAAAGGGCGGATTGTCGAGAGTGGCAGCCACAGTGAGTTGCTGGAGCAGCAGGGGTTGTATGCCCGGTTGTGGCATCACCAGACCGGGGGGTTTGTCGGGGTTGACTGAGACCTGTGCCGGCCTCTTCGCGGGTGAACCCGCTCCTACAGGGACCGCACAAATTTCACGGTTTGTGCGGTCCCTGTAGGAGCGGGTTCACCCGCGAAGAGGCCGGTACAGCCAACTCAAATCCCTCAGTCCCGGCGGTAAGGCAACATCCCCCGCGCCTCCTCGGCATACCCCTTTACCCCTTCCCGCTCCTGCGCCAGGAAATCCTCCACCGCCCGCCGCAACCCCGGGTGCAGCAGGTAATGCCACGACCGCGTCAGCACCGGCTCGAACCCGCGTATCAGCTTGTGCTCGCCCTGCGCCCCGGCATCGAAACGCTGCAAACCCTCGGCAATGGCAAAGTCCATGCCCTGGTAAAAACACGTCTCGAAATGCAGCCGGTCAAATTCATCCAGGCACCCCCAGTAGCGACCAAACAGGCTGTCGCCCCCCAACAGGCTCAGGGCCATGGCCACATCACGCCCACCCTGGCGCGCCATTACCACGCGCACGGCTTCGGGCATGCGTTCAGCCAGCAGGCTGAAAAATTCGCGCGTCAGGTACGGCGCTCGGCGGCGTACCGCATAGGTGTTGGCATAACACAAAAAGACGAAATCCCACTGCGCCTCGTCCAGCTCATCGCCACGGTACCAGCGAAAGTCGATGCCCTGCCCCGCCACCTGCTCGCGCTCCTTGCGCATCTGCTTGCGCTTGCGTGAGCTGAGGCTGTCGAGATAGTCCTGGAAGTCGCGATAGCCCCGGTTTTGCCAGTGGAACTGGCACCCCAGGCGTTCCATCCAGCCCGGCAGGCCAGCCAGCTGCTGGTCCAGTGCCGGGTCGGTGAAGTTGATGTGCGCACCCGAAAGCCCACCCTTGCCCAGGTACTCCGGCAGCGCCTGCAACAGCAGCAGGCCGTCGGCAGGGTCGCTGGCCAGCAGGCGCGGGCCGCTGACCGGGCTGAACGGCACGGCACCTAGCAGCTTGGGGTAGTAGGCGATGCCTGCCCGTTCACAGGCATCGGCCCAGCCATGGTCGAACACGTATTCACCGAACGAATGCCATTTGCGATACGCCGGCAGCAGTGCCCGCACCTGCCCTTCCCGCTCCAGCACCAGGTGCTCGGCGGCCCAGCCCGTGTTGCGCGCGACACTGCCGCTGTCCTCCATGGCACTGAGAAAGGCATGGCGCAAGAACGGCTGGCCGACCGGCACCAGGGCATCCCAGGTGGCCGCCGGAAGATCACGCAAATGGGCAAGGCTGTACAGGCTGGTCACGGTGTCGGCTCGCTGTCTGAAGGCATCCAGTATCGCCAAGGAAGGCCCGTCACTCAAATGACGAACGCCGGGCCATATCCTTTTATTCTCAATTACTTAACAGCAGTGCCACTAATTAGACATTAATCTGTCATTCGCCCCCGCAATACTTGCGCCTGTTTTTCGGAACCACAGAACCTGTCTATTCAGGCCCTTTCCGAGGACATGCCAACGCAGGGGCAGGCGCTTGAGCCTCCCCCATTTTATTCAGTAGGGAGAACCTTATGCGTCTTGTTTCTACACTTACCGGAGTAAGCCTCACCGGCATGATGCTGGCCCTGAGTGCCCCGGCCAGTGCTGCTGTCGACGCCAAGCTGCTCGAAATGCTCCGCGCCAACGGCTCGATCAACCAGGCGCAGTACAACGAACTGCAGGGCGACCTGGCAAAGGAAACCAAGGAAAAGGCCGACCAGAAAGCTCAGTCCGAACGTATGAGCTCCTTTGAACAAAAAGTGGCATGGGCCGCCAAGACCCAGATCAAGGGTGATGTGCGCCTGCGTTACGAAGACGTCAACGTCGACAACCCGATCGCTCGCAGCGGCAACCAGGACCGTGAGCGTGTACGTGCCCGCGTTGGCTTCTACAGCGAGATCAACCCGCAAGTCGACGCCGGCGTACGCGTGGCCACCGGCAGCAGCGCCGATGCCCGCTCGACCAACCAGAGCCTGGACAACTACTTCGAGAAGAAACAGCTGTGGGTCGACCTGGCCTACCTCGACTGGCACCCGACCGCCGTGCCGAACCTGCACCTGATCGGCGGCAAGATGATGCAGCCATGGGTAAGCATGGGCGACATCATCTGGGACAGCGACATCAACCCGGAAGGCGTGGCTGTAACCTACAAGACTAACGCCGGCCCGGCCGAAGTGTTCGGCAGCATCGGCCACTACAACCTGAAGGACAACGTCGACGGCGACGGCGTGCAGTTCAAGCACGACGCACAGCTGTACGCTGCCCAGTTGGGTACCAAGTTCAACGCGGCTGACACCGTCAAGGTTACCGTCGGTGGTAGCATCTACGGCTACGACAACGACAAGGCCTCGGCTGCCCTGGCTTCGCTGGGCAACACCACCAACGAGTTCCAGCTGGTGGAAGGTTTCGGCCAGGTCGACTTCACCGGCTTCGCCATCCCGCTGTCGGCTTACGGCCAGTACGTCAAGAACACCGAGAGCACCGACGGCAAGGACCAGGCCTGGCTGGCTGGCCTGAAGAGCAAGATCGGTGCCTGGAGCCTGGACTACAACTACCGCGACGTACAGCGTAACGGTGTAGTCAGCCTGTTCACCGACTCCGACTTCGGTAACGGCTTCACCGGTTCCCGTGGCCACAAGTTCAAGGTGGGTTACGAAATCGACAAGAACTTCGCCCTCGGCGCGGCCTACATGATGGCCAAGACCGACTTCTCCAACCTGCCGAACAGCGATGCTGACGTAGACACGCTGCAGGTAGACCTGGAAGCCAAGTTCTAAGCAACACCCTCCTCTGCTTCAATTGAAGCGGGAAATGCCGACCCCATCCGGCGTTTCCCGCTTTTTTTTGCCTGGCAGAAATGCGCCGGCCTCTTCGCGGGTAAACCCGCTCCTACAAAGAACTGTGCAGGAGCGGGTTTACCCGCGAAGAGGCCGGTACAGGCGCCGAAAAACTCAGCGCTTGCGCAGAATCACGCTACCAATCGAATACCCCGCACCAAACGAGCTCAACACCCCCAGCGACCCCTTGGCCAGGTCATCCTGGTACAGGTGGAAAGCAATCACCGACCCCGCCGAACTGGTGTTGGCATAGCGGTCGAGAATCACCGGTGCATCTTCCTCGGCCACTTCACGCCCCAGCAGTTTCTTGACGATCAGGTGGTTCATGCTGAGGTTGGCCTGGTGCAGCCAGAAGCGCTTCACATCGCTCGGTTGCAGGCCATTTTCCTGCAGGTGTTCACCGATCAGCTCGGCCACCTTCGGGCACACTTCGCGGAACACCTTGCGGCCTTCCTGGATAAACAGCTTGTCCGCCGCGCCTTCACCCTCTTCCGCCGCACGGTTGAGGAAACCGAAGTTGTTGCGGATGTTGTTGGAGAACTCGGTCCACAGCTTGCTGCTGACGATTTCGAACTGGTGCGCCGAAGTGGCCTTGTCGGCACGTTCAAGCAATACGGCGGTGGCAGCATCGCCAAAGATGAAGTGGCTGTCGCGGTCACGGAAGTTCAGGTGCCCGGTGCACACTTCCGGGTTGACCATCAGCACCGCACGCGCCTGGCCCAGGGCCACGCTGTTGGCGGCGGTCTGGATGCCGAAAGTGGCCGACGAGCAAGCCACGTTCATGTCGAAGGCAAAGCCCTGGATACCCAACGCCTGTTGGACTTCGATGGCGATGGCCGGGTATGGGCGCTGCAGGTTGGAGCAGGCGACGATCACCCCGTCGACATCGGCCGCCGTGCGACCGGCGCGCTCCAGGGCCTGGCGGGCAGCGGCCACGGCCATTTCACAGAGTACTGAAGGCTCGTCGTTACTGCGCTCTGGCAGGCGCGGCTTCATGCGCTGCGGGTCGAGGATGCCGGCCTTGTCCATGACAAAGCGGCTCTTGATGCCCGAGGCCTTTTCGATGAACGCCGCATCGGACAGCGGCGCCGCGTCCACTTCACCGCGCCCGATGGCGGCGGCGTTGTCCTGGTTGAACCGCTGTGACCAGGCGTTGAAGGAGGCCACCAGTTCTTCGTTGGAAATGCTCTGGGCCGGGGTGTACAGGCCGGTGCCGCTGATCACGACGTTATGCACGGTCGTTCCTCTGGTCAAAGGCCATTGCCACGGGGCGCTGGCTGGAAATATGACAGGCTAGTGGCACTTTAGTGCCAATTCAGGGGCGAGGGCTGCGCCCTCGTTCGCGGGTGAACCCGCTCCTACAAAGGATCGCGCCGCCCGGAAGACAGTGCATACCCGTGTAGGAGCGGGTTCACCCGCGAAGGGCCGCAAAGCGGCCCCAAACTCACTGAAGTGTGCCACAAATCAAGGAAGTTAGCCCTCTACCTGACTCCACTGCTTGCTCAATCTTTTATCTGAAATCGGCACCTTGGTCCCCAGTTGCTGAGCAAACAGCGACACCCGGTATTCCTCCAGCCACCAGCGGTACAAAGTCAGCTGTTCATCGCGCTTGCCTTCCTGGGCATGCTTGTCGGCACGGGCCTTGTACTGCGCCCACAGGTTGGCCAGCTCGCCGCTCCACACCCGGTCCTTCTGCACTTGCGAACCCAGCTTCTCCAGGCGCAGCTCCACTGCCTTCAGATAACGCGGCAGCTCCTTGAACCATGCCCCAGGGGTTTCACGCACAAAGCCCGGGTACACCAGGTTGCCCAGCTGTTGCTTGATATCGTTCAGCGCCACCGCCTGGCTCAGGTCGATCTTGCCCTTGAAGCGCTTCTGCAACCCATGCCACAGCTTCAGCACTTCCAGGGTCTGCCGCGCCAGGCGTTCGGCGTGCTCAGCCCAGCTGCCGCGCTTGCGTTCGGCCAGCCCGGCCAGCGCCGCGCCGTCGCGTGGCAACGGCTGCTCACCCTCAAGAATGCAGCTGTCCAGGCTGGCCAGCAGGATGTCCTCGACCAGCGCTTCGACACGCCCCAGCTCGCGGTACAGCAGGCCCAGTTCGGTCAGCCCTGGCAGCTTGCCACGCAGGAACTTGGCCGGTTCTGCCAGCTGCTGCAACAACAGGCGCTGCAAGGCGCGGCGGTGCTGGAACTCGGCTTCGGCCTGGGTCGAGAAACGCCCTTCGCGCACGGTGCCATTCTCGTCCACCAGCGCCGGATAAACCGTCATCGACAGGCCGGCGATCTTCTGCTGGGTACTCTGCGCCACTTCGCTGAAGGCTTTGGCTTGTACCGGCTTCTCGGCGTCGGCATTACGCGGTACGGCCAGCGCCGCTTGGCTGGCGGCGACAAAGCGAGCCGTCAGTTCGGCCAGGTCGCGGCCTTCACCGAGGAACTTGCCCTGGCCATCGACCACCTCGATGTTCATGCGCAGGTGGCCTTCGACCAGGCTGACGGACTCGGCCCAGGCTTCGTCGGACACCCGCACCCCGGTCATGCGCAACAGCTCCTGGCCCAGGGCCTGGGGCAACGCGCCCTGGCCAAAGGTCATGCGCGCCAGCGAGGCCTTGACGAAGTCAGGCACCGGCACAAAGTTCTTGCGCAGGGCCTTGGGCAGGTTACGCACCAGCGCCACGCACTTGGCTTCGAGCAAGCCCGGTACCAGCCACTCCAGGCGCTCGCCCGGCAGGTTCGGCAACAGCGGTGCGGGAACGCGCACGGTCACGCCATCGCGGGGGTGCCCCGGTTCGAAGTGATAGGTCAATGACAAGCGCAGTTCGCCCACCTGCAGGCTGTCGGGGTACTGCGCCGCAGTGACTTCGCTGGCCTCACGGGCCAGCACATCCTCCTCGCGCATGATCAGCAGGCTGGCGTCTTTCTGGCTGCCCATGCGGTACCAGGCATCGAAGGTCGCGGTCTGGTGAATTTCTGCAGGCAGGCGCGCTTCGTAGAACGCATACAGCGTCTCTTCATCTGCCAGGATATCGCGCCGACGGGCCTTGGCCTCCAACTCGTCGAGCTGTTCCAGCAGGCGCTTGTTGGCCGCCAGGCACTTGGCCCGCGACTGGATTTCGCCACCCACCAGGCCTTCGCGGATAAACAGCTCGCGCGAAGTAACCGGGTCGATCGGCCCAAAGTGCACGGGCCGGCGGCCGACCAGGATCAGGCCGTACAGGGTGATCTGCTCATAAGCAACCACCTGCCCGCGCTTCTTCTCCCAGTGCGGCTCGAAGTGGTTCTTCTTGACCAGGTGGCCTGCCAGCGGCTCGATCCAGTCCGGCTCGATCTTGGCGACCATGCGCGCATACAGCTTGGTGGTTTCGACCAGTTCGGCGGCCATCACCCACTGCGGGCGCTTGCGCCCCAGGCCCGACGACGGGTGCACCCAGAAGCGCCGCTGGCGGGCGCCCTGGTAGTCGCCCTCTTCGGTCTTTTGGCCGATCTGGCTGAGCAGGCCGCTGAGGATGGCCTTGTGCATCTTCTGGTAGTCGGACGGTTCTTTATTCACCGTCAGCTGCAGGTCACGGCAGATCAGCGCCAGCTGGCGATGGGCATCGCGCCACTCGCGCAGGCGCAGGTAGTTCAGGAAGTGCTTGCGGCACCAGTTGCGCAGCGGGTTGGCGGTCAGCGCCTGGCGCTGTTCTTCAAAGCCACGCCACAGGTTGACCAGCGCGGCGAAGTCGGAGTCGACGTCCTTCCATTGCGCGTGTGCCTGGTCAGCGGCCTGCTGGCGCTCTGGCGGGCGTTCGCGCGGGTCTTGCACCGACAGCGCACTGGTGACGATCAACACTTCCTGCAGGCTGCCCTGGCGGGCGCCTTCCAGCAGCATGCGGCCCAGCCGCGGGTCGATCGGCAGGCGCGCCAGTTGGCGGCCGAGCGGGGTCAGCTGGTTCTCGCGGTTGACCGCCGACAGCTCCTGCAACAGGTTGAAGCCGTCGCTGATGGCCTTGCCATCCGGCGGTTCGATGAACGGGAAGGCATCGATTGCGCCCAGGCGCAGGTGCAGCATCTGCAGGATCACCGCCGCCAGGTTGGTACGCAGTATCTCCGGGTCGGTAAATGCTGGCCGGCCGTTGAAATCTTCTTCGCTGTAAAGGCGTACGCAGATGCCCGGTTCGACCCGGCCGCAACGGCCTTTACGCTGGTTGGCACTGGCCTGTGATACAGCCTCGATCGGCAGGCGCTGGACCTTGGCGCGGTAGCTGTAGCGGCTGATGCGCGCGGTACCGGTGTCGATCACATAGCGGATGCCTGGCACGGTCAGCGAGGTTTCGGCGACGTTGGTGGCCAGGATTACCCGGCGCCCGGTGTGCGACTGGAAAATGCGCTGCTGCTCGGCCGGCGACAGCCGTGCGTACAGCGGCAAGATCTCGGTATGGCGCAATTGCGCCTTGCGCAGGATCTCGGCGGCATCGCGAATTTCCCGCTCGCCCGGCAAGAAGATCAGCACATCGCCGGGGCCCTTGCCTTCACCGCGCTCGTGGTGAGCCAGCTCGTCCAGGGTGGCGAGGATGGCCTGGTCGACAGTGAGGTCGTCCTCGATCTGGTTGCCCTCTTCGTCCTGCTCGCTGGTCAGCGGGCGGTACCAGGTTTCCACCGGGAAGGTGCGGCCGGACACCTCGATGATCGGCGCGCCGTCGAAGTGCTTGGAGAAGCGCTCCAGGTCGATGGTCGCCGAGGTGATGATCAGCTTCAGGTCTGGCCGTCGGTGCAGCAGGGTCTTCAGGTAGCCGAGCAGGAAGTCGATGTTCAGGCTGCGTTCGTGGGCTTCGTCGACGATGATCGTGTCGTAGCGTTCGAGGAAACGGTCGTGCTGGGTTTCGGCCAGCAGGATGCCGTCGGTCATCAGCTTGACCAGGGTGTTGGCGTCGCTCTGGTCTTCAAAACGCACCTGGTAGCCGACCAGCCCGCCCAGCGGCGTGCCCAGTTCTTCGGCAACCCGCGCCGCCACGCTGCGTGCGGCGATCCGGCGCGGCTGGGTGTGGGCGATCAGGCCATGGCTGCCACGGCCCAGCTCCAGGCAGATCTTTGGCAGCTGGGTGGTCTTGCCCGAACCGGTTTCGCCGGCGATTACCAGCACCTGGTGTTCGGCCAGGGCCTTCTTGATTTCGTCACGCTTGGCGGCGATCGGCAGGCTGTCGTCGTAGCGTACGGTTGGCACGCTCTGCTGGCGCGCGGTGACCTGGGCACAGGAGGCCTGGACCTTTTCCACCCATTGCGCCAGCTTTGCCTCGTCGGGGCGCTTGCGCAGTTCGTGCAGTTGCCGGCGCAGGCGATGGCGGTCGGCGATCATGGCGTGGTCGAGGTTTTGCAGGAGTTTGTCGATGGCGTGGTCAGTCATGGGGCTTTTTAGTGATGCAGGTGGGCCTGCTTTCTCATGATCGGCATTCGAAGGATGCGCGATTGTCGCAGATTTGCCGGCTCTCTGCTGCCTGTCCCGGCCTCTTCGCGGGTGAACCCGCTCCTACAGGGACCGCACAACATTCGGCCTTGTTGCAATCCTGTAGGAGCGGGTTTACCCGCGAAGAGGCCAGCTGCAACGGCACAAATGTTTAGTCAGCCCCGACGTAAAGGTTGCCATTCACTGCTTTAATCAACCTTACGCCGCATGTGAGTATCAAAGGCATGACTCCCGTCCAGCCCATCGCCCCACCCTCGTCCCGCCCTTCGCTTCCGAAGGCCCGGAGCCGTGCCGGGGAAAATCCGCTGGTGCACATCATCCTCGCCTTCTGGGCCTTGTGGCACTGCCGCCACGCGCGCCCACCGGACACTTCACTCACGCCATTTTGACCAAACCCGGCCGCCGTCTGGCCGTTTGACTCAACTGGGCCGCCTCCCTGCGCGGTGGCCCTGTGCGCCCGTGAGCGAATCCATCATGCACTTTGCCCCTGTAGAGCAGGCCAGCCGTTTCCTGGCCGACAACCACGATATCGAGCTGTTCGAACTGTTCATCCTCGACGCCAACGGCGTACCCCGCGGCAAGCTGCTGCACCGCGACGAACTGCTGGCCGTGTACCAGACCGGCCGGCCGCTGCCCAGCACCATCCTTGGCCTTACCCTGAACGGCGACGACGTGGAAAACTCCGGCCTGGTGTGGGACGTGGGCGACATCGACTGCCGCGCCTACCCACTAGAAGGCAGCCTGGTGCGCCTGCCCTGGCGCCGGGTGCCGACCGCCGCCGTGCAGGTGAGCATGCACCCGAGCGAGGGCCTGCCGGCCAGCATCGCCGACCCACGCCATGTGCTGCTGCGTACCATCGACGCGCTGAAGGCCGACGGCTACCACCCGGTGATGGCCTGCGAGCTGGAGTTCTACCTGCTGGACCAACAGCGTGATGCCCAAGGCCGCCCACAGCCGGCACTGGACAATGACGGCGGCCGCCCACGCAGCACCCAGGTCTATGGCCTGCGCGAGCTGGAGCAGATCGAGCCATTCCTCGCCGACCTGTATGCCGCCTGCAAGGCCCAAGGCATCCCGGCGCGCACGGCGATTTCGGAGTACGCCCCAGGCCAGGTGGAAATCACCCTGGAGCACGGCGACGCCCTGCAAGCGATGGACCAGGCGGTGCGCTACAAGCGCCTGGTCAAAGGTGTGGCCCATGCCCACGGCATGCAGGCCTGCTTCATGGCCAAGCCGTTCGCACAGCTGGCTGGCACCGGCATGCACATGCACCTGAGCCTGGCCGACAGTGCCGGCAACAACCTGTTCGCCAGTGAAGACAAAGCCGGCACCCCGCTGCTACGCCAGGCGGTGGCCGGCATGCTGCGCCACCTGCGTGACTCGCTGTTGCTGTTCTGCCCCAACGCCAACTCGTTCCGCCGCTTCCAGGCCAACAGCTATGCACCGCTGGCGCCCACCTGGGGCGTGGACAACCGCACGGTGAGCCTGCGCGTGCCGGGCGGCCCGGCCAACAGCCGGCATGTCGAGCACCGTATCTGCGGCGCCGACGCCAACCCGTACCTCGCCGCCGCAGCGATCCTTGCCGCCAGCCATCGCGGCATCCGCGAACAGCTTGACCCGGGCGCACCCGTGGAAGGCAACGGCTACGCCCAGGCCACCGAACACCTGCCCACCGACTGGCTGACCGCCCTCGACGCCCTGCAGCATTCGCATTGGGCCCGCGAGGCATTGGGCGAGGACTTCCTCGGCGTGTACCTGAAGGTCAAGCGCGCTGAGTACCGCCAGTTCATGGCCGAAGTCAGCGAACAGGACTGGCGCTGGTACCTGCACCAGGCCTGAGCCCCTACAAAACAAGGAACACCCATGAACGCAGCATTGAACAAAGGCCCGGCGCAGCGCGCGCCGTCCTACTACAGCGCCAGCCTCAACGACCACACCGAATACCCGCAGCTCAAGGGCACGGTACAGGTGGATGTGGCCATCATCGGCGGCGGCTTCACCGGCGTGGCCACCGCAGTCGAACTGGCCGAGCGCGGCCTGAAGGTCGCCATCGTCGAAACCAACCGCATCGGCTGGGGCGCCAGCGGGCGTAATGGCGGCCAGGTCACCGGCAGCCTGTCGGGCGATGAAGCCATGCGCACGCAAATGCGCAATCGCCTGGGCGCCGAAGTGGACGATTTCATCTGGCACTTGCGCTGGCGCGGCCACCAGGTGATCGAGCAGCGCGTGGCGCGCTATGGCATCGACTGCGACCTCAAGCGCGGCCACCTGCATGCGGCGATGAAGCCCTCGCATATGCAAGAGCTGCGCGCCTTCGAGGCCGAAGCACGACGCCGCGGCATGGGCGAGCAGGTGCAACTGCTCGACCGCGCGGGGGTGGCCGAGCACCTGCAAAGCCCGCTGTACCAAGGTGCGCTGAAGAACCTGCGCAACCTGCACCTGCACCCGCTCAACCTGTGCCTGGGCGAAGCCCGTGCCGCGCATAGCCTGGGTGCACTGATTTTCGAGAATTCCGAGGTACTGGACATCGTCCACGGCCCGCGCCCGGCGGTAGTCACCGCCCACGGCCGGGTCGAAGCACGCCAGGTGATGCTGGCCGGCGATGTGTATCACAAACTGGAAAAACGCCAGCTCAAGGGCAAGATCTTCCCGGCCATGGGCGGCATCGTCACCACTGCACCGCTGGGCGAACTGGCCGAGCAGATCAACCCGCAAGACCTGGCGGTGTATGACTGCCGCTTCGTGCTCGACTACTACCGCCTGACCGCCGACAAACGCCTGCTGTTCGGCGGTGGCGCCAACTACTCCGGCCGTGACTCACGGGATATCGAAGGCGAACTGCGCCCGTGCATCGAACGCACTTTCCCGGCATTGAAGGGCGTGCCAATCGAGTTCCAGTGGAGCTGTGCCATGGGCATCGTGGTCAACCGCATCCCGCAACTGGGCAAGCTGTCGGATAACGTGTGGTATTGCCAGGGTTACTCGGGGCACGGCATTGCCACCAGCCACATCATGGGCGAGATCATGGCCGAAGCGTTGACCGGGACGCTGGAGAAGTTCGACACCTTCGCCCAGTGCAAGCATGTGCGGGTGCCGATGGGGGATTTGCTGGGGAACCCGCTGCTGGCGGCGGGGATGTGGTATTACCAGATGCTTGAGAAACTGCGCTGAATCCAGACTACGCAACCTTTGTAGGAGCGGCCTTGTGTCGCGATCGGGCCGCGAAGCGGCCCCAGGTTCTCAGCCGTGATGCTGAAATTTCTGGGGCCGCTTCGCGGCCCGATCGCGACACAAGGCCGCTCCTACAGGGACCGCGCAAACCAGGGGTTAGGCGATCTTCTTCAAGCCCTGCTTCTTCAGCTCTTCATCACGCAGCTCGCGGCGCAGGATCTTGCCCACGTTGGTGGTCGGCAGCGAGTCGCGGAACTCGATCTGGCGCGGCACCTTGTAGCCGGTGACATTGGCACGCATGTGCTCCATCACCTGCTCCTTGGTCACGGTCATGCCCGGCTTGACCACGATGAACACCTTGATCACTTCGCCCGACTTCTCGTCCGGCACACCAATGGCTGCACACTGCAATACGCCCGGCAGGGCCGCCAGCACGTCTTCCAGCTCGTTGGGGTACACGTTGAAACCGGAGACCAGGATCATGTCCTTCTTGCGGTCGACGATACGCATGTAGCCGTCAGGCTGGATCAAGGCGATGTCACCGGTCTTCAGCCAGCCTTGGCTGTCGAGGATCTCGGCAGTGGCGTCTTCGCGCTGCCAGTAGCCCTTCATTACCTGCGGGCCCTTGACGCACAACTCGCCCACTTCGCCCAGCGGCAGCTCGTTGCCAGCGTCGTCGATAACCTTGCACAGGGTCGATGGCACCGGAATACCGATGGTGCCAACCTGGTTGGCCTCGGCCGGGTTCACCGCCGCCACCGGGCTGGTCTCGGTCATGCCGTAGCCTTCGCAGATGGCGCAACCGGTCACGGCCTTCCAGCGCTCGGCCACGCTCAGTTGCAGGGCCATGCCGCCAGACAGGGTGATCTTCAGCGCCGAGAAGTCCAGCGCACGGAAGGCCTCGTTGTTGCACAGGGCAACGAACAGGGTGTTGAGGCCGACAAAGCCGCTGAACTTCCACTTGCCCAGTTCCTTGACCATGGCCGGCAGGTCACGCGGGTTGCTGATCAGCACGTTGTGGTTGCCAATCAGCATCATGGCCATGCAATGGAAGGTAAAGGCGTAGATGTGGTACAGCGGCAGCGGGGTGATGAGGATTTCGCAGCCTTCGTGCAGGTTCGAGCCCATCAGCGCCCGGCACTGCAGCATGTTGGCCACCAGGTTGCGATGGGTCAGCATCGCGCCCTTGGCCACGCCCGTGGTACCGCCGGTGTACTGCAGCACCGCCACGTCGTTGGCCTGCGGGTTGGCCTCGGTCACCGGCTGGCCCTTGCCCAGCGCCAGCGCGTCGTTGAAGCGTACGGCACGCGGCAGGTTGTAGGCCGGCACCATCTTCTTCACGTACTTGATCACGCTGTTGATCAGCAAGCGCTTGAGCGGCGGCAGCAGGTCGGCCACTTCGGTGACGATAACGTGCTTGACCTGGGTCTTGGGCACCACCTTCTCGGCCAGGTGGGCCATGTTGGCCAGGCACACCAGGGCCTTGGCGCCGGAGTCGTTGAACTGGTGTTCCATCTCCCGCGCGGTGTACAGCGGGTTGGTGTTGACCACGATCAGCCCGGCACGCATGGCACCGAATACCGCGACCGGGTATTGCAGGACATTGGGCAGCTGCACGGCAATGCGGTCACCCGGCTTGAGGTCGGTATGCTGCTGCAACCAGGCGGCAAACGCCCCCGACAGCGCATACAACTCGCCATAAGTGATAGTCTTGCCCAGGTTGCTAAAGGCCGGTTTGTCGGCAAAGCGTTGGCAGGATTGCTTGAGTACCGCCTGGATATTGGGGAATTCGTCAGGATTGATTTCCGCCGTAATCCCGGCTGGGTACTTATCCTTCCAAAAATTTTCAATCATGGAAGCCCACTCCTTCAGCAACAGCGAAGTTCGATTCACGCGTCGATGCGCTTATTATTGATATGAGATGACGGCTCGTTGCAAACCGTATCATCTGAAAGCGGGCCGAGAGTAACAGCTTTGCCTGGGGTCGCCTAGAGGCCAAAACAGGCCTTATGGTCACAAAAATGACTCAATGAACAATACAGGTCATTTTTAGAGTAATTATCCAAAATGTCGCAGATCAGGCTGTATTCAGCCTGTTAGAGCGGTTTGAAGGCATTCGCGGGTAAACCCGCTCCTACACAGGACGGTGTAGGAGCGGGTTTACCCGCGAAAAAGCCAACACCTAACTCAAGCTATATCACGCAACTCCCGCCGCAGAATCTTGCCCACCGGCGTCATCGGCAGCGACTCGCGCAGCACGATGTGCTTGGGCACCTTGTAGCCGGTGAAGTTGGCCTTGCAGTAGGCCTTCAGTTCATCCACGCTCAACCCGCCTTCACGCGGCACCACGAACAGCTTCACCGCCTCGCCAGAGCGCTCGTCCGGTACGCCGATGGCCGCGCAGTTGGCGACCTTGGGGTGGCCCATTACCACGTCCTCGATCTCGTTGGGGTACACGTTGAAGCCCGAGACGATGATCATGTCCTTCTTGCGGTCGACGATGCGGGTGAAGCCGTCCGGGTCGATCACCGCGATGTCGCCGGTCTTGAACCAGCCGTCCGCATCCAGAGCCTGGGCGGTGGCCTCGGGCTGCTGCCAGTAGCCCTTCATCACCTGCGGGCCCTTGATGCACAGCTCGCCCCGCTCGCCCAGCGGCATTTCATTGCCGTCATCGTCGATTACCTTGAACGCAGTGCCTGCCACCGGGATGCCCACCGTGCCCAGGCGCGCCAGCTGGCCATAAGGGTTGGTGCTGGCCACCGGCGAGGTTTCGGTCAGGCCGTAGCCTTCAACGATGCGGCAACCGGTCAGGTCTTCCCAGCGGTCGGCGGTGGCCTTGACCAGCGCCGTGCCGCCGGAGTTGGTCACCTTCAGCGCCGAGAAGTCCAGCTGGCGGAAGCCCGGGTGGTCCATCAGCGCGACAAACAGGGTATTGAGCCCCAGCAAGGCAGAGAAACGCCACTTGCCCAGCTCCTTGATGAAGCCGGCAATGTCCCGTGGGTTGGTGATCAGTACGTTATGGTTGCCGGTAACCATCATGCACATGCAATTCGCGGTAAAGGCATAGATGTGGTACAGCGGCAGCGGGGCGATCATCACCTCCTGGCCGTCCTTGAGCAGCTTCTGCCCGTCCGGACCGTGCTGCGAGAAGCAGGCCAGTACCTGCAGCATGTTGGCCACCAGGTTGCCGTGGGTGAGCATGGCGCCCTTGGCCAGGCCGGTGGTGCCGCCGGTGTATTGCAGCACGGCGATGTCGTCCAGGCTCAGCGGCACCGGCTTGGGCGACAGCTCGCGGCCCTGGCGCAGCACCTGCTTGAACGGCACCGCCTGGGGCAGCTGGTAGGCCGGCACCATTTTCTTCAGCTTGTCGACCACGGTGTTGACCAGCCAGCCCTTGGCGGTGGGCAGCAGGTCGCCCATCTTCGCCTCGATCAGGTACTCGATGCCGGTGTCGGGCAGTACCTCCTGCACGCGCTTGCCGAACATGTTCAGGTACACCAGCGCACGCGCGCCGCTGTCCTTGAACTGGTGGCGCATCTCGCGCTCGGTGTACAGCGGGTTGGTGTTGACCACGATCAGGCCCGCGCGCATGGCACCGAACACAGCGATTGGGTACTGCAGCACGTTGGGCATCTGCACCGCGATGCGGTCGCCCGGCTTGAGGTCGGTGTGCTGCTGCAACCAGGCGGCGAAGGCCGCCGAGTGGCGCTCCAGCTCCGCGTAGGTCAGGGTCACGCCCAGGTTGCTGAACGCCGGGCGGTCGGCAAAGCGCTTGCAGGAGCGCTCGAACACCTCGACAACCGAGGCGTAGGCATTGATGTCGATGGTGGAAGGCACGCCCGCCGGGCGCTTGTCATTCCAGAAGTCGGCTTGCATTTATTATTGTTCCTCTGCCTGGACCTGCACTGCGTCCTTTAGTCCTTTACCTGATTGCCTACCGGCAAAAAGGCGTTGATCCGACGTTAGCAGGTAAGCCCGAGGTGGCATATACGCCAAGTGCCGCCATTAACATTGTGAATCTTATTTGTGCCCTTCCTGCAATCTGGCCGGTTGTGCATACACTGTCCGGGTACCTGTGCGCACAAGGACCCGCCATGCCCCACGACGCCTTCTGGCTGCCCGCCAGCGAGCACTGCAGCCTGTATGTGCACCAATGGCTGCCTGCCAAACCGGTAAAAGCCGCGGTGCTGCTGGCCCATGGCATGGCCGAACATGCCGGGCGCTACCAGCGCCTGGGCCATGCCCTGAGCGAGGCTGGCTTTGCCCTGTTCGCGGCCGACCAGCGCGGGCATGGGCGTACCGCCGAACTGGGCAGCCTCGGCCTGTTCGCCCGCCATCATGGCTGGAATGCCGTGGTCAACGACCTCGGGCTGCTGGCCCAGCACATCGGCCAGCAGTACCCCTGCACGCCGCTGTTCCTGTTCGGCCACAGCATGGGCAGCTACATCGCCCAGGCCTACCTGCTGCACCACAGCGCCAGCCTGCACGGGGCGGTACTCAGCGGCTCCAACTACCAGCCGGCGGCGTTGTACCGCGTGGCACGGCTGATTGCCCGGCTGGAAGCCTGGCGCCAGGGGCCGCTGGGCAAGAGCGCGCTGATCGAGTGGTTGTCGTTCGGCTCGTTCAACAAGGCCTTCAAGCCCAACCGCACGGCATTCGACTGGCTAAGCCGCGACCCGGCCGAGGTCGACCTGTACGTCAACGACCCACTGTGCGGCTTTCGCTGCAGCAACCAGTTGTGGCTCGACCTGCTGCAAGGCTTGGCGCAGATCAGCCAGGCGAGTAACCTCGCGCAGATCGATCCGAACCTGCCGATGCTGGTGCTCGGTGGGGAATGTGATCCGGTCAGTGCCGGCAAGCGTCTCACCCATCTGGCCGACGCCCTGCGCGCGACCGGCAATCGACATGTACAACTGCGCGTCTATCCTGAAGCGCGGCATGAAGTACTCAACGAAACCAACCGTGACGAGGTCACCGCCGATATTCTCGGCTGGCTCGAACAGGCACTGGCCCTTGGCCGCCCTGTGCGCAGTGAATGATAGCCGCCCTCGCCTACCGCTTAAGGAAGCCCCGATGTCCCAGGTCACCAACACGCCTTACGAAGCCCTCGAAGTAGGTCAGAAGGCGGAATACAAGAAGTCCGTCGAAGAACGCGACATCCAGCTGTTTGCCGCGATGTCCGGTGACCACAACCCGGTGCACCTGGACGCCGAGTTCGCGGCCGGTACCATATTCCGCGAGCGTATTGCCCACGGCATGTTCAGTGGCGCGCTGATCAGTGCCGCGGTGGCCTGCACCCTGCCTGGCCCGGGCACCATCTACCTGGGCCAGAAAATGAGCTTCCAGAAACCGGTGAAAATTGGCGATACCCTGACTGTGCGCCTGGAAATCCTCGAGAAGCTGCCCAAGTTCAAGGTGCGCATCGCTACCAATGTGTACAACCAGAATGAAGAGCTGGTGGTCGAGGGCGAGGCCGAGATCCTCGCGCCACGCAAGCAGCAGACTGTCGAGCTGGTATCGCCGCCGAACTTTGTGGCTAGCTGAAGAGTGATGTAAACAGTACCGGCCTCTTCGCGGGTAAACCCGCTCCCACAGGATCTCCACCGCCTCGAATTCTGTGCAATCCCAATGGGAGCGGGCTCACCCGCTCCCATAGGATCTCCACCGCCTCGAATTCTGTGCAATCCCTGTGGGAGCGGGTTCACCCGCGAAGAGGCCGGCCCAGCGAATATCATTCAATACTCTGTAACCGCCGCTCGATATGCCTACGCTCGGGCTCCTGCCGGGTCAGCGCCAGCGCCTGCCGCCACGCCGCACGCGCCTCTTCTATCTGCCCCAACTGGTAATGCAACTCGCCCCGCGCCGCATGCGCCAGGTGATAGTCCAGCAACTCCCCCCGCGACAGAATCCCTTCGACAACCCGCAAGCCAACCGCCGGCCCGGCCCGCTTGGCCAACGCCACAGCCCGGTTCAGCTCTACCACGACCGACGGCCAATGCCGCTGCAACACGTCATACAGCCCGACGATTTCAGCCCAATCCGTTTCTTCAGCCGTTGCAGCTTCGGCATGCACTGCAGCAATCGCCGCCTGCAGGCTATAGGCACCGAAGCCCCTGCTCTGCAGGGCCTGGCGCACCAGCTCGCAGCCTTCGGCAATGCGCTGCCGGTCCCACAGGCTACGGTCCTGCTGCTCTAGCAGCACCAGGTTACCCTGGGCATCGGCACGTGCCCGCTGCCGGGACGCCTGCAGCAGCATCAAGGCCAGCAGGCCGACCGCCTCTGGGTCGGGCAACAACTGCACCAGTAACCGTGCCAGGCGAATGGCTTCATCGCTCAGCTCCTGTTGCAGCAGCGCCTCGCCCGACGACGCCGAATACCCCTCGTTGAACACCAGGTAGATCACCCGCAAAACGCTCTCCAGGCGCTCGGGCAGCTCGTTCAGTTCCGGCACCTGGTAAGGGATGCCGGCATCGCGGATCTTGGCCTTGGCGCGGACGATGCGCTGGGCGATCGTCGCCGGGCTTTGCAGGAAGGCGCGGGCAATCTGCTCGGTGGTCAGGTCGCAGACTTCGCGCAAGGTCAGCGGTACCTGGGCATCAGCCGCCAGTGCAGGGTGGCAACAGGTGAAGATCAGCCGCAGGCGGTCATCCGCCAGCAGTTCTTCTTCACTGGGGTCTTGCGCCTGGCCGTCGAGCAGCATGCTCAGGTCGGCCTGGGAGCGGTCGAAGCGGGCGCGCCGGCGCAGCGCATCAATGGCCTTGAAGCGCCCGGTGGAAACCAGCCATGCCCGCGGGTTGTCGGGGATGCCGTCGCGCTGCCAGCGCTCGACGGCGATGAAGAAGGCATCGTGCATGGCCTCCTCGGCCAGGTCGAAATCACCCAGCAGGCGAATCAGCGTCGCCAGTATGCGCCGCGATTCCCCCCGGTACACCGCCTCGACTGCAGCGCGTACCTGCGCCAGTGCCGCCATCAGTCAGGCATCCGCTGGGTGACCACCTCCACCAGGCGGTCCAGGCTTTCTCCCCAGCCCTGGTGGAAGCCCATTTCCTCATGGGCCCGGCAATCAGCGGCATTCCAATGCCAGGCACGGGCGGTGTAGCGGGTTTTGCCTTGCTCTTCGTCAAAGCTGATCACGGCGGTCATGAAAGCCTTGTTCGACGGCACCCAACCGGGGCCGAAGGCGTCGGTGAACACCAGCCGGCGCGGCGCGGCAATTTCCAGGAACACGCCCTGGTTCGGGTACTCGCTGCCATCCGGCGCCCGCATCACGGTGCGGAACAAGCCACCGGTCCACAACTGCATCTCGCACTCCGGGGTGGTCATGCCGTGCGGCCCCCACCACTGCATCAGCCACTGGGGCTCGGTCCAGGCGCGGAACACCTTGGCCGGCGGCGCGTCGATCAGGCGGCTGATGGACAACTCGTGTTGCGCTTGCGCAGGTTGTGCAAGGCTCATGCTGGTGGTTCTCCGTGGCTGTCAGGGTTGCAGTTCGCGTACCGGTCGCACCTCGACACTGCCGACGCGTGCGGCGGGGATGCCCTTGGCGATGTTCAGTGCTTCGTTCAAGTCGCGGGCCTCTACCAGGTAAAAACCGGCCAACTGCTCCTTGGTTTCGGCGAACGGGCCGTCGGTCAGGCTCATGTGCCCGTTGCGCATGCGCACCGTGGTGGCCGTCTGCACCGGCTTCAACGCCTCGGCCGCCAGCATTCGCCCCGAGCCGTGGATGGCTTCGGCGTAGGCCATGCACTCGGCGTCTTCCGGGCTGTCGGGCAGGCTGTGCAGCAGCCCTTCGTCACAATAGACCAGGCACAGGTATTTCATGGTCGCCTCCAGGGCATTGGCAAAGTGCGTTTGGCGATAACGGCTCAGGGCTTGAGATCGAACAGGGCTTTTTGCGTTTCCATGTCGAATGGCGCCGACCAGTGTTCATGGATTACCTGCCACTGCCCACCTTGGCGACGATAGCCCACGGTGGCACGCATGAAGCCGCACTGGCTGGCGTCGTCTGCCGGGCCGCAGCGGTTAAGCCAGTGGGCCAGGGCCAGGTCGCCGGCGGCATGCACGGTAAGTTCGGCAAGTTCGAAGACCATGGCGCCGGGGCACATGTTCATGCACATTTCCCAGTGCGCCGTGTACACGGCCTTGCCTTTGAATTGCAGGGACTGGATGGCATCGAAGGCAACGATGTCGTCGGCATAGGGGGCGATGATGTTGGGGATGTCGCGATCGCGCACGGCCTGCATCCAGCGCTCGATCAGTTGGCGGATCTCGGTTTCGGCTGCGGTGCTCATCGGGGGTTCCTCCGACAGGTCATAGGGTTTTGACACGCTGTGGAGCGTGCCTTCACCTATGGTCGACTGGGAATCGGGAGAATCGACAGGCGTTGGAAATTATTCTGCTCTAGTGATGGCAGAAAATTGCTGAGGCGCAGCCGGGAAGCAGGCTGGATCAGGCCATTGCGGCCTGTTCAAAGACCTCGTCGGCCCACTGGTTGAGGCTTTTGCCGGCAGCACGGGCAGCGACACTGGCAGCGGCATGAACTTCAGGCCGGATACGCAGCATCACTTTGCCCGAGGCCGGCTTTTCCGGGACGATGCCCTGTTCTGCACAATCGGCCAGGTAGTCTTCCAGCGCATCGCGAAATGCATCATGCAGCTCGGGCACCGAGCTTGCGTGAAAACTGATGATGTCACGCATACCGAGCACACGGCCGACGAAGATATCGTCACGCGCGTCGTACTCGATACGGGCGGCGTAGCCTTTGTAGCGCATGCAACTCATGTCCTGACTCCTGCCCGCAAGAGAAATTCACGGGCTTCTTCAATCTGATACCGCTTGGCTTCTTTACCTGGATGAGGCCGGTGGCACCTCCAGCATTGGCCACCAAGCATCATCTTGACTCTCGAACCTTGGCGCTCGAGCACCTGGCCACCCAGATGGAGTATCAATGCCTCGATCTCGGAGAAAGCCAACGACGCCGTGGTCGGCGATCGGAAAACTGCATCAAGAATTTTGCGGTATCGAGTATTCATCGAAAAATGCTATCAAATAAAGATAGCACTTTTTCCTCGATATTCGTTCAGGATTTTACACGGCTTACATCGGGATACGGTTGATGGCCCCTCGCAGCAAGACAACGACGGGGGCCATCACTACCAGACAGCGCTCTGATCAACCCTGCTGGCAACCTTCCCCCATGGCACGGTACTGAATGGTGTGCACCTGGCCCTGGTGGTCTTCGTAGGTCATGGTCGCAGGTACCACTTCGCAGACATTGGGGATGGTCGACAGGTTGATCACCCGCTTGATGTCCAGGTTCATGGAGTAGTCGTACTGCTGGGCCACAGGCTCGCTGGAGACAGGTTTGGCCTCATCGGCAAGGGCGAACGAGGACATACCGACCAATGCAAGAATCAGTAATGGTTTCATGTGGGTTTGCCTTTTGAGCATTCAAGCTGATCGATTGACTTCTATTGCCGCAAGCGGCGCGGAGAAGTTGCCATCTACGGTGAAGATGGCACGAAGTACCGATCCCGCTTCGTACTGCCAGGGGGGATATGTAAAAGTCTACTCCCGGCCTGGAATAGTTGAACCCCGGAGTCGGATATTCACCCTTGCCGGTTTTGCAACAATCTGCGACAAAACGGCTGCAAATCAGCGGGCCAGAGCCCCTGGCCACTTTTAAAGGTAGGACTCGCCATTTCTGAAATTTTGTCCTGTTCGAAACTTTCGGACACAGAACGCCGGCTGCTGGACCACTTTTACCGCCAGCACGGCTCGCGCATGCGTGCTGCGGGCGATGCCGAGCTATGGGTGGCGCGGAGCCCGGGCATCATTGCCGGCCTGAGCCTGAGTACGGTGGGCGAGGGATTCTGGCTGACCGGCCTGTTCATCGACCCGCAGCGGCGCAGCCAGGGGGTGGCCGCGCGGTTGGTCGAAGCAGCACTGGCACAGGTTGACGGGCCTACCTGGCTGTTCTGCCACCCGGACCTGCTGCCCTTCTACCAGCAGCTGGGGTTCGACTTGGCCCAGCAGCTGCCAGAAGCCCTGGCTGGGCGCCTGCAGCGCTACCAGCGCAGCAAACGCCTGGTGGCGCTGCAACGGAGTCAGTCGTCGCTGACGTCGAGCCCGGGGAACAGCACCTCGGTGTAGCCGAACTTGGCAAAGTCCTGGATGCGCGAGGGGTACAGCCGGCCGATCAGGTGGTCGCACTCGTGCTGCACCACCCGCGCGTGGAAGCCGTCGGCGAAGCGGTTGATCGGCTTGCCCTGGGGGTCGAGGCCTTCGTAGCAGATGTGTTTGAAGCGCGGTACCACGCCACGCAGGCCGGGCACCGACAGGCAACCTTCCCAGCCGTCCTCGACCTCGGTGGAGGTTGGCGTGATCACCGGGTTCAGCAGGATGGTCTGCGGCACCGCCTCGGCATCCGGGTAACGCTCGCTGCGCTCGAAACCAAAGATCACCAGCTGCAGGTCGATGCCGATTTGCGGTGCAGCCAGGCCCACGCCGCCCACGTGGTGCATGGTTTCGAACATGTCGTCGATCAGTTGCTGCAGTTCGGCACTGCCAAACATGTGTTCGGGCACTGGCGGGGCGATGCGCAGCAGGCGTTCATCGCCCATCTTGAGAATGTCACGGATCATCTGGGGTTCGGCTCTTCAGGTTCGGGCTCGCTCGCAATCGGGTGCTCATGGCCCAGCACGGTAATGGTCTCGCCAGGCTTGTGCCCCTCGAAATCCTTTTCGCCAGGGTTCTTGCCCTCGCTGGACATGTGCTCGATCACTGCGTTCATTTCCGCGCCCAACAGCAACACGGCAGCGGAAATATAGAAATACAGCAATAACACGATGATTGCACCGATACTGCCGTACATGGCGTTGTAGTCGGCAAAGGTTTTCACGTAGTAGGCAAAGCCCAACGACGCCAGGATCCACACCACCACCGCCAGCACCGAACCTGGGGTGATGAAGCGAAACTGCTGTTTCACATCGGGCATCACGTAGTAGATCAGCGCCACCGCCACCATCATGAGGATGATGATTGCCGGCCAGCGCAGAATGGTCCACACCGTGACGATCACCTCTTGCATGCCCACCTGGGCGGCAATCCATTCCATCACCTGCGGCCCCAGCACCATCAGCGCTGCGGCCACCAGCAACATGCCGGCGATGCCGACGGTGTAGATGATCGACAGTGGAATGCGCTTCCATACCGGGCGCCCCTCGGGCACGTCGTAGGCGGCGTTCATGGCGCTCATCATCAGGCGCACACCGGCCGATGCCGTCCACAGGGCAATCACGATACCCACCGACAGCAACCCGCCCTTGGACTGCTGCAACTGGTCGATTACCGGGTTCACCTGCTCCAGCGCTTGCGGCGGCAGTACCAGTTCCGATTGCAGACGTAGCCAGGAGAAGAAGTCTGGCAGGTGCAAGAAACCGATCAGGGCAATCAGGAACAGCAGGAACGGGAACAGCGAAAACAGCATCTGGTAGGCCAGTGCGGAAGCATAGGTCGACATTTCGTCGTCGAGGAATTCCTTGACGGTGCGTACCAGCACGCGGTGCAGGGGCAGGCCGCGCAGGTCGGGGAAAATCATAGCGTCTCCTTTCGCCGCTTGATTGTTACAACAGGCAAGTTTAATAGACCATGCCGATGCTGTGCTGCTCCCGGCCATGCTTGAAGAATTTGCTTACGGCAGTTCCGGCCTATTCGCGGGTTAACCCGCTCCTACAACGGCCGGCGTATACCTGTTCCGGCCTCTTCGCGGGTGAACCCGCTCCTACAACGGCCGGCGTATACCTGTTCCGGCCTCTTCGCGGGTGAACCCGCTCCTACAACGGCCGGCGTATACCTGTTCCGGCCTCTTCGCGGGTGAACCCGCTCCTACAACGGCCGGCGTACG
>NZ_JBIVIF010000010.1:71977-123136 GCF_044749595.1 Pseudomonas sp. NPDC089392
CGTACACCGTTCAATGTAGGAGCGGGTTCACCCGCGAAGAGGCCGGCCCAGGCCACCTCAAATCAAGGCTTCTTCACCGCATCCTTCACATTGCCCTTGATCTGCTGCGCCTCGCCCTTCAGCTCCTGCGCCTTACCCTCGGCCCGCAGCTTGTCGTTATCGGTCACCTTGCCAACACCCTGTTTCACGTTGCCGATCGCTTCGTTGGCCAGGCCTTTCGCTTTGTCTTTAGTACCGCTCATGGCAAAACTCCTGCAAATGGAGACACGTGAACCGTGTCGACAGAAGGTGGACCCAACGCCTTCGTCAGGAGTTTCAACGGATTTCCAACCCGCGAGCCGAGCGGTAAAACTGCGGGCGAATACCGCACCGAATCGCCCCCGCGCTTCTGCCCAGCCACCGCTGCTGCCCTAGAATCCCCGCAAACGTCCGCCCAAAGCAGGCTGGCCCTCGACAAAAACAATGCTCTACGGATACCCGCACCCATGCGTCTGATGCCTGTGCTGGTGGCCTTGCTGCCACTGCTCCCCCTGCCCGCCCTGGCCGCCGCACCGGCCAGCCCCGAGACCCTGCGCGTCGACCACTACGCCGACGATGGCCAACCCGGCTCGTTGCGCTGGGCCATCGAAACCAGCAACCAGAATCCCGGCCACTACCGTATCGACATCGCTGCGGTCGGCAAACCGCCCTACGTCATCCGCCCCAGCCACGCGCTGCCGGAAATCAAAGGCCCGGTGCGCATCACCGGCCTGCCCTGGGCGCACGATGGCCAATACATCGCCATCGACGGTTCGGCATATATCAAGGACCAGGGCGTACATACCTGCCCCGGCGCCCTGCCCGGCCAGTTCGGCACCAACGTACGCACCACCACCAACCCCGGCCTGGTGCTGCGCGACACCCAGGGCGTGCACCTGAGCGGCCTGGAGGTGCGCAACTTCTGCATCGGCATCCTGGTCAACCGCGCCAGCGGCAACGTCATCGAAGACAACCGCATCGTCGCCAACAAAGGCGGTGCCGGCATCATGCTGACCGGTGACGACGGCGCCGGTAACCCCACCGCCACCACCACGAACAACAACAAGGTGCTGCGCAACCAGCTGATCGACAACGGCGATGGCCTGGAGCTGACCCGCGGCGCGGCATTCAACCTGGTGGCCGACAACCTGTTCCGCTCCACCGCGGCCAACCCCGAGCCGTCCCAAGGCATCGAGATTCTGCTGGGCAACGACAACAGCGTGGTGCGCAACCGCTTCGAGAACTACTCCGACGGCCTGCAGATCAACTGGGGCAAGCGCAACTACCTGGCGGCCAACACCTTCAGCGGCAACTCGATTGGCGTCAGCGTCACCGGCGAGGGCAACATCCTCGACGGCAACCTGATCCACGGCAACCGCATCGGCGTAGCCCTGCGCCCAGAGCCGGACGTTACCGCCACGCGCCTGACCGGCAACCGTATCTGGGGTAACAGCCAGGACATCCGCCGCTGTGAGGCCGGTGGCTCGTGCGTACCCGACCAACGCACCGGCGCCATCGTGTTTGGCGTACCAGCCCAGGCACATGCGCTGTATGTGGGTTCGCGCGGGGTGGGCGGCGATTTGCCGAAGAAAGACCAGGCAATCATCTGCGACGCCAAGGGCGAGCCCAAGCCGTGCCAGCCGCTGCCCAACCACAACCAGCAGGCGCCACGGCTGATTGCCCTGGAAGGCAATGTGCTGCGCGGTGAGGTGCAAGGGCCGGCGTCGAGCCTGTTGCGGGTAGAGTTTTTTGGTAATGCCGAGGCGGATGGCACCGAGGCCGAGCAGTACCTTGGGGAGGTGCTGGTGAACAGCGACAAGCAGGGGCAGGCGCGGTTTGCCCAGGTGCTGGAGAATAACGCCGGGGTGCGCAGCTTTACTGCGACTGTGACAACTGCTGATGGGGCCACTTCCGAGTTGAGCCTGCCGGTTCGTAGGTAAGGCTACCGGCCTCTTCGCGGCGGTTCGATGCGAAGAGGCCGGCACAGGCACAGCAAATTACAAACCTTGCCCCGCCCCGTGCCACCCCTCACAATGCAGGCCTTCATAGCGTCAACCCGCAGGAACCTGCATGAAACTCGACAAACCCGCCGCCATCGCCCGGCGTAACGAAGCACTGGCCCGCCCGGTGCTGAACAGCAGCAACACCCTGTTCGCCATCCTGGACAACAAACGCAACCTGTGGTGGTTCGAAGTGCCAGTGAAGCTGCTGGGCAAAGGCCAGGCCGACTGGGTCAACCTGCTGCTGCACACCCCGGAAAGCGATGAGCTGCAGCACCTGAAGGTACCCACCAACTTCCTCAAGGCTCACCTGGAGCAGATGGAAGTGCGCAAGCCCGGCAAGCGCCGCTCGACCATCAGCCTGGCTCTCAGCGCCGACCGCGACTCGCTGCTGCGCGACACCCGCCCGGGTGGCGAGCAGCTGGACTTCCGCAACTTCGTGCAGGCCTGATCAGGCCTTTTCGATCCGGTCGTCATGGATGACGATCAGGCCTTGCTTGAACAACCCGCCAATGGCCTTCTTGAAGTTGCCCTTGCTGACGTTGAACAGCTTGCTGATCAGCGCCGGGTCGCTCTTGTCGCACACCCCCAGCACCCCGCCTTCGGCCTCCAGGCGCGCCATGATCTGCTCTTGCAGGCTGTCGGCCAGGGCAGCGCCCACCGGTTGCAGGCTCAAGGCGAGCTTGCCATCGTGGCGCACTTCCTTGATGAAGCCCTTCTCGTGCATGCCCGAACGCAGGAACTTGAACACCTCGTTCTTGTGGATCAGGCCCCAGTGGCGGTTGTTGATGATGGCCTTGAAGCCCATCGGCGTCTCGCCGGCAACCAGCAGCTCGACTGGCTGGCCAACCTTGTAGTCGGCCGGGGTGACGTCGAGGTAGCGGTCCAGGCGCGAAGTGGCGGTAATACGGCGGGTGCGCTTGTCGAGGTAGACGTGCACCACGCAGTAGTCACCAATCTTCAGCGGCCGCGCCTCTTCCGAGTACGGCATCAGCAGGTCCTTGGACAGGCCCCAGTCGAGGAAGATGCCGGCACCGTTGATGTCCTTGACCTTGAGGCTGGCAAACTCACCGACCTGCACCTTGGGCTTTTCGGTGGTGGCGATCAGCTGGTCTTCGCTGTCCAGGTAAATGAACACGTTCAGCCAGTCATCGACTTCGGTTTCGGCGTTTTTCGGGATGTAGCGCCCGGGCAGCAGGATTTCGCCGTCGGCGCCGCCGTCCAGATACAGGCCGAAGTCCACGTGTTTCACGATTTGCAAACTGTTGTAACGCCCAAGCAGAGCCATTTCTGATGATCCTCAAGACAAGGGGGCTATTTTCCGGATAGACACGGGGTGGTGTCAAAGCTTCCGGACGGTTGCCCCGTTGTGCTTGACGTTCTGGGGCGCTGGATCAGAAATCGTAGCGCAGGTTGAGCATGGCATTACGCGGCGCGCCGTAATGGCCATAGTTGCCAGCAAAACCCGCGTAATACTTCTCGTCGAAGAGGTTGTTGATATTGAGGGTGGTGCTCAACTGATCAGTGACCTGATAGCGCGCCATCAAGCTGGCTACGTAATAGTCATCCTGCTTGGCCCAGGTCTCGTAGCTGCTGAAGTACAACGCAGTCCCGGAGTTCCAGTTCAGCCCACCGCCCACGGTCAGGTCGCTCCATTGGCCAGGCAACCGATAAGTGGTCCAGAAGCGCACTGTGTCCATGGGCAATTGGGTGAGTTGGCGATTACCGTCGGCATCTTCGGTTCTGGACCAGCTGTAGCTTGCCTGCACACTCCAGCCAGGTAGCAGCTCACCGGAAAGCTCCAGGTCCACACCTTTGGTTTCTGCGCCGCTGACGGCCCTGTAGGCGGTATCGCCGGTTCCGGGGATCACTTCACTGGTGGCAACGCCCAGATTGTCACGCTTGATGTAGTACATCGCCGCGTTTGCGTTCAGGCGTCTGTCGAAAAACTCGGCTTTCCAGCCGAGCTCGTAGTTAGTGCCCTCTACCGGCTCCAGTGGCGTGTTGTTGATATCCCTGTTCGACTGCGGCTTGAAGATGTCGGTGTAGCTCGCATACACAGACTGCTCCGGGGTGAGGTCATAGACGATGCCCGCATAGGGCGTGACCACGCCGCTTTCCCGCATACCATAATCAGTGGCTTTGAGACTCGGGTTGTTGAGTACCTTCGAATAGTAGTTGTACTCATAGTCGCTGCCACGCGCACCCATTATCAAATGGAGATCATCGGTGAAATTGAGACGCGTGGCTGCAAAGTAGCCACTTTGTCGAGAATTGATGTTGAAATCCAGCAGTGGCGTGTAGCGCTCCGGCTTTGGCAGCTCGTTGCCCCAGGTATCGAAATCAAAACTCTGCGTACCGCCTGTGTAGGAGAAGTGCGTGTTGTCATATTGCTGGTAGTTGTAACCGACGATCAGATCGTGGCTCTGCCCAAACGCTTCGAAAGGCCCTTGCAGGGTGACATCGACGCCTTTCTGCGTCTGATCTGCCCAGGACTTCCCCCGCTCGGCATTGGCACGATTGGTCGCAGGGTCCAAGCTGGAGGTACGACTGTTGGTAGCGTAATACGCAACCCCCACATCACGGTCCACATCCATGTAGTTGGCCGCCACTTTCAGTTGCCAATCATTGGCGAGTTGTTGCTCAACATTGATGGTGTAATTGAAGGTCTCGTAATCATCGTATGCCCAGCGTGCTCCACCACTGGTCGAACGTGAAAAGTTGGTTTGCTGCCCATTGTTGTACATCAGCGGCACGCCAGGGGCACCCGTGGCCTTGTAAGTCTGGTAATCGACCCCGAAGCGCACCAGCGTAGTGTCGGCCAGGTCAGCCTCGATGACGCCGTAAGCTATGTTCTTGTCCTGGCTGTACCAGTCCATGAAGGTATTGTTGTGTTGCTTGGCCGCCACGAAGCGTCCACGCAACTTGCCGCTGTCGATCAGCGGACCGGATACATCTGCATCCAGGCGGTTGTAATCCCAAGAACCAACGGTGCCTTGTATATGAGACTGAAAATGCGCAGTCGGCCGTTTGTGAATGACGTTGACCACGCCACTGGGGTCGCCTGCACCGGTCATCAGGCCGGTGGCACCGCGCACAATCTCCACCCGGTCATACAAAGCCATGTCCAGCAAGGTGCCAGGCATGGTGCGTGTCTGGTTTTCCTGAGTCGTAGTGACCCCATCGATCTGATATGTGTTGATCTGGCTGCCGCGCGAGTAGATGTTGAAGCGCTCGCCACCGTCCTGGGACATGGTGATGCCGGGGGCCTGAGTCAACACCTCACTCATGCTGTGAAGTTGCTGGTCATCCAGACGCTGGCGCGTCACCACAGAAATGGTCTGCGGCGTCTCCCGAATCGACAGATTCATCTTGGTCGCCGTACTGGTCGACCCTGTCGTATACGAACCCGTCCCTTCTGTCGTTGCCCCCAACCCCGAAGCATTGATGCTGGTCGCCCCCAGTTCCAGCGCATCGCCTGAAGCCCGTGGCAACAGCAGGTAATTGCCATTGCTCGCGGCCATCACCTGCAGCTCACTCCCTGCCAGCAACCGGGCGAAACCTTGTTCGATGCTGTACGTCCCCTGCAACCCCGGGCTGTGCTTACCCTGGGTCAACTCGGCATCAAACGACAGCACCACCCCGGCATCGCTGGCAAAGCGGCTGAGCACCGCGCCCAGCGGGCCGGCGGCGATGGCGTAGCTGCGTGTGGCTTCGGCGGCACGGGCCTGGCCGGCGCTGCTCAACGGGTGGAGCACACCGGCCTGCAACAGCAACGCGGCACTGAACATGGCGACGACGAGGGGTTTTCTGGAGTGGACGTGGGGGGTAACGCGGCGCTGCATGGGGGGCTCCTTCAAAGGCCTGTGGTGGCGGTTTGCAGGAGGGGTCGGGTGAAACGGGGAAACCGACAATGCAAACGAGAAATATTTTTAGAAACTTGATGCCCCGGCTCGGTCCCGCTTTGTGTAGGAGCGGCCTTGTGTCGCGAAAGGGCCGCAAAGCGGCCCCGGCAATATCTGCGGCGAAGCTGAAAATCTGGGGCCGCTGCGCAGCCCTTTCGCGACACAAGGCCGCTCCTACACAAAGCGGGACCGCCTCAGGCCAGTGGCCGCACCCGCACCCAAAACCGCGTGCGGGTCTCGATGCGCACCGGCAGCGCCTGGGCAATCGCCTGCAACGCACGCGCGGTGTCGTCCAGCGGAAAGGCCCCGGACAGGCGCAACTGCGCCACCTCCCTGGCACACTCGATAAAGCCCGGGCGATAGCGCTGCAGTTCCTCCAGCACCTGGCCCAGCGGCCAGTTGTCGATCACCAGCCGGCCATTGACCCATTCGTCGCGGTTGGGGTCGAGCAACTGCGGCGCCGGCAGTGGCCCGGTGCCAAACCGCAGGCCCATGCCCGCCTCCACCCGCAGCGGCTCGCCGTCTGCCCGGTTGCGCACCGCAACGGCATGCTCCTGCACGTCCAGTTCGGTCTGCCCATCCAGCTGGCGCACAACGAACCGCGTGCCCAGCGCTCGCATCTCACCCTGCTGGCTGCGCACCCTGAGTGGCCGGGCATCCTTGGCCGTACTCACCATGATTTCCCCGGTACGCAAGATGATCAGGCGCTGCTGCTGGTCATAGCGAATGTCTACGGCACTGGCTGTATTCAGCGTCAGCTGCGTCCCATCTGCCAAGCGCAACTGGCGCCGCTCACCGGTCGCCGTTCGCACATCGGCCAACCACAGCGGCGTTTGCCGATAGCCCGTCCAAGCCAGGCCAGAGACACCAAGGCCCAGCACCAGCCCCTTGAGCACGGTACGCCGCCCCGCCAACGGCTGCTCCACCGCCAAGGTACGTTGCGCCACCGTCGCCGGCACGCTGCGCAGCTCGGTGTGAAATGCCTCCAGGCGCTGCCAGGCCCATTGGTGCACAGGGTCGCCCTGGTGCCAGGCCTGCCAGCGCTGGTACAGCGCCGGGTAATCGGCCCCCGCGCTCAGTTGCGCATGCCACTGCGCCGCATCACGCAGCGCCTGGCGTTGCTGCGCCGGGGTCACAGCTCGGCATCCAGCGCAAACAGCAGGCACTGCTCGGTGGCCTTGGCGATGTACTTGGTCACCGAACTGACCGACACCCCCAGGCGCTCGGCGATTTCGGCGTAGCTCAAGCCTTCGAGGTGCGACAGGAAGAGGGCCTGGCGCACCTTGTGGCTGAGGCCGTCGAGCATGGCGTCAAGTTGCAGCAGCGTTTCCAGCAACAGCAAGCGCTGCTCGGGCGATACTTCCAGCAACTCCGGCTGCTGCGCCAAGGTTTCCAGGTACGCCTGCTCCAGCGAACGCCGGCGCAGGTGGTCGACCATCACCCGCTTTGCCACGGTCGCCAGAAAATTGCGCGGTTCCCGCAGTGGGTGGGCAACCGTGCTGGCGATCAGCCGCACAAAGGTGTCCTGGGTCAAGTCCGCGGCTCGCTCGCGGTCGCCCAGCCGTCGGCGCAGCCAGCCTTGCAACCAGCCGCTGTGGTCGCGATACAGGCAATGCATATCATCGTGCGGTGCAGGCGGGACCTTGTACACGCAATCATCCTTGTAACGATGCGGATAAGAATTACTCGCAATAATAGTGAGATTGCCGATGGAAGGAAACCGCCATTGCAGCACTGCAGTGGAACCGTGCGGCTACCCTTACGTCTACCGATTGGCCGCCACTGCAAGGAACAGCACATGCCTTTACGCCTGTCCAAAGCCCTGCTCATCGCCATCGGCTTCGCCCTGGCCCTGGCCGCCTGCAGCCGCATCGACCTGGCCTACCGCAACCTCGACCGGCTGGTGCCGTGGTCGTTGGGCGATTACCTGGACATGAACCATGAGCAGAAAGCCTTGCTCGACGACCGGCTGAAGGAGCACCTGGCCTGGCATTGCAAGACCCAGCTGCCTGGCTACCTCGACTGGCTGGACCGGGTACGCGGCATGGTCGCCGACGACCAGGTGACCGACCAGGCCCTGCAGCAACGCACCCGCGAAGCCCGCGAGGCCATTGGCCGGGTGGCCGAGGAGATCACCCCGTCGGCCACTGAATTGTTACGTGGCATGAGCGATACCCAAGTGGCAGAGATGCGCAATGCATTCCACGACGACATCAGTGAACGGCAGAAGCTGTATGTCGATACGCCGTTGACCAAACAGATCGCCCGCCGTACCGAACGCATGGAAAAACGCCTTACGCCGTGGTTTGGCGAGCTGACCCCGGTGCAGATGCAGCGCGTGCAGGCGTGGTCCCAGGCGTTGGGCGACCAGAACCGCGAATGGATCGCCAACCGCGACCATTGGCAGCAGCAGTTGCTGCTGGCGATGAACCAGCGCAATGACGCCAGCTTCGAGCCACGCCTGGCGACCTTGTTGCAGCGCAAGGAGAGCTTGTGGACGCCGGAGTACCGGGCGGCGTATCAGAATACCGAGCGGCAAGCGCGCAGCTTGCTGGTGGACCTGGTGCACCAGAGCACCCCGCAGCAGCGGCGGTTCTTGCAGGAGCGGCTGGGCAAGGTGCGTACCGATTTCAGTGAGTTGAAGTGTATGAAGGGGTGATTATTTAAGCAGGCCTGGCCTATTCGCGGGTAAACCCGCTCCTACAACGGTTACCCCATCCCTTGTAGGAGCGGGTTTACCCGCGAATAGGCCAGGCCTGCTAAAGCAAAATCACCGCCCCTTGCGCCGATACGGAAACACATCAATCACCTTCCCCTCACGTATCGCCACCTGCAGCCCCTTCCAGTAATCTGCGTCATACAACTCCCCATGCAAACGGCTGAACAACCGCCGTTGGCCAATATCGGCAAACAGAAACGGCGGAAACTCCTCGGGGAACACGTCATGCGGCCCGATCGAGTACCACGGCTCGCCCGACATTTCGTCCTCCGGGTAACGCGGCGGCGGAATATGGCGGAAGTTCACCTCGGTCAAGAAGCTGATCTCGTCATAGTCATAGAACACCACCCGGCCATGCCGGGTAACGCCAAAGTTCTTCAGCAGCATGTCGCCCGGGAAGATGTTCGCCGCCGCCAGCTGCTTGATGGCCAGGCCGTAATCCTCCAGCGCCTCCAGCACCTGGCCCTCGCTGGCATGCTCCAGGTACAGGTTCAGCGGCGTCATGCGCCGCTCGGTCCAGCAGTGGCGGATCAGCACCGTGTCGCCCTCCAGCGCCACGGTCGATGGCGCCACCTCCAGCAACTCGGCCAGGCACTCCGGCTCGAACTTGCTGCGCGGGAAACGAAAATCGGCGAACTCCTGGGTATCGGCCATACGCCCGACGCGGTCGACGCTTTTCACCAGCCGGTACTTGTCGATCACCGTGGCGCGGTCGACGGTCTTCGACGGCGCAAAGCGGTCCTTGATGATCTTGAACACGGTATTGAAGCCCGGCAGGGTGAACACACTCATGACCATGCCACGCACCCCAGGCGCCATGACGAAGCGGTCGTCGCTGCCGGCCAGGTGGTTGATCAGGGCACGATAGAACTCCGACTTGCCCTGTTTGTAAAAGCCGATGGAGGTGTACAGCTCGGCAATGTGCTTGCCCGGGAGGATGCGCTTGAGGAAATTGACGAACTCGGCTGGCACCGGCACATCTGCCATGAAGTACGAGCGGGTGAAGGAGAAGATGATCGACACCTCGGACTCGTCGGTAATCAGCGCATCGGCCTCGATGCCGTGCCCCTCGCGGTGCAACAGGGGAATCACCAATGGCCACTGCTCGTCGCTGTTGTACAGGCGGCCGACAAGGTAGGCGCCTTTGTTGCGATAGAGCACCGGCACGAACAGCTCCACCGCAAGGGCCGGGTCCTTGCACACCCAATCGGGCAGGCATTCGCGCAATTGTTCTTCCAGGCGGGCCAGGTCCCCGTCGAGGTCACCGTAGGGCACATCGAACGGGTAGTCGGCAAAGATTGCCCGCAACATGCCCTTGAGGCCGGCGGCAAGCGTGTAGGTGCGGGTTTGCGCGGCACGTTCACGGCCGCGCATGGACGGCCGGGTGGTATGGATGAACATGCAGCCGTCGCTGATCTGGTCGTGACTGAACAGGCTGCAGAACAGCGAGTTGTACCAGGTCTCGGCCAGCTCGTCGTCCAGCCGCGGGTCGATCAGGTGGATGTAGGCGTTTTTCACCAGTGGCCACTGCTCCACGTCCAGCAGCATTTCTGCGGCAAAGGCCTGGTGCAGCCAGCCGTTGACCTCGGCGACTTTCTCTTCATACAGGTTGATGCGGGCAGCGGCGGCACGCTGGATATCCTGCCAGCGCGCCTGCTCGAAGCGCTTGCGGGCACCGAGGGTGATGCGCTGGAAGTGGTCGCGGTAGTCGTCGAAGCCGGCGAGGATGGTCCGGGCGATTTCGACAGCGGGCCAGGGCTGGGACATGCGGGTGGGCCTCGGGGCAAGGTGAGATAGAGAGCTTAGTCGGCCTGTCCGAAATGCGATGCCTGTGCTGGCCTCTTCGCGGCGGTTCGACGCATCGATAAACCCGCTCCCACAGGTACTGCACAACGTTCAAATGCAACGCTATCCCTGTGGGAGCGGGTTCACCCGCGAAGAGGCCGGCACAGGTTTACAGCGCAAGAAAGCACAAGAATCCCCCCGCCCCCTGGCGTAAACTCGCGCCCCTGCCCTGCCTCCGGAGACCGTTGTGAGCCCCATCGCCCTAGCCCGCCTGCTGACCCTTGCCGCCGTCTGGGGGGCGAGCTTCCTGTTCATGCGCATCATCGCCCCCGAGCTGGGCACAGTGCCGACCGCGTTCTTCCGCGTCTCCATCGCCTGCCTGGGCCTGATCGCGCTGCTCGCCGCCGCCCGCGTGCGCTGGGACTTCCAGGGCAAGCTCGGCGCCTGCCTGGTGCTGGGCATGATCAACTCCGGCATCCCCGCCACTTTCTACTCCGTGGCCGCCCAAGTGCTGCCGGCTGGCTATTCGGCAATTTTCAACGCTACCACACCGCTGATGGGCGTGCTGGTCGGCGTGCTGTTCTTCCGCGAACCGATGACCCTGGCCAAACTCTGCGGCATCTTCCTTGGCCTGTTTGGCGTCGGCATCCTAAGCGGCGCCGGGCCGGTAGCGCTGGACATGGCCTTGCTGCAAGGCGCCCTCGCCTGCCTGGCGGCCACCACCTGCTACGGCTTTGCCGGTTTCCTCGCGCGCCGCTGGGTCAGTGGCCTGGACAGCCGCCTGTCGGCACTGGGCAGCATGCTCGGCGCCACCCTGATGCTGAGCCCGCTGTTCGCCTGGAGCGCGCTGAGCCAGCCACCCGCCAGCTGGGGCGGCTGGCAGGTGTGGCTGTCGCTGCTAGGCCTGGGCCTGCTGTGCACGGCGTTCGCCTACATCCTGTACTTCCGCCTGCTGGAAGAAATCGGCCCGGTAAAAGCCAGCACCGTCACCTTCCTGATCCCGGCATTCGGCGTATTGTGGGGGGCATGGCTGCTGGACGAGCCGCTATCGATGGCCCACCTGTACGGCGGCCTGCTGATTGGCCTGGCATTGTGGCTGGTGCTGCGCCCAGCGCGCAGCTGAAGCGAGGCGCGCGATGAACGACGCATACAAGAAGGTCCTGTTCCGCCTGGAACAGGACGAGAACGGCTACCCACCGGCCTCGGTCGAGGGCCTGTGGGCCAAGGCCGTGGAAGGCGGCTATGCCGTCGACAATATTCCCTTCCATGTCTACGGCATTGCCCCGGGTGACGTGATAAGCACCCGTGAAGAAGATGGCGAAACCTGGTTCGATGAGCTGCGCCGCAGCAGCGCCAGCTCAGTGTTCCGGGTAGTCGTGAGACCACCAGAAACCCTGGACCAGGTACGCGCAGCCTTGCAGGACTTCGGCTGTGCCTGCGAAACCGAGCCGGCAGTGAAGATGCTGGCCGTCGAAGTGCCGTCGCAGCGTGCACTCGACACCTTGCTCTACTACCTGCTCACCCAGCGCGAAGCCGGCCTGCTGGACTTCGAGGAAGGCGTGTTGCGCCACGCCATCCCCGAAGAGTTCCGCTAAGGCTTAAGCCTCGGCCAAACGGGCGGCGGGCTTGCGAAACACGAACAGCAGGCCCACCACGATCAGCCCCATGCCCAGCAGGCTCAGCGGCGCCAGGCGGTTACCGAAGATGAGGAAATCCATCACGGCGGTTACTGCCGGCACCAGGTAGAACAGGCTGGTGACATTGACCAGGTTGCCTTTGGCGATCAGCCGGTACAGCAGCAAGGTCGCCAGCAGCGAGACCACCAGCCCCATCCACAACAGCGCACCGACAAAGCCGCCAGTCCACTGCACATGCAGCGGCTGCAGAGGTGCGAACAGCGCGCACATGGCAAAGCCGGCCAGGTACTGCAACGGCAGCGTGCCCATCGGGTTGTCGGTGATGCGCTTTTGCAAGATCGAGCCAAAGGTCATGCTGGCCAACGCCAGCAAGGCGAACAGCATCCCCGCCAGCGACACCCCGCCCAGGTTGATGCCCTGGTAGACCACCATGATCAACCCGCCCAGCCCCAAGCCCAGGCCAAACAAACGGCTCCAGGAACGCTGGCGCTCCATCAGCACCACGGTAAGGATCGGTTGCACCCCCATCACCGTGGCCATGACGCCGGGGGTGACATGGGTATTGAGCGCCAGCAAGTAGAAGATCTGGTACGCGCCAAGCAGCACGCACCCGGTCCCCAAGGCACGCAGGATGGCCCCGCGACTGCGCGGCCAACGTAGCCCCAGCAGCGGGCCGATCAGCAGCAGGCCGGTCAGGGCCAGCGCCGAGCGCAACAGCAGGAAGGCGAACGGGCTGGCATGCGCCAGGCCCAGTTTGGAAACGATCGCCCCGCTGCTCCACAGCAGGACGAACAGGCTGGTAGTGGCCGCCGAGGCCACGGATGCTTTGGTAAAGACAGACATGTATTGCCACCTGATGTAAGGCGAATAAGCCAAACGGACGGCGTGCGCTTCAGCGTAGGAAGTAGCCGACCGTGTTCAGTAGGTTGCGTGTGCGAAGGGGTACGGCCAGAAGCCGATCAGCCCAGCACGACCACGCAAGGAGGCGGAGCTACGCCGCCTACAACGCCACTGACAGGTGGTGGGTAGTGACTGATCATGACCGGCTGCTGGCTGCCACGCACGACCATGCCCGCGACTGGCGCGATGGCAAAGCTGGTGGTGGAAGGGCTGGCTGGCATGAACAGGTCTTCAGGAAGAGAACAATGGGCTGGACTATAGCCCGGTGTCAGGCGGCTGGCAACCTCCCCTGCCTGGCACGATCCCTGTGTAGGAGCGGCCTTGTGTCGCGATGGGGCGCGCAGCGGCCCCAGTTCTTTGCATCTACGCCGATATTGCCGGGGCCGCTTCGCGCCCCATCGCGACACAAGGCCGCTCCTACAACGACCGCGCTGCCTGAATATGTACTGGTTAATTTTCCACCACCCCGACTCGTCTGAATGCGAAACGCAGCACGCATTCACCCGTTTCGAGGACCTTCGATGAACGTATCCACCTGGCTCTACCGGCCAGCCCAGATCACCTGCCTGCTACTGGTCAGCGCCTACGCCCACGCCGCCAAGCCCGGCGATGTGTTCAAAGACTGCAAGGACTGCCCGGAGATGGTCGTGCTGCCCGCCGGCAGCTATGTCATGGGCGCCCCCGACGACGAAGTCGGCCGCCAGCCAGACGAGGGCCCGTTGCACACCGTGACCTTCGCCAAACCGTTCGCCATGAGCCGCTACCAGGTCACCGCCGGCGAACTGGACGCCTACATCAAGGCCACCGGCACAGTCATCAACAGCGGCGACGAGCGCCCCGGCCGCTGGTGCGAGGCCAGCAAGCCCAGCTACAAGCAAGGCCCCCGCCAGCCAGCGGTGTGCGTCGACTTCAACGAAGTGCAGGCCTACACCCAGTGGCTGGCCAAGACCACCGGCAAGCCCTACCGCATGGTCAGCGAAGCCGAACGCGAATACGCCGCCCGCGGCGGCTCGACCGGGCCGTTCCCGTTCCCCTTCGACGCGCCGGGCAAGTACGAGATCAGCAAGCACGCCAACACCTACGGCCCCAAGGACGGTTACGCCTTCACCTCGCCAGTGGGCAGCTACCCGCCCAATGCCTTCGGCATGTACGACATGCACGGCAACGTCTACGAGTGGGTTGCCGACTGCTACCACGACAGCTACGAAGGCGCCCCCAGCGATGGCAGCGCCTGGATCCAGGACCCCAAGTGCATCCGCGCGCACATGCGTGGCAACGACTGGGGCGAGCCACCGATCTTCTCCCGCTCGGCCAACCGCAACGACCGCCTCAAGACCACCCGCGGCGACTTCCTCGGCTTTCGCGTAGCACGCGAACTGTGAAGTTGTGACGCGGTTAACGCAGCACCCCTGAAAAAACTTGCCAATAAGAATCGTTCCGGTTTTTCGCAGGTGCTGCGTCATATAGCTGACATAGAAAAAAACCCTCTGCCAACGAGACCGCAATAGATGTCCAAGTCCTTGCCCGGCCCGCTCAACCCGCTTGCCAAAGCCTTACTGATCCGTCATTCCCTTCGCCCCCAGCGCGCGTTGTCACGCGTCGGCCTGGGCCTGGCACTGTCCGCTGCGATGGTCGCCCAGGTGCAGGCGCAGGAGTGGACCCTGGATATTCCCGCGCAGTCGATGAACTCGGCGTTGCAGGCGCTGGCCAAGCAGACGGATACCCAGTTGCTGTACAGCCCGGAAGATATCGGCGGCCTGCGTTCCTCCACGCTCAAAGGGCGCCATGACCTCGCCACTTCGCTGCGCATCCTGCTGGGTGGCAGCGGCCTGCGCTACCAGATCGACGGCAATACCGTAACGGTAACAGCGGGCTCTGGTGCAAAGGACGGTCAGGTCGAGCTTTCGGCGACCAACGTCAATAGTACGGGCCTGGGGGCCACTACCGAAGGCACAGGGTCCTACACTACCGGGGTGACCAGCACAGCCACCAAGATGAACCTGTCGATCCGCGAGACCCCGCAGACCATCACTGTAATCACACGTCAGCGCATGGATGACCAACACCTGGCCACCATGACCGAAGTGCTCAACCAGACACCCGGCATCACCATGTCCCAGGACGGCGGGGAGCGCTTCAACATCTACTCCCGTGGTAGCGCAATCAACACCTACCAGATCGATGGCGTGACCACCACCCAGGAAAACCAGACCCGCAACATGCCCAGCACCTTGCTGGACATGACCCTTTACGACCACGTCGAGATCATTCGCGGTGCGACCGGCCTGATGACCGGTGCGGGCGACCCAAGCGGCGTGGTGAACCTGATTCGCAAGCGCCCGACCCGTGAGTTCAAGTCTCACATCCAGGCGGGTGTGGGCTCCTGGGACTACTACCGCGCCGAAGCAGACGTCTCGGGGCCACTGACAGACAACGGCAATGTTCGCGGCCGCTTCGTTGCGGCCAAGCAAGACAACAACACATTCATGGATTGGTACGGCCAGAAACGCGACCTGGTCTACGGAGTGCTTGAGGCAGACCTGACAGATACCACCGTCGGCCGTTTCAGCATCGACCACCAGAAGTACCGGGCTGACGGCGCACCAGGCGTGCCCATTCTGTTCAGCAACGGCCAACCCACCGATTTCTCGCGCTCGAAAAGCTCCGGTGCGCGCTGGATGTACGACGAAATCGAGACCACCAACTACACCTTCGGCCTGGAGCAGCAACTGGCCAATGACTGGCAGTTCAAGATTGCCGCCAACTACATGGACGTTGACCGCGATACCGACTCCGCTTACCTGCGTACCACGACCAACGTGGCGTACATCAACCAGGCTACCGGTGCAGTGCCGATCATTCCGGCCAAAGCCAAGGCAACCCAGACACAGAAAGGTGTCGACGTCACGCTGCAGGGCCCATTCGAGTTGCTGGGGCAACGCCATGAACTGATCACTGGCTACAACTTCCAGGAATACGAAAACCAGCACGACGAATCGGACGCACCGTCCACCACCATCGATTACTACAACTGGAACAACGAGATGGCCCGGCCAGCGGACGACAGCTACGTGCCGTTCCTGGACTACAACGTGGCCTCCCGCCAAAGCGGTTACTACCTGGCAGGACGCTTCAATATCACGGACGACCTGCATTTCATCCTCGGCGCCCGGGTTTCGAAATACAGCTACGACTACAGGCTCGATGTACTGCCCAACCGTTCGCCCACCACCAAGATGCGTGAGAACGGCGTGGTCACGCCCTATGCCGGCATCGTCTATGACCTGACGGCAGAACAGTCCGTCTACGCCAGCTACACGGATATCTTCAAACCGCAGTCATCCATGGATGTGTCCGGAAAGACGCTTGAGCCGGTTACAGGGAAAAACTACGAGCTGGGCTGGAAGGGCGAGTTTTATGAAGGTCGCCTGAATGCCAACGCCGCCATTTACATGGTCAAACGCGACAACCTTGCGGAAGAGGATGGCACCAACACGACGCCCGGCGGTACACAGGCCTATCGCGCGGTTGATGGCGCAGAAACCAAAGGTATCGATCTGGAACTTTCCGGGGAGGTATTGCCAGGCTGGAACATCCAGACCGGCTACAGCCATTCGCGTACCGAAGACTCCGATGGCAACCGCCTGACCACCCAGTTGCCCATGGACACCTTCCGTCTCTGGACCACTTACCGCCTGCAAGGTGACTGGAACAAGCTGACCATCGGCGGCGGTGCAAACTGGAACTCCAGTTCGTCCCTGACCTACGCCCGCCTGGGCGCACGGGTAACGCAAGACGACTATACCGTTGCCAGCCTGATGGCCCGCTATCAGATCAACGACAACCTCTCGGCCACGGTGAACGTCAACAACCTGTTCGACGAGAAATACTACGCTGGCATGGCCGGTAGCTACGCCCACTACGGCGCCCCTCGCAACACGATGCTGAACCTGCGTTACGACTTCTGATCGTAGAAGAAACAGGCCTGAAGCAGCGGCGCCTCCCATACGGGGAGCGCCGTTTTTTTATGCTCTGATAAAGCATCTCGGCTGAGAGGTGCTTGTCACAACATTTTTATCGGCTTTGAGATCGAGCGCCGCCCGCGCGGCGCTTCGCGGCTAAAGCCGCTCCTACGTTTGTTTCGGGCCAGTCGCTCCTGTGAGGTCCGCCTTGTGTGTTCCATTCAGAATTGAAGGGGACGCCGCTGCCCTTCATCGTTCTCCAGCCATGCACCCAGGGGGCGCGCGCCTCTGGCACAGGCATAACTGGCCCGAAACAAACGTAGGAGCGGCTTTAGCCGCGAAGCGCCGCGCGGGCGGCGCTCGATCTGTGCATCACCTCAAATCCCAAGACATGCACCTGCAAGCCCCCACCCCACCTCCCCGACGAACAAATCGCAGCCACTCGTCCCCAGTTTTCCGTGAAGAACCTTTTCTATTGCCCACCCAACAGCCAGCTAATTGGCCTTGCCCCTATGCCTGTTGCAAGCCGGGTAAACACCAGGCAACAAAAAGCCCGTTGCATGCCCCAAGGGATAGACAACGGGCTTTCGCAGGTGGCTGCCGCCCCTCGAAAAGGGCGGCCGGGATCAGGCGCTCACCCTGGCCTCCAGCGCCAGCATCGCGATCACACCGTCGAGCACCTCAGGATGATTGAGGATGTCGTAGTGCCCGGCATCCACAGCAACATGCCGCGCATTGCCGGCGATCCGGCCCTCGAATGTACCCGTGCCCGCCCACCAGCATGCAGCATCGGCAGCAGTACCTGGTAACGCTGCCATCTGTTGCGAAAGCACCTTGAGTTTCATCGCCACCACAAAGGTGTGCGCCAGTTCTGCGCTGCCTATTTCGGCATAAGCCGATTGCCCTGCCTCGGTTGCTCGTACCGTCTCAATGACCTGTTCCAACATCTTGCTGTCACCAGCGGCCGGTATGGCAGGCACTGCCAACCTGTGCTTTTCGACGCCCAGAATCACACCCAGGAAGCCCTGAAGGTCTTCACCCCAGTCAGCGTCAGGCTGCATCTGGCCCGGCTGGGGAATGAAGCTGTCCACCAGGCTCAACATCGAAACCTGCTGCCCCTGGTTTTCCAGTTCGTTGGCCACCAATACCGCGAGGGTGCCGCCGAGCGACCAACCGACCAACTGATAAGGGCCGTCTGGCTGTTTCTGGCGAATGTACTGGGCATAATCGATGGCCATTGCCTGAATGGAGTCGTCTTCCCACGTGTGGTCCAGCAACATGCGGCATTGAATGCCATAGACTGCACAACGGCCGTCCAGGCGACGGGCCAACGGCTCATAGTCGAACACCGTGCCAAAACCGGCGTGCAGGCAGAACAGCGGGCTGGCGTCTGGAACGCGGCTGTTCAGCAACAAGACCGGGTCCAGGCTGGCTTCCTTGTCCGTGTAACCGGACAGTTCGGCAATGGTAGGCCTGGCAATGACGTCGCGCAGCTTGAGTTCTATTGGCAGTTCCTCGCACGCGCGTACCCTGGACAACATCTTCAAGACCCGCAGCGAATCGCCGCCCAACTCGAAGAAGTTGTCTTCGACACCCACGCTGGGCACATCAAGCACTTGCTGCCAGATATCCACCAGCGCTTGCTCAATGGCGTTGCGCGGTGCGACCTGCAGCCGCTGGCCTGCAAACTCGGGGGCGGGCAACGCATTACGGTCGATTTTGCCATTGGGCGTAAGCGGCAACGCCGGCATCAGTACCAGTTGCGCAGGCACCATGTAATCCGGCAACTCGGCGCCCAGGGCCTCGCGCAGTGCCTGCACAGGGCGGACTTTCTCAGCGGTAACCACATAACCGATCAACTGTTTGCCGGTGGCACTTTCACGCGCCACCACCACGGCGTCTTTCACGTCGCTCAGGTCGCGCAGGCGCGCTTCGATCTCGCCAGGTTCAATACGGAAACCGCGAACCTTCAACTGGTTGTCCATGCGCCCGATAAAGTCGATCACCCCATCAGCGCGGCGTCGAACCCGGTCACCGGTGCGGTACAGGCGCAAGCCCTGGCCGAACGGATCGGCGACGAAACGCTCCGCCGTAAGAGACGGCCGTTGGTGATAACCGCGGGCCACGCCTTCCCCGCCGATGTAAAGCTCACCGGCCACACCATCAGGCAACGGGTTGAGGTACTGGTCGAGCACGTACAGTGTGCGCTCGCCGACACGCGCCCCAATCGGTGCATACACGGCCTCGCAAGTCTGCTCTCGCGATACCTTCCACAACAATGGTGTAACCACCGTCTCGGTCGGGCCATAACCATTGGTCAGCCACTGTGGCCGCAAGCTGCGTTTGACCTGCTCGAACAAGGCGTTGGGTACCGCGTCACCGCCAAAGCAATAGACCCGTACCGGCGGAGGCGCCTGCTCCTGATCCTCGGCGAACTCTGCCAGTTGCTGAAGGTAGGCCGGGGGGAAACAGGCAATATCGATGCGCTGCTCATGTAGCACCTGCCAGGTTTCTTCCGCCGTCCACAGGCGATTGTCACGCACCACCAGGCAACCACCGGATGACAACGTCGACTGCCAGCGCTCCTGTGCACCATCGAAGGCGAATGACATGAACAGCAACTCGCGGGTGGTTCGATCCATCTCGTACAACGCTGCGATTGCCTCGCAGTGCATGCGGATCTGCTCATGGCTGACTGCCACGCCTTTGGGCTTGCCAGTAGAACCGGAGGTGTAGATCAGATAGGCAAGGTTGCTACGCTGCATGTTTACCAGCGGCGATGTTGCCGGCATGTGCGTGAACTGCTGCACATCCAGTTCTACACAGTGCTCCACCTGAGCGAAACGCTCTCGCAGGCCACTGGAAGTAATCAGCAAATGCATGCAAGCGTCGTCGACAATCCACTGCAGGCGCTCCTGCGGGTAGTCGATGTCCAGCGGTACATAGGCCGCACCGGTCTTCATCACGGCCAGGAAGGCCACAATGACATCGACCGAACGCTCCAGGGCAATGCCAATGGTAGTCTCTGGCCGTGCGCCCATGGCAATGAGCTGATGCGCCAGGCGGTTGGCACGCTGCTCCAACTGGCGATAGGTCAATTGCCGATCTGCACAGACGACCGCGATGGCATCGGGGCGAGCATCTGCATGCTGGGCAATCTGCCCGGCCAAAAGCGGCTGGTGCTGCGGGCTGGTGGCCAGCTGGTTACGCTCACTGGCCTGCTGCACCTGTGCCGGGGTCAACATATCCAGGCTGCCAAGCGTCGCCTGCGGGTTATCCAGCATTGCCACCAGCAAACGCTCGAAGCTGCCACGCAGCGCGTCAGTGGCGGCTTCGGTGAAGCAATTGCGCAGGTACATGAACTCCACCATCAGGGTGCTACCCAGTTCCACGCACAAGTCCATTGCATAGTTGGTCACGCCCCGCGCGCTGACATCACCGAACTGCAGGGTATCGGTGCTGTTCTCCGTCAGGCGCTCATCGACCGGGAAGTTCTCGAACACGACGATGCTGTCGAACAATGCCTGGCCAGGGCGGCCGGCCCAGCGCTGGACATTGGCAAGGGCGGCATGTTCATGGTCGCGCAACTCGATGTTGTAAGCCTGCAGTTGTTGCAACCATGCCTCGACACGTTGTTCGGGCTCGGGCGCCTGCACCACCGGCAGCGTGTTGATGAACAAGCCCAGCATTTCATCGGCGCCCTCCAGGCTCGGCGGACGCCCAGCCACCGTTGCCCCAAAGCACACGGTCGCCTGCCCGGTGTAACGCTGCAACACCAGCAACCAGGCCCCCTGAATCAGGGTGTTCGGTGTCACACGCAGCCTTTGCGCTTGCTCGCGCAGGCGCTGGGTTCTTTGCGCATCCCAGCGCAGGTAAAGCGCAGCATGCCCGGCCAGTTCCCGTTCGGGGCGAGGCATTACAGTGCCCGCCAGCAAGGTCGGGGTTTCCAGGCCGCGGAGTGTTGCGCTCCAGAATCGTTCCAGTTGTTCCTGAGATTGGTTGCCGAGCCAGCGAATGTAGTTACCAAAACGCACGACAGGGCGTTCAAAGGCTTGCCCATGATAGGTCTGCAGCACTTCGCCCAGCAGGCGCGAGTCGCTCCAGCCGTCCATCAGAATGTGGTGCCGCGTCCAGATCAGGTGCAAACGGCCATCGCCCAAGCGGACCAGCGTCAGGCGCATCAGCGGCGCACTCGACAGCTGGAAGCCTTGGGCAGCCTCCTCTACGGCCATTGCCTTGAGTGCATCCGCCGAGCAATCCCGTTGCCGCCAATCGAGCACCTGCAACGGTAACGCCACTTCGTGCAGCACCAACTGCAGCGGCTCGTCCAGTTGCGGGCTCGACCAGAATGCCGTACGCAGAATGTCATGCCGGCCAATCACCTGCCGCCAGGCCTCGGCGAACCGATCAATATCCAGCCCCGCAACCGAGACCGCGGTCTGGTTGATATACAGCCCAGCTTCCGGCCCCTGCAAGGTGTAGAAGAGCATGCCCTGCTGCATCGGCGAAAGCGGATAGAGATCCGCGATCTGCTCCACCGGCACTGGCAATTGGTCACGCTGCTGCTGGGTCAGAACCCCCAACGCATCGGGAGTAGCTATGACAAGTTGGCTTTCGGCTTCTACTGTGTCGTCTTGACAGCGGGCAATCAACGCCAGGCTCTGCACGGTCTGATGCTCGAACAGTTCCTTGGGGGTGAAGTGAATGCCTGCCTTGCGCGCCCGGCTGACCAGCTGCAGAGACACGATCGAATCACCACCCAACTCGAAGAAATTGTCACCCAGACCGACTTTCTCCAGTTTCAACACATCCGCCCAGATTGCCGCAATCTGCTGCTCCAGCGCGCTTTGCGGGGCAATGTACTCACCCTGCAACTGGCTGGCATCCGGCTGCGGCAGGGCCTTGCGGTCCAGCTTGCCGTTCGGCGTTACTGGCAGCTTGTCGAGCAGCAGCAGGTGCGCCGGCACCATGTAGTCCGGCAGGCCGGCCTTCAGGGCTTCGCGCAGGTTGTCGCGCAATACGCCTTGGTCTAGCGTGTTGTCGGCAGGCACCACGTAGCCCACCAACTGCTTGCCGCTCGGCCCGTCCTGGGCCAGCACCACGGCTTCCTGCACTGCCGGCAGTTCCAGCAGGCATGCTTCGATTTCGCCCAGCTCGATACGCAGGCCGCGGATCTTCACCTGATGGTCGATACGCCCGGCGTAATCAATCACGCCATCGGCACGGTAGCGCGCCAGGTCACCGGTGCGATACAGGCGCCCGCCGGTGTCACTGAACGGGTCCGGCACGAAGCGTTCAGCGGTCAGCGATGGGCGCTGGTGGTAACCACGGGCCAGGCCCACGCCACCCAGGTACAACTCGCCGGCACTGCCGCGCACGGCCGGTTGCAGGCTGCCTTCGAGGATATGGGTTTTCAGGTTGTCGATCGGCTGGCCGATCGGCACGCTGATGCTCTCGTCCGGCTGGCAGGTCCAGTGGGTGACGTCGATGGCGGCTTCGGTCGGGCCGTACAGGTTGTACAGCCCCGCTGTCGGCAGGCGTTGCAGGGTCTGACGCGCCAGCTCGGCCGGCAGCGCTTCACCGCTGCACACCACGCGCTTGAGGCTGACGCAGCGCTCGACCGCCTCGTGGGTCATGAACGCCTGCAGCATCGACGGTACGAAGTGCAGTGTGCTGATGCCGTAGTGGTTGATGGTTTCGACCAGCAGCTGCGGGTCGCGGTGCGCACCCGGTTGGGCCATGACCAGGCGCGCGCCGGTCATCAGCGGCCAGAAGAATTCCCACACCGACACGTCGAAGCTGAACGGGGTTTTCTGCAGCACGCTGTCGCTGGCGTCCAGGCCATAAGCCTTCTGCATCCACCACAGGCGGTTTACCAGCGCCTGGTGGCTGTTGCCAGCACCTTTCGGCCGGCCGGTGGAGCCAGAGGTGTAGATCACATAGGCCAGGTTCAGCGGCGCGACGTCGATATCCAGATTGGCGTCGCTGTAGCCGCTCAGGTCCTCGCTATCCAGGTCCAGACTGCGCAGGCCGGCCGGGATCGGCAGGCTGTCGCGCAGGTGCGACTGGGTCAGCAGCAAGGCAAGGCCGCTGTCTTCGAACATGTAGCTCAGGCGGTCCTGCGGGTATTCCGGGTCCAGCGGCACGTAGGCGCCGCCGGCCTTGACGATGCCCAGCAGGCCGATGACCATCTCCAGGCTGCGCGCCATGGCGATGCCAACCAGCACGTCCGGCCCTACGCCCTGCTCGCGCAGTTTGTGCGCTAATTGGTTGGCCCGGCCGTTGAGCTCGGCATAGGTCAGGGTCTGCTCGCCAAACGCCAGCGCCGGGGCATCCGGGGTGGCGAGCACCTGGGTCTCAATCAGCTGATGAATGCTGCTCTGCCCCGGGAAGCTTGCATCCGTGGCGTTCCAGTCCCTCAGTTGTTGCTGCTGCTCGTGCAGACTTTGCAAGGTCAGTTCGGCCAGTGGCTGCCCGGCATGCTCTACCAGGCTGGTCAGCAGGTTGCCCAGGTGCCGCGCCACCTGCTCAATGGCTTGCTCGGTCCAATGGCCGCGATTGTGGCTGTACTGGATTGACAACGTTGCACCCAGGCTCACCAACAGCGTCAACGGATAGTTGGTCTGTTCACGATTGGCCACCTCGCCAAAACGCAGGCCATCTGGCGCGCCCTTTTGCAATGCCTCGGCCACGGGGTAGTTTTCGAATACCAGCAGGCTATCGAACAAGGCATCACCACCCTGCCCCGCCCAGCGCTGCACTTCATACAGCGGCGAGTGCTCGAACTCGCGCGCGGCCAGGTTGCTCGCCTGCACTTGGGCAACCCACTGTGCGACTGTCTGCTCCACACGTGGCGTGCCGACCACCGGCAATGTGTTGATGAACAGGCCTATCTGTTCTTCCACCCCTGGCAAGTCAGCCGGCCGCCCGGCCACCGTGGCACCAAAGCAGACAGTGGCCTGACCGGTATAGCGTTGCAACAGCAACAGCCAGGCAGACTGCAGCAAGGTATTGACGGTAACCCGGTTGGCCCTGGCGAAGGCCTCGATCCGCTGGGTTTGTTCACGGTCGAAGCGCTGGTGGTACTCGCCCTGCCCGCTGGAGGAACGGCCGAGGCCAGTACTGTGGATGCTTTGCGCCAGGTAGGTGGGTGCCTCCAGGTCCGCCAATTGGCCCTTCCAGAATGCTTCAGCTGCGCCAGCATCCTGGCGCTGCAGCCAGCCGATGTAATCCCGGTAATGAGCCGCCTGCGCCTGCATCGGTAGCCCGGCATAGCGCTGCAGCACTTCGCCCAGCAAGCGTGAGGTACTCCAGCCATCCATCAGGATATGGTGGTTGGTATAGATCAGGTGGTGACGGCGTTCGTCGACCTGTACCAGAACCAGGCGCAGCAAAGGTGCGTCAGCCAGATCGAAGCCACGCTGACGCTCATCATCGGCCAACGCCTGCAAGGCCGTCTCCAGTTGCGGCTGGGTGCGCCAGTCGAGTTCGTTGAACGGCGAACCAACTGTTCTACGCACGATCTGCACGGCTTGCTCCAGTTCGCCTTGCCAGACAAAGCCGGTACGCAAGATGTCGTGGGCAGCCAGCACATCAAGCCAGGCCTGCTTGAATCGCTGCGGCTCAAGGTTGTCGACATCGACCCGCATCTGGTTGATGTAGTTACCGCTGTCCTCTTCATACAGGCTGTGGAACAACATGCCCTGCTGCATAGGCGACAACGGGTAGACATCGGCGATCTGCGCGGCGGCCACCGGCAGGTTGTCCAGTTGGGCCTGGGTCAGCCCTGCCAGCGGGAAGTCCGAAGGGGTTACCCCGCGATTCTGCGCCTGGCAGCAGTGCTCGATCAGCGCCTTGAGCTCTTGTGCATAGGCATCGGCCAAACGCTGAACGGTCGATGGCTCGAAACGTTCCCGGCTGAAGGTCCAGTTGAGCTTCAGCTCACCGGCAAATACCTGGCCGTTGATGGCCAGCTGGCTGCTCAAAGGCGTTGCATCATCATGGCCCTGGCCAGCGCTTTCCTGAGCAGGCGTTAACAAGCCAGTTGCCGTGTCAAAACTGCTGTCGAACTGGCCCAGGTAGTTGAAGACAATCTCGCCAGCCGGCAACTGCCCAAGCGCCTGGCGTGCCGCGTCCCCGCCCAGGTAACGCAGTACGCCATAACCAATCCCTTTGTCGGGGACTGCACGCAACTGCTCCTTGATGGTCTTGATCGAGCCCGCCCACTGCGCCTGCGGGCTGAGCTTCAGTGGATACATGCTGGTAAACCAGCCTACCGTGCGGGTCAGGTCGATACCGTCGAACAGGTCCTCGCGACCATGCCCCTCCAGGCGCACCAGCACTTGATCCCGACCGGTCCAGCGCCCGATTACCCGTGCCAGCGCGGTGAGCAGCAAGTCGTTGATCTGGGTACGGTAAGCAACCGGAGCCTCATGCAGGAGCTTGTGCGTCCATTGTGCATCCAGGCGAGTCGCCACCGAGGCGGCACACCGCTCCAGGTTGGCACCCAGCGGGTTGTCACACGGCAAATCATCGTCAACACCCCGTAACTGGCCCTGCCAGTAGGCCAGCTCCTGCTGCAACGCGGGCCCTGTTGCATAACCCTGCAACCGCTCGGCCCAAGCCTTGAACGAGCTGGTCTTGGCCGGCAACACTGGCGTTGTACCGGCGGCCAGTGCCTGGTAAGCCTGCTGCAAGTCTTCAAGCAGCACGCGCCATGAAACACCATCAACCACCAGGTGATGAACCACCAGCAGCAAGCGCTGACTACCATCAGGCAGGTCGCCCAACACTGCCCGCAGCAGTGGCCCCTGCTCCAGGTCAAGGCTTCGCTGGGCGTCGTTGCCCAACTGTTCCAATGCCTCGGCATGTTTAACCTGCCGATGCCACAGCAGCGCGTGCTGCGAGGTTGCGAACACTGCTCGCCAAGCACCTTCAGACTGGTCGAAGCGCAGACGCAGGGCATCGTGATGCTCGATCAGGTACTGCAACGCGGTCCGCAGGTGTTGCTCATCCAGCACCTCGCCGGCACGCAGCATCACCGACTGGTTCCAGTGGTGGCGTGCGCTGATGTCCGATTCGAAGAACCAGTGCTGGATCGGCGTCAGCGGCATGCTGCCCTCTACCCGCCCCTGGTCGATTGATGTCCCCACTTCACGCCGGGCAACCGCTGCCAACCCTTGCACGGTCTGGTGCTGGAACAGTTCCTTGGGCGTGAACTGGATATCCAGCTGACGGGCGCGGCTGACCACCTGCAGCGACATGATCGAGTCGCCGCCCAGCTCGAAGAAGTTATCGGCAAGGCCGACCTTCTCCAGTTTCAGCACGTCGGCCCAGATGGCGGCGATCTGCTGCTCCAGTTCGCTTTGTGGCGCAACATATTCGCCCTGCAACAAGCTGGCGTCCGGTGCCGGCAAGGCCTTGCGATCGAGCTTGCCGTTACCGGTCAGTGGCAGCTGCTCAAGAAACAGCAAGTGCGCCGGCACCATATGTTCAGGCAGGCTGGCCTTGAGTTCGCTACGCAGGCTGTCACGTAGTTGCGCCTGTTGTTCAGCGCCTTGCAACACACCTGCATCGGCAGGCACCACATAGCCCACCAACTGCTTGCCACTGGCGCCCTCCACCGCCAGGACGGCCACCTGGCGTACCGCTGGCTGTTCCAGCAGGCGCGCTTCGATCTCGCCCAGTTCGATACGGAAACCGCGAATCTTCACCTGATGGTCGATACGCCCGATGTACTCGATAACTCCGTCGCTGCGGTAACGCGCCAGGTCGCCCGAGCGGTACAGGCGGCCGCCATGGTCATCGAACGGGTTCGGCACGAAGCGCTCGGCCGTCAGCCCGGGGCGGCCATGGTAGCCGCGTGCCAGGCCAGCCTGGCCAATCAGCATTTCCCCCGTGCACCCCGGCAGGATCGGGTTCAAGGCTGCGTCGAGCAAGTACCACGACAGGTCGGGAATCACCTCGCCAATCGGGCTGCTGGCGCCCTTGTGCAGGTCTTCGAGGGTGATGGGCCGATAAGTCACGTGCACGGTGGTTTCGGTGATGCCGTACATGTTGATCATGCGCGGCTGGCGGTCGCCAAATACCTCGAACCAAGGTTTGAGGCTGCTGACCTCCAGGGCTTCACCGCCAAACACCACGTAGCGCAGGGCCAGGCCCTGCCCCGCCTGCGCTGCCTCGCAGGCCACCGGTATCAGCGGCTTGAATGCCGAAGGCGTCTGGTTGAGCACGGTAACGTGTTCGCGTACCAGCAGTGCGTGGAAGTCTTCGCTGGAGCGCGCCACATCCTTGGGCACGATGACCGCCTTGCCGCCATACAGCAACGCGCCGTACAGCTCCCACACCGAAAAGTCGAAGGCGTAGGAATGGAACACGGTCCACACATCACTGGCATCGAAGTGGAACCACTGCCGGGTAGCCGCAAACAGGCGCACCACGTTGCGGTGCGGCAGCAGCGTGCCTTTGGGCTTGCCGGTGGAGCCCGAGGTGTAGATGACATACGCCAGGTTGTCCGGGCTCACCCGGCAGGCAGGGTTGGCATCGCTGTAGCCAGCCAGGCCAGCTTCGCTGTCCAGCACCAGGGTATGCACGCCCGCCGGCACCGGCAACGCATCACGCAGGTGCTGCTGGGTCAGCAACAGGCGAATACCGCTGTCCGCGAACATGTAGCTGAGGCGGTCCTGCGGATGCTCCGGGTCCAGCGGCACGTAGGCAGCACCGGCCTTGAGAATGGCCAGCAGGCCAATGACCATCTCCAGGCCGCGCTCCACGGCCAGGCCGACCAACACATCCGGCCCGGCACCCAGCTCAAGCAGCTTGTGCGCCAACTGATTGGCCCGGCGGTTAAGCTCGGTATAACTGAGAGCCTGCTCGCCGAAAATCACTGCCACGGCATCCGGGGCGGCCTCGACCTGGGCTTCGATCAATTGATGAAGGGTCTGCTCTGCCGGGAAATGGCTCAGTGCCGGGTTCCAGGCCTGCACAATCTGCTGCTGGTCCTGCTGGCCGATCAACGGCAGCTCGACCAACCGCTGCCCAGGCTGACGAACGATAGCCTCAAGCAGGTTCACCCAGTGTCGTGCCATCTGCTCGATGGTCGCGGCATCGAACAGGTCGGTCGCATAGCTCAAGGCCGCGCCAAGGGTGTGCGCGTATTCGAAGGTGTCCAGGGTCAGGTCGAACTTGGCCGTGTCGTGGTCCCAGCTCAGCCCCTCTACCTGTAAGCCTTGCACGCTGCGTTGCTTACCCTTGGCCTGCATCTGGTGGTTGTACATCACCTGGAACAGCGGGCTATGGCTGAGGCTGCGCTCCGGCTGCAGTGCGTCTACCAGTTGCTCAAAAGGCAAATCCTGGTGGCTTTGCGCCCCCAGCACGCGCTGCTTGACCTGCTCCAGCAGATTGCTGAAGGTCATCTGCAAGTCGAACTCGGCACGCAGTACCTGGGTATTGACGAAGAAACCGATCAGCCGCTCGGTTTCCACCCGGTTGCGGTTGGCTACCGGCACCCCGACACGAATGTCCGCCTGCCCGGAATAGCGGTGCAGCAGGGTCTGGAAGCTGGCCAGCAACAACATGAACAAGGTCGCGCCCTGGCGCTGGGCCAGCTGTTTGAGCGAATGCACCAGGTGCTCCGGCAGCCGAACCTCATGCCTGGCACCTCGATGGCTGTTCGATGCTGCACGTGGCCGGTCGGTCGGCAACTCGAGCACCGGCTGGTCATCGCCCAGTTGCGCTTTCCAGTACGCCAGCTGCCGCTCCTGTTCACCGGCCTCCATCCACTGGCGCTGCCAGATCGCATAGTCGGCATATTGCACCGCCAGTGCCGGCAGCTGCACCGCCTCGCCTTGGCTGTATCCAGCATACAGCTGCATCAGTTCGTCGATCATCACGGGCATCGACCAGCCATCAGACACGATGTGATGCATCGTCACCACCAGCACATGCTCGTCCTGCGCCAGGCGCAGCAGCTTGACCCGCAGCAGCGGCCCTTGCTGCAGATCAAACGGGCGACGCGCCTCGGCTTGCACCTGCTCCAACACCGCGTGCTCATCAGCGTTTTGCAGGGTCTGCAAATCCAGCCTCAGGGTATGTTCGGGGTGGATGACCTGGACGGTGCCCTGCCCTGCGTCACTGAAGGTGGTGCGCAAGGTTTCGTGGCGGGCAATCAACGCATCGAAGCTGCGCTGCAAGGCCTCGATATCCAGACGGCCTTGCAGGCGCAAGGCAGCCGGGATGTTGTAGGTGGGTGCGCCAGGGTCCAGTTGCCAAAGAAACCACTGTCGCTGCTGGGCATAAGAGAGGGGTAGTGAAGCTTCAGGCTCGCGCTTGAAGATGGGGGTGACGCCATAAAGGTTCACCCCCTGCTGCTTGAGCAAGGCTGCCAGGGCCTGGCGCTCTTTGGTGGACAGTAGCTTTACAGACTCAAGCAGCTCTTGCACAGTAAAAATCTCCTAAGAAACCAGCTTTTCAATTTCCTCCGTAGATAGACGTTTCAAGGCCTCCAGGGATTTAGCCAGTTCGCTCTGCAGCGGGTCGGCCAGGGGCGTGAGTTGCTCCAGCGATGCGCAGTAATCGCCGAGCACGGGGTTTTCGAACAAGGCTTTCAGGCTGACCGGCAACCCTGCCTGTTCCTGGATACGGCTGGTTACCTGGGTGGCGATCAGCGAATGCCCGCCCAGGGAGAAGAAGTTGTCACTGAGGCCAACCTGGCCGACTTCCAGGACAGAAGCCCAGATCGCTGCCACCTGTTGCTCCAGTGGCGTAACCGGCGGCACATGCGCCTCGCGCAATTGGCCCGCGTCAGGGCGCGGCAGCAGCTTGCGGTCCAGCTTGCCGTTGGGTGTCAACGGCAACTGCTCCAACAACATGAAGTAGGCCGGCACCATGTATTCCGGCAAGTGTTTGCGCAATGCAACCCGCAGGCTTTCGCGCAGCGCTGGCAGGGCTGCTGCATCGTCCACCTTTGCCGCCGTGGCCGGCACCACATAGGCCGCCAGCTGCTGGCCACCAGGCCCATCAACGGCCATGACCACGGCTTCGCGCACCGCCTCTTGCTGTTGCAGACGCGCCTCGATTTCACCCAGCTCGATTCGGAACCCACGAACCTTGACCTGATGATCTACACGGCCAACGTATTCCAGTACACCGTCGCGCCGATAACGCGCCAGGTCACCCGTACGGTAGATCCGCCCACCGCCCTGTTCGTCGAACGGATTGGGGACAAAACGCTCGGCGCTCAGCCCTGGGCGGTGCAGGTAACCCCGTGCCAGGCCGGCACCGGTCAGGTACAGCTCTCCGACCGCGCCCACCGGTACCGGTTGCAAGGCACTGCCAAGCACGTAGGCAGCACCGTTGTCCAAAGGCCGGCCGATACTGGCCTTGCCGCCGGCAACCCTTAGCGTGAAGGTGGAGTAGGTGGTGTCTTCCGTAGGGCCATACAGGTCATACACAGCGCTTACATGCTCGAGTCGATAAAGGTCATCGACAAGCGACTGTTTCAGCGCTTCGCCAGCAAGGTTGATGGTTTTGACCGATGGCGGAATGCTGCCGCTTTCGCACAACTGCCTGATGGCCGAAGGCACGGTATTGACCAGCCGCACCCGGTCCCTGGCCGCCAGCTGCGGCAGCTCCAGGGCATTGGCGGCCAGCACTGCATAGCCACCGGCCGACAAGGTGACAAACAGCTCCCATACCGACAGGTCGAAGCAGATCGAAGTGGAGAACAGCACGCCGCACAGGTCTGCCTGGCTATAGACCGACAGCGACCAACCGATCAGTGCCGCCACGCTGCGATGCTCGACCTGCACGCCCTTGGGTTTACCAGTGGAGCCAGAGGTGTAGATGCAATTGATCAGGTTGCCGGCGCTGGTCACGCAGGCCAGATCGGTGTCCGGGTAGCCGTCCAGCGCCAACTGGTCGACCAACAGCGTGCGCGACTGGAACTGCCCTGGCATGCGTGCGATCAGGCCAGTCTCTGACAACAGCAGGATCGCCTGGCTGTCTTCGAGCATGTATTCCAGGCGGTCCTGCGGGTATTCCGGGTCCAGCGGCACATAGGCGCCACCAGCCTTGAGAATGGCCAGCAGGCCGACGACCATCTCCGGGCTGCGCTGCATGGCAATGCCCACCAGCACATCCGGGCCGACACCGTGCTCGCGCAGTTTGTGGGCAAGCTGGTTGGCGCGGCGGTTCAGCTCGCTATAGCTCAGGGTCTGCTCACCAGAAATCAGCGCCGGGGCATCCGGGGTTTTCACCACTTGCGCCTCGAACAGCTGATGGATGCAGTGCTCATCCGGGAAACTGGCCTGGGTCGCGTTCCAGCCGCTGACGATCTGCTGGTGCTCGGCGGCGTCCAGCAGGGCAAGCTCGGCAATACGCTGGCCGGGCTGGCGGATGATGGCGGTCAGCAGGTTCTGCCAGTGCAGGGCCATGGTTTGGGCAGTCGCGGCATCGAACAGGTCGGTGGCATAGATCAGTGCCGCGCCGATACCGGCCTGGTGCTCGAAGGTTTCCAGGGTCAGGTCGAACTTGGCCGTGTGGTTGTCCCATGCCACGGCGTCCAGCTGCAGCCCCGGCAGGCTGCGCTGCTCGCCCCTGGCCTGGGTCTGGTGGTTGTACATCACCTGGAACAGCGGGCTGTGGTTCAGGCTGCGCTCTGGCTGCAAGGCCTCTACCAGTTGCTCGAACGGCAGCTCCTGGTGGGCCTGGGCCTCGACGACCCGCTGCTTGACCTGGCCGAGGAATTCGCTGAAGGTCATCTGCAGGTCGAACTCGGCGCGCAGCACCTGGGTGTTGACGAACAGCCCGACCAGGCGCTCGGTCTCCACACGGTTGCGGTTGGCCACCGGCACACCGACACGAACATCGGACTGCCCCGAATAACGGTGCAGCAGGATCTGGAAGCTGGCCAGCAACAGCATGAACGGGGTCACACCCTGTTGCTGGGCGAACTGTTTGAGCGCTTGCGCCTGCTGCTCGTCCAGGTCGATGGCCAGGCGCTCACCCTTGAGGCTGCTGACCGTTGGCCGCGGGCGGTCCGTCGGCAACTCCAGCACCGGGGCCTCGCCGCCCAGTTGCGCGCGCCAGTACGCCAGTTGCCGCGCCTGTTCACCGGCCTCCATCCAGCTGCGCTGCCAGATGGCATAGTCGGCATACTGGATAGGCAGCGTTGGCAATTGCACATCGCCGCCTTCGCGATAAGCCGCATACAGCTGCACCAGCTCTTCCACCATCAATGGCATCGACCAGCCGTCGGCAATGATGTGGTGCAGCACCAACACCAGCACGTGCTCTTGTGTATCCAGCTCCAGCAGTTTGACCCGCAGCAGCGGGCCAGCCTCAAGGTCGAAGCCTTGGCTGGCCTCACGCTCCACCTGCTCGCGCAGGGCCCGCTCGCCTGCACCGCTCAATCGTTCATGGGCCACGGCCAATGACTGATCCGTGTGAACCACTTGCACCACCTGTTCGCCGTGTTGGCGGAAGGTTGTACGCAGCGCATCGTGCCTGGCCAGCAACGTGTCGAAGGCCCGCTGTAGCGCAGGCCGGTCCAGCTCGCCCTTGAAGCGCAGGGCCGTGGAGATGTTGTACACCGCGCTGTCCGGGTCCAGCTTCCACAGGAACCACTGGCGTTGCTGGGCGTAGGAAAGCGGCAGTTGTTCGAACTCGCCGCGCGTCTGCGGGATGGGCAGCTGCGCCAGGCTGCTGCCCTTGGACGCCAGCTTCTCCAGGAACATCTTGCGTTGCTCCAGCGGCAGTCGAATGAAGCGGTGAACCAGGTCGGTGTTGCGGTTATCGGTGCTCATTTCAAACTGCCTCAAGCTCATTCATGAAGTCGTGGAACTCGTCCAGGTCTGCCGAGCGGTCAGTGCTGGTTGCGCTGACGGCGGCGGCGTAGTCGCGCAGATTGTCGGCCTGGAAGATCAAGGCCAGCGGTGTCTCGGCGCCCAGCTCCATCTGCAGGCGCGCCACCGCTTGTGTAGCCAGCAGGGAATGCCCGCCAAGCTGGAAGAAGTTGTCACCCAGGCCGACCTGCTCCAGCTTCAGCACATCCGCCCAGATTGCCGCGATCTGCTGCTCCAGCGCGCTTTGCGGGGCAATGTACTCACCCTGCAACTGGCTGGCATCCGGCTGCGGCAGGGCCTTGCGGTCCAGCTTGCCGTTCGGCGTTACTGGCAGCTTGTCGAGCAGCAACAGGTGCGCCGGCACCATGTAGTCCGGCAGGCCGACCTTCAGGGCTTCGCGCAGGCTGTCGCGCAATACGCCTTGGTCTTGCGTGCTGTCGGCAGGCACCACGTAGCCCACCAGTTGCTTGCCACTCGGCCCGTCCTGGGCCAGCACCACCGCTTCCTGCACTGCCGGCAGTTCCAGCAGGCGTGCTTCGATTTCGCCCAGCTCGATACGCAGGCCGCGAATCTTCACCTGGTGGTCGATACGCCCGGCGTAATCAATCACGCCATCGGCACGGTAGCGCGCCAGGTCACCGGTGCGATACAGGCGCCCGCCGGTGTCACTGAACGGGTCCGGTACGAAGCGTTCAGCGGTCAGCGCTGGGCGCTGGTGGTAACCACGGGCCAGGCCGACGCCACCCAGGTACAGCTCGCCGGCACTGCCGCGCACGGCCGGTTGCAGGCTGCCTTCGAGGATGTGGGTTTTCAGGTTGTCGATCGGTTGGCCGATCGGCACGCTGATGCTTTCGTCCGGCTGGCAGGTCCAGTGGGTGACGTCGATCGCCGCTTCGGTCGGGCCGTACAGGTTGTACAGGCTGGCCGCCGGCAAACGCTGCAAGGTCTGACGCGCCAGCTCGGCCGGCAGCGCTTCACCGCTGCACACCACGCGCTTGAGGCTGACGCAGCGCTCGACCGCCTCGTGGGTCATGAACGCCTGCAGCATCGACGGTACGAAGTGCAGTGTGCTGATGCCGTAGTGGTTGATGGTTTCGACCAGCAGCTGCGGGTCGCGGTGCGCACCCGGTTGGGCCATGACCAGGCGCGCGCCGGTCATCAGCGGCCAGAAGAATTCCCACACCGACACGTCGAAGCTGAACGGGGTTTTCTGCAGCACGCTGTCGCTGGCGTCCAGGCCATAAGCCTTCTGCATCCACCACAGGCGGTTGACCAGCGCCTGGTGGCTGTTGCCAGCACCTTTCGGCCGGCCGGTGGAGCCAGAGGTGTAGATCACATAGGCCAGGTTCAGCGGCGCGACGTCGATATCCAGATTGGCGTCGCTGTAGCCGCTCAGGTCCTCGCTATCCAGGTCCAGGCTGCGCAGGCCGGCCGGAATCGGCAGGCTGTCGCGCAGGTGCGACTGGGTCAGCAGCAAGGCAATGCCGCTGTCTTCGAACATGTAGCTCAGGCGGTCCTGCGGGTAGTCCGGGTCCAGCGGCACGTAGGCGCCACCGGCTTTGACGATACCCAGCAGGCCGATGACCATCTCCAGGCTGCGCTCCATGGCGATGCCTACCAGCACGTCCGGCCCTACGCCCTGCTCGCGCAGTTTGTATGCCAGTCGGTTGGCGCGACGATTCAGCTCGGCATAGGTCAGGGTCTGCTCGGCAAATACCAACGCCGGGGCGTCCGGGGTGGCGAACACCTGGGCCTCGATCAGCTGATGAATGCTGCGCTCGTCCGGGTAGGCGGCCTGGGTGGCGTTCCAGCCTTCGACCACCTTTTGCTGCTCCGGCTGGCCCAGCATTGGCAGCTCACCGATAACAGTTTCCGCGTTCTCGACCAGCGCCTGCAGCAGGTTGGCAAAGTAGCCCGCCAGGCGGCCGATGGTCTCGTCGCTCCACAGTGCACGGTCGTGGCTGTACTGCATCGATAACGTTGCGCCCAGCTCCACCACCAGGGTCAGCGGGTAGTTGGTCTGCTCCTGCACAGCCACGTCGCCAAAGCGCAGGCCACCGGGCGCGCCTTGTTGCAGCGCCTCGGCCACCGGGTAGTTCTCGAACACCAGGATGCTGTCGAACAGCGCGTCGCCGCCCTGCCCCGCCCAGCGCTGCACATCGTACAGTGGGGTGTGCTCGAACTCGCGCACAGCCAGGTTGCCGGCCTGCACCTGGCCGATCCACTCGGCCACGGTCTGCTCGGCACGCGGCGCGCCGATCACTGGCAGGGTGTTGATGAAGAGGCCGATCTGTTCTTCCACGCCTGGCAGGTCTGCCGGGCGCCCAGCGACGGTGGCGCCGAAGCACACGCTGGCCTGGCCGGTGCAGCGCTGCAACAGCAGCAGCCAAGCCGATTGCACCAAGGTGTTGACCGTGACCCGGTTGGCCCGGGCGAAGGCTTCGATGCGGGCGGTCTGCTCGCGGTCGAAGGACAGGCGGTGATCGCCATAGCCGCTGCCGCTTGCGTCAGCGCTGCCGGCAATGGCCTGGGCCAGGCGGGTCGGCTCGTCCAGCACCGCCAGCTGGACCTTCCAGAAGGCTTCGGCTACTGCTGCGTCCTGGCCTTGCAGCCAGGCGATGTAGTCGCGGTAGTGCGTGGCCTGGGCCTGCGGCACCAGGCCGGCATAGCGTTGCAGCACCTCACCCAGCAGGCGCGAGGTGCTCCAGCCGTCCATGAGGATATGGTGGTTGGTGTAGATCAGGTGGTGGCTGGCATCGCCCGTACGCACCAGTACCAGGCGCAGCAACGGCGCCTCAGCCAGGTCGAAGCCGCGCTGGCGCTCACCGTCGGCCAAGGCCTGCAGGGTCTGCTCCAGGTCCGGCTGGCCGCGCCAGTCATGCTCGCTGAACGGCAGCTCGACGGCCTTGCGTACCACCTGCACCGCCTGCTCCAGCGCGCCTTGCAGGATGAAGCCGCTGCGCAGGATATCGTGGGCATCGAGCGTAGCCTGCCAGGCGTGCTGGAAGCGCTGCACATCCAGCCCATGTACATCCACACGCAGCTGGTTGATGTAGTTGCCGGCCTGCTGGTCGTACAGGGTGTGGAACAGCATGCCCTGCTGCATCGGCGACAGCGGGTAGACATCGACGATCTGCGCGGCGGCCAGTGGCAGGCTGTCCAGTTGTACCTGGGTCAACGCGGCCAGTGGGAAGTCGGATGGCGTCACGCCCTGGTGGCGGGCATCGCAGCAGTGCTCGACCAGCTCGACCAAGGCCTGCTCGTAGGCTTGGGCCAGCTTGTCGATGGTTGCCGGGGCATGGACCTCGGCGCTGTAGGTCCACTCCAGGAACAGCTCACCGCCATACACCTGCCCGGTGATGCTCAGCCAGTTACCCAGCTGCGCGCCAGCGCAATGGCTACGGCCCGCACTTTCACCGCTTGGGGCGAACAGTGCACCGGCGTCGCTATTGAAGCTGGCGTCGAACTGGCCCAGATAGTTGAAGGTGACACGGGGCTGGGCGGTACGCGCAAGCTGCCCACGTACTTCGGTATCACCGAGGTAGCGCAGCAGGCCGTAGCCCAGGCCTTTGTCCGGCACCGTGCGCAGCTGCTCCTTGATCGTCTTGATCGACTGGCCAAGCTCATGGCCGGGGGTGAGGCGCACCGGGAACAGGCTGGTGAACCAGCCCACGGTGCGGCTGAGGTCGAGGTCGTCGAACAGGTCTTCGCGGCCATGGCCTTCCAGCTGGAGCAGTACGTTGTCCTGTGCACTCCACTGGCAAAGGGTGCGCGCCAACGCAGTCAGCAGCAGGTCGTTGATCTGCGTGCGGTAGGCAGCCGGGGCCTGCTTCAACAGTTTGGCGGTGCGCTCGGCATCCAGCCGTGTGGCGGCAGTGCGGGCGTGGGTATTGACCAGGCTGCCCTGCGGGTTGTCCCGCGGCAGCTCGGCGTTGTCGCCGGCCAGCGCCTGCAGCCAGTAGTCGCGCTGTACTTGCAGTGCAGGGCTGTTGGCGTAGGCGGCAAGGCGTTCGGCCCAGGCTTTCACTGGGGTGGTCTTGGCCGGCAGGTTGACGGCCTGACCGTTCAGCAACTGCTGGTAGGCCTCTTGCAGGTCTTCCAGCAGCACCCGCCAGGACACTCCGTCAACTACCAGGTGATGCACCACCAGCAGCAGCCGCTGCTGGCCATCGGCGAAGTCGAACAGCTCGGCGCGCAGCAGCGGCCCGTGCTCCAGGTTCAGGCTGGCCTGTACCTCGTTGCCGGCAGCGTCCAGTTGGTCCAGCACTGCCAGGTTGCGCTGGCGCAACAGCGGCGCGTTGTCCTGCGGCTGGAAGCGTGCCTGCCACTGGCCCTTGTCACGGGTGAAACGCAGGCGCAGGGCATCGTGCTGTTTGACCACTGCGCGCAGGGCTGCCTCCAGCTGTGGCACTTGCACCGGGCTGGCCGGCTTGAGCATTACCGACTGGTTCCAATGCGCCGGTTGGGCGACAGCCATCTCAAAGAAGCGCGCCTGGGCTGGCAGCAGGGCCACCTCGCCACTGGTAGCCGTGTCCACGGCTGCTGCAACTGCAGGCTGCTTGGCCTCGACAAGTTTGGCCACCTGGGCCAACTGGGCAATGGTCTGTTGTTCGAACAGTTGCTTGGGGGTGATCTTGATGCCCTGGCGCTTGGCCCGGGCGATGATCTGCAGGCTGAGGATCGAGTCACCGCCCAGTTCGAAGAAGTTGTCGCTGCTACCGACCTGCTCCAGCTTGAGCACATCGGCCCATACGGCGGCCAGTTTCTCCTCGATTTCGCCTTCTGGGGCCACATAGCCACGGCTGACCGCGCCCGGTGCCGGCAATGCGCGCTTGTCCAGCTTGCCGTTAGCGGTCAGCGGCAGGCGCTCCAGCAGCAGCATCTGTGCCGGCACCATGTAGTCCGGCAGGCGTGCTTGCAGCTGCGCTTGCAGTTGCTGCACGGTCACGCCAGCGTCAGCCACCGCGTAGGCCACCAGTTGCAGGCGCTCGGCATCGCCTTCCAGCGGCAGTGCCAGTACCACGGCCTCGCTGACCCCAGGCAGGCCGGCCAGCACGCGGCCGACTTCGCCCGGCTCCACACGGTAGCCACGGATTTTCACTTGGTCGTCGGCACGGCCAATGAACTCGACCAGGCCTTCAGCCGTCAGCCGCGCGCGGTCGCCGGTGCGGTACAGGCGGGCACCGGTTTCGCTGAACGGGTCCGGCACGAAGCGTTCGGCCGTCAGCGCAGGCTGGCCCAGGTAGCCCTGGGCGACGCCCTGCCCGCCCAGGTACAACTCGCCTGCAACCTGCGCGGCCAAGGGGTTGAGGTAGCCATCCAGTACCTGGGCGCATGCATGGCCCAGCTGGCGACCCACCGGCACGGTGCGGCAGCCCGGCAGCGGCTGGTCGGGCTCGAAAGTGAGCACGCCGACAGTGGTTTCGGTCGGGCCGTAGTGGTTGATCACCCGGCAATCGGGGCGCAGTTCGCGGACCTTCTCCAGCAGGCCCCAACCGCACGCCTCACCGCCCAGAATCAATGCGTTGGCAGGCAGCACATCAGCCGCGCGGGCCGCTTGCAGCAGGCCTTGCAGGTGGCTCGGCACCAGCTTCAACACGCCAACCTGGTGCTGCGCCATGTAGCTGGCGAAACCATCCGGGTCGAACGCCAGCTCCTGCGGCAACAGGTGCAGCAAGCGGCCCGAGGCCAGGGCACCGAACAGCACGGTATGGCCCAGGTCGGCTGCGGTGGTGGAAACCATCGCCATGCTCGCCGCTGCCGGCAGTTGCAGGCGCTCCAGCACCGCCTGTGTATAGCTGGCCAGGGCCCCGTGGCTGACCACCACGCCTTTCGGCTGGCCGGTCGAGCCCGAGGTGTAGATCAGGTAGGCCGGTTGTTCGGCGGCGATAAACAGCTCGATCGGGCTGTCGCTGCAGGTTGCCCAGAGCGTGTGATCGCAGGCAATTACCTGCACGCCATCCAGGCCGGCGAAACGCTGATCACCCGGCACGTGCAGCAGCACGGCGGCGCCACTGTCGGCTATCAGTTGCTGCAAACGCTCCTGCGGTTGCTGGGTGTCCAGCGGCAGGTAGGCGGCGCCGGTCTTGAGCACCGCGAGCAAGGCGCTGACCCATTCGATGGAGCGCGGCAGGCACAGCGCGACGATGCTGCCTGCACCGACGCCACGTTGGCGCAGGTAGTCGGCGAGGCGGTTGGACGCTGCCTCCAGCCCGGCCTGGGTCATGAACCGCTCACCGGCGCGCACGCCGCCGGTGGCCTGGCCTTGCGCCATTGCCTGGCGCCACAGGGCGAGGAAGTCACCCTGCGGGTAGCGCTGCGTGGTAGCCGGCAGCACTGCCGCCACTTGCGGGCAATCGACGATGGCTTGCTGCGGGTCGCACACCAGTGCGTTCAGTACCTGGCGCAGTGAGCCCGCCATGCGCTCGATGGTGGCCTGCTCGAACAGGTCGGTGGCGTAGGTGAAGTAGCCTTCGATGCCGTCGGCCTTGTCGGAGAAGTCGAAGGCCAGGTCGAAGCGGGCATCGCCGCCGTCACGGGCAAAGCCTTCCACTTCCAGCGCACCCAGGCGCTTGCGGCCCGCGTCGCTGGCGGCCACGTGCTGGTTGATCTTGAACTGGAACAGCGGGTTATGCGCCAGGTTGCGCTCGGGCAGCAAGGCATCGACCAGGTGTTCGAACGGCAGCTCCTGGTGCGACTGGGCGCCGCCAATCACCTCTTTCACCTGCTCCAGCAGTGCGGCGAAGGTGGCGCGCTCGTCCACCTGCACGCGCAGCACCTGGGTGTTGATGAAGAAGCCGATCAAGCCTTCCAGCTCTGTGCGGTTGCGCCCGGCATTCGGTGCGCCAATGCGGATGTCGGCCTGGCCGCTGTAGCGCGACAGCACCACCGCCACCGCTGCCAACACCAGCACGAACAACGTGTGGCCGCCCTTGCGTGCCTGGCTGCGTAGGGCCTCGGCCTGTTCGCTGCCGATGTCCACACGTACCACCGCGCCGCGCTGGCTTGGCGTGGCCGGGCGTGCGAAGTCCAGCGGCAGGCTCAGCACTGGCTGCTCATCGCCCAGCTGCGCCTGCCAGTAGGCCAATTGGCGCTGCGCCTCACCGGCTTCAAGCCAGGCACGCTGCCAGATGGCGTAGTCGGCGTACTGGATCGGCAAGGCCGGCAGCGCGGCCTGGCGGCCTTCGGCCAGGGCGGTGTACAGCTGGATGAACTCCTGCACCAGCACATCACTCGACCAGCCGTCGGAGATGATGTGGTGCATGCTCAGCGCCAGCACATGCTTGTGCTCCGCCACGCGCAGCAGGGTCACCCGCAGCAGCGGGCCGGTCAGCAGGTCGAACGGCTGCTTGAGGGCAGCGTCCACCGCCTCACTCAGCGCTGCTTCATCGGGGCGGCCATCGAACAGCACCCGCTCCAGCGGCAGCGAGCAGTGGTCGAGAATTTCCTGGTGGAACTCACCCTCCTGCGAGACAAAGCGGGTGCGCAGCGACTCGTGGCGCTGCACCAGCGCATCCAGCGCCTGTTGCAGCACCGCCTGGTCCAGCGCGCCGTTCAGGCGCACCGCCATCGGCACGTTGTAGGCCGGGCTGTCGGGTTCCAGCTGCCAGAGGAACAGCAGGCGCTGCTGGGCGTACGACAGCGGGATACGCGCCAGGCCCTGGCGGGCGGGCACGATGGGCAGCAGGCGGAAGCTCTGGCCGCTGGCCTGCATCTTTTCCAGGATCTGCTGGCGCTGCTCCACGGGGAGGCCGACGAAACGTTGGGCGATGCGTTGTGCTGCAGTGAGTTCCATGTCAGGCCTCTGTGAATGCGTTCATCATTTTTTCGATATCGCTCAGGCCGTCGTCGGACAGCGACAAGCCCTGCTCATCCAGCGCCTGGGCGAAGGCGCGCAATTGGGGGTGGCTGAAAATCAGCCGCAGGGGCATATCCAGCCCCAGCTCGACGTTGATCCGCGACACGGCCTGGGCGGCCAGCAGGGAGTGGCCGCCGAGCTCGAAGAAGTTGTCGTTGAGGCCGACCCGGGCGACGTTAAGCAATTGCGCCCAGATCTGCGCCAGCTGTTGTTGCCGCTCGGTCTGCGGCGCCTCGTAGTCATGCTGCGGCTGGTTTGGGTCGGGCAATGGCAGGGCCTTGCGGTCGAGCTTGCCGCTGGGGGTCAACGGCATGCTCGGCAGGCTCACCAGGTAGGACGGGATCATGTAGTCCGGCAGGCTGGCCTGCAGGTACTGCTTCAGCGCCAGGCGCAGGTCACCGCTGTGGCCTTCAGCCGGCACGGCGTAGGCACACAGTTGCTTGCCACTGGGCAGGTCGATGGCCAGCACGGTGGCCTCGCGCACGTCCGGGTGTGCTCGCAGGTACTGCTCGATCTCCCCCAGTTCGATGCGGAAGCCGCGTACTTTCACCTGATGGTCAACCCGACCGCGATAGGCCAGCTGGCCATGTTCGTCGTAGTGGCCGAGGTCGCCGGTGCGGTACAGGCGACCACCGCCAACCGGGTCGAACGGGTCGGGGATGAAGCGCTCGGCAGTGAGTGACGGGCGCTGGTGGTAACCCCGCGCCAGGCAGCCTGCGCCGCCAATGAACAGCTCGCCAGGCACGCCCACCGGGGTTGGCGCCAGGCCATCGTCCAGGGCATACAGGGCACGGCCCGGCAAGGCGCGGCCGATGGGCACGCCGCCCTGGCTGATCTGCTGCTCGGTCATTTGCGAGCAGTCATAAGTGGTGGCGACCACGGTGGCTTCGGTCGGGCCGTAGGTGTTCAGCAGGCGCACCGCTGGCGGGCCATCGGCCAGCCAGGCGCGCAGGGCGTCTTCCGGCACTGCCTCACCGCCGACGTGAATCTGTTTCAACCGGCCATAGGCCTCGGGGGCGCGGCGCTCCAGCGCCAGCAGGCGCCAGTAGGCCGCCGGCAGGTCAGCCACGGTCACCCCGTGGCGGTTGATCTCGTCCAGCAAAGTGGCGGTGTCCCACAGCCGCAGGTCACGCAGCACTACGCAGGCGCCCTGGGCCAATGGCGGGAAAAACTGTTCGATGAAACCGTCGAAGCTGAACGTGGCGAACTGCAGCACGCGATCATTCGGGCTCAGCCGCGAATAGTCGCCGGCTACCTGGCAGAACACCGACAGGGCATGGTGGTCGATGGCCACGCCCTTGGGCATGCCGGTGGAGCCGGAGGTGTAGATCACGTAGGCCAGGTTGTGCGGTGCGGCCAGGTTGGCCAGCGGCTCGGCGGGCCAGGCGTTCAGCCACTCGGTGCCCGGCTCCAGCACTACGCAAGGCAGCTGCTTGCCCAGTTGCAGGCGCTCACGCGAAGGCGCATCGGCCAGCAGCAGGCCGATGTTGCTGTCTTCGACCATGTAGGCCAGGCGCTCTTGTGGGTAGTCCGGGTCCAGCGGCACATAGGCGCCACCGGCCTTGTGAATGGCGACCAGCGCCAGGGCCATGCCCAGGCCGCGCTCGACCGCCACGCCGACCAGGCGGTCCGGGCCCACGCCCAGCGCCCGCAGGCGGTGCGCCAGCTGGTTACTGCTGCGGTCCAGCTCGGCGTAGGTCATCTGCTGGTCGTCGAAGATCAGCGCCAAAGCGTCTGGCCGCTGACGTGCCTGGTGCTCCAGCAACTGGTGCGCGCACAGGCCGCTGCTGGCCAGCGGTGCCGGGTTCCAGCCGTGGGTCAGCTGCTGGTGTTCAGCGCTGCCAAGCAACTCCAGCTCGGCAATGCAGCACTGCGGCTCGGCGCAGATGGCCTCCAGCAGCGCCTGCCAGTGGCCGGCCATACGCTCGATGCGCGCGGCATCGAACAGGTCGGTGGAGTAGTTGAACGAGGCAGTCACGCCATCGGCGCGCTCGAGGGTGTTGAGCGAGATGTCGTACTGCGCGCCCGGCTCCAGCAGGTCGACTTCCTTGACCTGCAGGCCGTGCAGGGCATCGCTGGACACCTGCTCGCCAAGATCGCGCAGGTGGTTGTACAACACCTGGAAGAACGGGTTCACGCCCTGGTCGCGGTCCGGGTACAGCGCTTCGGCCACTTCCAGGAACGGCACGTCCTTGTTGGCCTGGGCCTGCAAGGTGGTTTCCTTGATCGCCGCCAGCAGCTGCGGGAACGGCTGGCTGCCATCGACGCCAATACGGGCCACCACCACGTTGATGAAGAAGCCGATCAGCCCTTCCAGCTCCAGGCGGTTGCGGTTGGTGACCGGCACGCCGATGTTCAGCGTGCCCTTGCGGCTGTAGCGCGACAGCACGATGGCATAGGCCGCCAGGAACACATGGAACAGCGTGGCGTTGGACGCCACCGCCAGCGTTCGCAGGCGCTCGGTGAGGGCCAGTGGCAGGCGCACGTCGAAGCGGCTGCCTTGGTAGCTCTTGACCGGTGGGCGAATGCGGTCGGCGGGCAGTTCGAGTACTTCGAAGTCGCTTTCCAGGCGGCCTTTCCAGTAGTCGATCTGCGCCTGCATCTGCCCTTCGGCCAGCCACTTGCGCTGCCAGGCGGCGAAGTCGGCGTACTGCACCGGCAGCGGCGCGATGGTGTGTGCCTGGCCCGTGGCCGCGGCGTTGTAGGCGGCGGCGAACTCGCGCACCAGCAGGCTCATCGACCAGCCGTCGGAGACGATATGGTGCAAGGTCAGCGACAGCAGGTGCTCTTGTGCGTGCACCTTGAACAGCCGTGCGCGCAGCAGCGGGCCGTGCTCCAGGTCGAACGGGACAAAGGCTTCGGCTTCCAGCTTGTGCATCTGCGCGGCGTGGTCCTGGCCGCTGAGGTCTTCAAAACCGATCGGCACCGTGGCCGCTGGCAGAATGCGCTGCCAGGGCAGGCCGTCGGCCTCGACGAATACCGTGCGCAGCGACTCGTGGCGGGCCACCAGCGCATCCAGCGCAAACTGCACCGCGGCCTGGTCGAGGTTGCCCTGCATGCGCACGGCCATCGGCGTGTTGTAGGCCAGGCTCTGCGGGTTGAGCTTCCAGAACAGCCACTGGCGGTTCTGCGAGCGGGACACCGGCAGTGGCTGCTGGCGGTCGAGGATTTCGATCTCCAGGCCAGCGCCCTGCTCGCCCTCGGCCACTGCCTGGGCGAAGGCTTGCAGCTCAACCGTGTCGAACAGGGTGCGCAGCGGGATATCCACGCCCAGTTGCTTGCGCACCCGCGAAACGGCCTGGGTGGCCAGCAACGAATGCCCGCCGAGGGCGAAGAAGTTGTCGGTCAGGCCCACCTGCGGTACTTGCAGCACTTCGGCCCAGATCTGCGCCAGCTGCACCTGCAGCGGCGTTTGCGGCGGCTGATAGGCCACTTGGGTGGCGACAGGTTCGGGCAGCGCCTTGACGTCGACCTTGCCGTTGACCGTGACCGGCAAGTGTTCCAGCACCATCAGGTGGCTCGGCACCATGTGTTCGGGCAGCAGGCCTTTGAGGGTGGTGCGGATCGACTCTTGCCAGGCCTGGCTGTCGGCTGGCATCTCGCTGGGTACCAGCCAGGCAGCCAGTTGCAATTGCGGCGCCTGGCCATGCACGCGGACCAGGGCGTTGGCGACGCCGTCCAGCGCGCGCAGCTGGTTTTCGATTTCGGCCAGCTCGACGCGGTAGCCACGGATCTTTACCTGGCCATCCATGCGCCCGGCGAATTGCAGGTCGCTGCCCTGGCGCACCCAGTCACCGCTGCGGTACAGGCGCTGGCCGTGGCTGCCATTCGGGTCGGGGACAAAGCGTTCGGCGGTGAGTGCCGGGCGGTTCAGGTAGCCACGGGCCAGGCCCGCGCCGCCGATGTACAGCTCGCCCTTGGCCTTGGCCGGCAGCGGCTGCAGGCAACGGTCGAGCACCGCCACATGGGTGTTGGCCAATGGCTGGCCGAGGCTGCTCTGTTCATTCAGTTCGGCGACCAGCACACCGACAGTGGTCTCGGTCGGGCCGTAGTGGTTAAACACCTTCAGCGCCGGGGCCAGTTGGCGGATCTTGCCCAGCAGGCCTGGGCTGATAGCCTCGCCACCAAGCACCAGGCATTGGCCCGGCAGCGCCGCGCGGCCAGCCACCAGCATAGCCTCCAGATGCGACGGCACGATCTTCAGCGCATCGACCTGGTGCTTGGCCAGGTAGGCCGCGAAACCTTCGGCATCCAGCACCTGCTCGCGCAGCAGCAGGTGCAGGGTGTGGCCGCCGCACAGGGCGCCGAACAGCATGGTATGGGCCAGGTCGGCCGCCGGGGTCGAGACCTGGGCCATGCTTCGGATGCGTTCGACTGGCAGGCGTGCGGCGATGCCATCAACATAGTTGGCCAGGGCGCCGTGGCTGATCGCCACGCCCTTGGGCTGGCCGGTGGTGCCGGAGGTGTAGATCACATAGGCCAGGTTTGCCGGTGCTGGAGTGATGCGCATGGCCTGGCCATTGCCGGCTTGCGCCCAGTCAAGGCACTGCACAGCTGCGGGCAGCTCGGCCTGCCAGCTGCCGGGGGCCAGCACCAGGCGCGTGCCGCTGTCGGCAAGCATGTAGGCCAGGCGTTCGGCTGGTTGCTCAGGCTCCAGCGGCAGGTAGGCGCCACCGGCCTTGAGCACGCCAAGGATGCTGGCGAGCATGCCGACACTGCGGTCGGCCAGTACGCCGACCAGCGAGTCCGGCCCCACGCCGGCTTCGGCCAGCCGGCCGGCGATGGCCTCGGCGCGGGCATCAAGTTCGGCGAAGCTGGCCTGCTCGCCGGCAGCCATCACCGCGATACGCTCAGGGTGACGGCGGGCGGCAGCAGCAAAGCGCTGCTGCACCATGGGTACTTCGTCAGCCTGTGCTGCGGCGCCAATGGCTGTGGCCAGGCCCGGCAATGCCAGCTCGCCTACGGCGCCAGCCGTTTCGGCGGCCAGCGCCTGCACCAGGGCCAGCCACTGCTCGCCGAGGGTTTCGACGGTCGCCGCATCGAATACATCGGTCGCATAGGTGAACGCCGCATGCAACTGCCCGGCGCGCTCGTGGGTGTCCAACGCCAGGTCGAAGCGAGCGCTGTGCTTTTCCAGGGCAATCGGCGCCAGGCTCAGGCCGGAGCGGGTCTCGATGGCCTGAACATCCGCCACCTGCGCCTGATGGTTGAACAGCACACGGAACAGCGGGCTTTCGCTGCTGCGCGGCAGGTCCAGGGCTTCGACCAGTTGTTCGAACGGCAAGTCCTGATGGCTTTGCGCGCCCACAGCGGTTTCACGCACGCGCTGCAGCAAACCGGCGATATCCAGCAGCGGGTCGATCTCGGTGTGCAGCACTTGGGTATTGATGAAGCAGCCGATCAGGCCCTGGCCTTCGGCACGGTTGCGGTTGGCGATGGGCACGCCGACGCGGATCGCAGCTTGGCCGCTATAACGCTGCAGCAGCAGCTTGAAGGCGGCCAGCAGGGCCATGAACAGGGTGACATTGTGCTTGCGGGCCACCCCGCGCAGGCGTTCGGCAACGTCTGCGTCGATCGGGAATTCGTGGCGAGCGCCGCGGTAGCTAGGGCGGCCCTGACGGGTGCGGTCCAGTGGCAGCTCCAGCGGCGAATGGTCGTCGCCCAGGCGTGCCTGCCAGTAGGCCAGTTGGCGTTCCTGTTCACCGGCCTCAAGCCAGCTGCGCTGCCACAGGGCGTAGTCGCGGTACTGGATCGGCAGCGGCTCCAAGGTGCTCTCGGTGCCGACCACGGCTGCGTCGTAGAGGTGCAGGAACTCGTCGATCAGCACGTTCATCGACCAGCCGTCGGCGACGATGTGGTGCAGGGTCAGCAGCAGCACGTGCTCCTGTGCGCCCAGTTGCAGCAGGCGCACGCGCAGCAGCGGGCCACTGGCCAGGTCGAACGGCGCCAGGGCTTCGGCTTCGGCGATGGTTTCGATGGCGGCCTGGCGGGCATTGTCGTCCAGACCGGTCAGGGCATCCTGGCGCAGCTGCAGCGGGGCTGCGACAGCATCAACCTGCTGGCGCACGTCATCGCCATCGGCGACGAAACGGGTGCGCAGGGTTTCATGGCGGGCCACCAGGGCATCGAAGGCCTGTTGCAGGGCGGTCAGGTCCAGCGGGCCGTGCAGGCGCACGGCCATGGGCAGGTTGTATGCCGCGCCTTGCGGGTCGAGCTGCCAGAGGAACCACATGCGCCGCTGGGCGTACGACAGCTGGTCACGCTCGGCCACCTCCACCCCGGGCGCAATCGGCAGCACGGAAAAATCCATGCCCTCGCCCTGCAACGCCTTGAGGAACAGGCGGCGCTTGTCGGGGCTGAGTTCGATGAAGCGGCGGGCGAGCTTGAGCGTTTGGTCGGCATTCATGTCGAGCGGAGTCCTGGCAGTCGAGCGGTAACTGTCAGACGAAGGGGTGGGGGGGTTATTTAGTGGAGGGTTGCGGGGCTCTGGGCGTCGCCTTGGCGGGCCTCTTCGCGGCTAAAGCCGCTCCTACAGAGGGTGCATCCCCTGAGGCATACGCAGTCCCTGTAGGAGCGGCCGCGAAAGGGCCGGTCCATCCAATACAAGGGTCAGCGCATCAACCCCATCTGGGCTGACAGGTGTTCGCCACAACCCTTTCAGCGCCTGTGAGATCGAGCGCCGAAGCGTTCGCCTTGACATATTCAGCGCCTGTGAGATCGAGCGCCGCCCGCGCGGCGCTTCGCGGGTAAACCCGCTCCTACGTTTGTTTCGGGCCAATTATTTCTGTGGGATTTGCGCGCGAACGCCTTGGCGCATGTCTCAATATCGCGTCGTACAAACAAGGCGGTCGCGCGCGCCTGGCACAGGATGGACTGGCCCGAAACAAACGTAGGAGCGGCTTTAGCCGCGAAGCGCCGCGCGGGCGGCGCTCGATCTCATAGGCGACACACCTCTCAAGGCAGACACCTAGCCGCCCTGACATCCCCTCAAGGCAAACACCCCGCCCCCATTCCCTACTCAGCCCAACCCCTCGCTATACCCCTGCGCCATCGCCACCACCACCTTGCGCTTGCCGGTAAACGGCGACCGCGCATGCGCCGCCAGCATGTTGTCGAGCATCAGCACATCATTCGCCAGCCAGGGAAAGCTGATGGTGCACTCATCCAGCACCCCACGCACCTCATCGAGCAACGAGTCCTCGATGGTCGTACCGTCGCCGTAGTACACGTTACGCGGCAGGTCCTCTTCCTCGACAATATCCATCAGCGACTCACGCACCTCGGGCTGCAGGTTCGACACATGGAACAGGTGCGCCTGGTTGAACCATACGTCCTCCCCGGTCACCGGGTGGCGCGCCACCACCTGGCAACGCTGGCGGGTGCGCAGTTCGCCGTCGTCCTTCCAGATGCACTCGATGGCATGCGCCCGGCAATAGGCCTCGACCTGGCGCGGGTCTTCGGTGTTGAACACCTGCGACCATTCCACATCCAGGCCGTTGCCGTAGTTGCGCACGTACATCAGCCCTTTCTCCTCCAGCCGCTGGCGAATGCGCGCCGGCATGCGCCGGTAAACCTCGCGGCTGTCGGCAATCGGCGTCTCGCCACCGGTCTCGGCAGGGATCACGCTGTAGAACCAGATCTTCATCGGCCACTCCAGGGTGTAGGCCTGCTCGTTGTGCAGGGGGATACTCTGGTGCGCCGGGTACTCGGTGGAGGTGTACACGCCCTTGGTCACGTTGCTGCGCGGGGTGGAGCCGAACTCGTAGTTGAGCAGCGGGTGGCCGAACGAGGCGGCGAACTGGCGGAAGGCTTCGGCACCCGCCACTTCAAAGCCGCGGAACAGAATGCCGCCAGCTTGCAGCAGGTGCTGGTCCACCAGGGGCTGCAGCTCGGCAAAGGCTTCCAGCAGGTCGATACCCGGCTCCGGCGCGCGTACCAGCAGCGGCAGGTTGCCACGCGCGGCGTCCAGCGGTTCGATGGCAAAGCTCAGCAGTTCACTCATGTACGGTCACCTCAAGCCAGGGCCGCGTTGGCGGCGAAATCGGGATGTGCGCCATGGCGGCGCCTGACTAGATTAACGAGCGGGGCTGCGGGAAATTCACCAGCCGCGCGCACACAGGTAAAGCCTGCCCGCGCCGGTTCGTCTGAACGATGTGCACCCCTTTATCGCCCAGGAACCGTACATGACTCGCCAGCTCCTGCTCCTCGCCCTGCTCGCCACGGCCCCGGCCGCCTGGTCGGCGGAGCCATGCGCCGTGGAAATCCACGGCACCGACCAGATGACCTTCGACAAGGCTGCCATCAGCGTGCCCAAGGCCTGCCGTTCGTTCACCGTCACCCTCAGCCACCCCGGCGACATGCCGAAGAACGTGATGGGCCACAACTGGGTGCTGAGCACCCAGGCCGACATGCAGGGCGTGCTGGATGAAGGCCAGAAGGCCGGCGAGGCGCAGGACTACGTCAAGCCTGGCGACACCCGGGTGATTGCCCATACCCGCCTGATCGGCGGTGGTGAAAAGGACAGCGTCACCCTCGATACCAAGCTGCTGAAGGCCGGTACCGACTACAGCTTCTACTGCTCGTTCCCGTTCCACAGCACCTTGATGAAGGGCTCCCTGACCCTCGGCAGCTGACCCCGCCCCCACTCCACCAGCGAGATCACGCTTCATGAAAACCTCTTCCCCCGGGGCCATCCGCGAACTGCTGGGCCTGCTCAAACCCTACCGCCCGGCGGTCATCGTCTCGGTGCTGCTGGGCATGCTCGGCGGCCTGGCCGTGACCGCCCTGCTGGCCACCGTCAACCAGGGCCTGCACGCTGCCGATGGCATGAGCCAGGGCGTGATCCTGGCCTTCGCCGGCTTGTGCGTGCTGGCCCTGGTCAGCAGCGTGGCGGCCGACAGCGGCAGCAACTACGTCGGGCAGAAGGTGATTGCCCGGCTACGCAAGGACCTGGGCGCCAAGGTGCTGTCGGCGCCAATCGAACAGATCGAGCGCTACCGCAGCCATCGCCTGATCCCGGTGCTGACCCGTGACGTCGACACCATCAGCGACTTCGCCTTCGCCTTTTCCCCCTTGGCCATTTCCCTGACTACCGTGACGGGTTGCATGGCCTACCTGGCCTGGTTGTCGTGGCCGATCTTCCTCATCACCCTGGTGGCCATTGGCATCGGTAGCGGCGTGCAGTACATCGCCCGGCAAAAAGGTGTGGCTGGCTTCAACGCCGCGCGCGATGCCGAGGACAACCTGCAGAAGCACTACTCCGCCATCGCCGAAGGCGCCAAGGAACTGCGCATTGACCGCCGCCGCCGCCACGCCATGCTGACGCGCAACATCCAGGGCACCGCCGACTTCATCGCCAGTACCCACATCCGCGCCATCAACATCTTCGTTGTGGCCAAGAGCCTGGGCTCGATGCTGTTCTTCGTGGTCATCGGTCTGACCCTGGCCCTGCAATCGTTGTGGCCGAGCAACGATCCGGCGGTAATGAGCGGCTTCGTGCTGGTGCTGCTGTACATGAAAGGCCCACTGGAAACGCTGATCGGCAACCTGCCGATTCTTGGCCGTGCACAGGTTGCGTTCCGCCGCATTGCCGACCTGTCCGAGCGCTTCTCTTCGCCCGAACCGCACCTGCTGCTGGAACCGCCGGCCAAGCGTGCCGCCCCGGCCAGCGCGCACCTGGAGCTGCACAACGTCGAGTACGCCTACCCACCGGTGGACGGCAACGAACCGTTCCGCGTGGGGCCGGTGAACCTGAGCATCGAGCCGGGCGAAATCCTGTTCATCGTCGGTGAAAACGGCTGCGGCAAGACTTCGCTGATCAAGCTGCTGCTGGGCCTGTACACCCCGCAGCGCGGTGAGGTGCGCCTGAACGGCAAGGCCGTTGGGCCGGAGGGGCTGGATGACTATCGCCAGCTGTTTACCACGGTTTTTGCCGATTACTACCTGTTCGAAGACCTGCCCGAGCATGAACATGCCCTGCCCAGCGATGCCACGCGCTACCTGGAGCGGCTGGAGATTGCCCACAAGGTCAGCGTGCGCGATGGCGCCTTTACCACCACCGACCTGTCAACCGGCCAGCGCAAGCGCCTGGCGCTGGTCAATGCCTGGCTGGACGGGCGGCCGGTGCTGGTGTTCGACGAATGGGCGGCAGACCAGGACCCGACCTTCCGCCGGGTGTTCTACACCGAGCTGTTGCCGGACCTGAAGCGCATGGGCAAGACCATCATCGTGATTTCGCATGATGACCGGTACTTCGATACGGCGGACAAGGTGGTGCACCTGAGCCGGGGGAAGGTGGTGGAGGCAATGGAGCCGGCTTGAGACGGGCGTCGAGGCTGAAGATGCCTGCCTGAAGTTGTAGTTGATGCTCAAATCGAGCGCCGCTCCCGCGGCGCTTCGAGGGACAAGCCCACCACCTGGCCTGCATCACCTTCAAGGCAGGCACAGGACCTGTAGGAGCGGGGGGGGGGGGGGGGGGGGGGGGGGGGGGGGGGGGGGGGGGGGGGGGGGGGGGGGGGGGGGGGGGGGGGGGGG
>NZ_JBIVIF010000010.1:123145-167934 GCF_044749595.1 Pseudomonas sp. NPDC089392
CTGCGCAGCAGCCCCAAGGTTTCCGCACACATGCACAAATTGCCGGGGCTGCTTCGCAGCCCATCGCGACGCAAGGCCGCTCCTACAAGGGCCGATGCTGGCCAGAAGGACCATGCAAGACAGTCCCACATTTGTTGCAATGTGGCCATGTCTGTGGGGGGTAAGCCTCGGTGCAAGGCTTAAGACAGGTGGGGCGGCAGCAGTGTCAACTCAGGAATCCAGCCAGCCTACCAAAGCTGACAACCATGGCTTGGCAGGTTCGGCACGTTGCAACAAATGTGGGAGCGGGCTTGCCCCGCGAAGCGCCGCGCGGGCGGCGCTCGATCTGACTGGCTATGAAAATGTCGTGACAAGCACCTTGCAGCCAAACCTCTACTTGAGCCCTATGGGTCATCTATAACGGCTCTATAATCGCTCTATAATGCGCTATAAAGCGCTATAAAGCGCTATAAAGCGCTGAGGCTGACATCTTTGGGGCGCTTTGCACCCCCACCAGGCCAAATCAGAACAACCAGCGATACAGCAGATACGCCACCACCACCGCCAGCACCGGCCGCAGCACACGGTAGGCCTTGGGGTTGGCGCGCTTGAACTGCTTCACGCGGCCACTGATCTTGTTGCTGAAGCGCTTGCTCCAGGCATACGCCTGGTTGATCCCGCCCACACGCTCGTCGTCTGTGTTCTGCGGCGCAGTGGCGCGGCCGAGGAAGGCGCTGACCTTGCGGTTGATACGGGTCATCAGCGGGCTGCTCAGCGGGCGTTCGATGTCGCAGAACAGGATCACCCGGGTGAAGTCGGTTTCGTTCTTGACCCAGTGCACGTAGGTTTCGTCGAACATCACGTCTTCACCATCACGCCAGGCATATTCCTCGCCGTCGACGTAGATGCGGCACGCATCGGAGTTGGGGGTGGACAGGCCCAGGTGGTAGCGCAGCGAACCGGCGAACGGGTCGCGGTGCGGGTTCAGGTGGCTGCCGCCAGGCAGCAAGGCGAACATCGCGCCCTTGACGTTGGGGATGCTGCTAACCAGCTCGACGGTGCGCGGGCACAGGGCTTCGGCCGACGGCAGCGGTTTGTCGTACCACTTCAGGTAAAAACGCTTCCAGCCTTTCTTGAAGAACGAACCAAAGCCGGCGTCGTTGTCCTTTTCGGCGGCGCGAATGTAGCCTTCGTCGAACAGGCGCATGGCCTCTTCACGGATTTCCTGCCAGTTGTCCTTCAGCACGTCCAGTTCAGGGAAGCGCTGGCGGTCCAGGTAGGGCTTGGACGGCACGCCGGAGAACAGATACATCAAGGCGTTGTAGGGGGCAAACAGCGCCGAATGGTTGACGAACTGGCGCAACACCGGCAGGCGGGCCTTGCCGCGCAGGTGCACGAACAGCACGCTGCCGAAAAACACCAGCAAGACACCCGCCTTGGCTGCAAAGGAAAAGGTCATGCTTTCACTCCTTGGGGAAGAGCCAGGGCTGCGCGTCCTGCTCTCCTGAAAATCATCCTGCCATCATAAACCGATCCCGCCGAGGTAAACACAACCCGGGCGGGATCGCACTCATGAAGATTTTGCAATAAACCTGGCCGCTGAATACTGCGCCGAGTCAGCGGCAAGGCCGATTATTGCTGGTTTTCCTGCTCGCTGAACATGTCGCTGAACAGCATGCTCGACAGGTAGCGCTCGCCGGAGTCCGGCAAAATTACGACGATGGTCTTACCTTGCATTTCCGGTTTTTCGGCCAGGCGCACGGCTGCCGCCATCGCCGCACCACAGGAAATGCCGCAGAGGATGCCCTCTTCCTGCATCAGGCGGATGGCCATGGCCTTGGACTCTTCATCGGTCACCGTTGCCACCTGGTCGACAATCGACAGGTCGAGGTTCTTCGGCACGAAGCCGGCACCGATACCCTGGATTTTATGCGGGCTGGGCTTGAGTTCTTCGCCGGCCAAGGTCTGGCTGATCAGTGGCGAAGTCACTGGCTCCACGGCCACCGACAGGATCGCCTTGCCCTGCGTATGCTTGATGTAGCGCGACACGCCGGTGATGGTGCCGCCGGTGCCCACGCCGGCCACCAGCACGTCGACCGCGCCATCGGTGTCATTCCAGATTTCCGGGCCGGTGGTTTTCTCGTGGATTGCCGGGTTGGCCGGGTTTTCGAACTGGCCAGGCAGGAAGTACTGGGCCGGGTCGGAGGCAACGATTTCGTTGGCCTTCTCGATGGCACCCTTCATGCCCTTGGCCGGGTCGGTCAGCACCAGTTCGGCGCCCAGCGCCTTTAGTACCTTGCGGCGCTCCAGGCTCATCGACGCCGGCATGGTCAACATCAGCTTGTAGCCACGGGCGGCGGCGACGAAGGCCAGGCCGATGCCGGTGTTGCCCGAGGTGGGTTCGACGATGGTCATGCCCGGCTTGAGCTTGCCGCTGCTCTCGGCGTCCCACACCATGTTCGCGCCAATGCGGCATTTGACCGAATAGCCTGGGTTGCGCCCTTCGATCTTGGCCAGGATGGTCACGCCGCGCGGGGCAATGCGGTTGATCTGCACCAGCGGCGTGTTGCCGATGGAGTGGGCGTTGTCTGCAAAGATACGGCTCATGGCAGGGGTCCTTGGCATGAAAGAAAGCAGGGAAAGAGCTCAAGGGTAAGCCCCGGCCGAGGGCCCGTAAAGCCTGTTCGAACTCCGTGGCAAAGCCTGCGGTCAACCGCTCAGGTTACATTGGAGGGCCTGAGATGAAAGGTCGCTACCGCTGGCCGCTGGTCGGCCTGGCCAGCCTGGCCGTGCTGCTGGTGGCCCTGCACCTGGCCCTGCCCTACCTGGTGCGCGATTACCTGAACGACAGGCTGGCCAACATGGGCGACTACCGCGGCCAGGTGGCTGATGTGGACCTGGCCTGGTGGCGCGGCGCTTACAAGATCAACGGGCTGAAAATCGTCAAGACCAGCGGCAAGGTCCCGGTGCCGCTGCTGGACGCGCCATTGATCGACCTGTCGGTGAGCTGGCGTTCGCTGTGGTATGACAAGGCGGTGGTGGCCAAGGTGACCTTCGTGCGGCCCGAGCTGAATTTTGTCGACGGTGGCAGCAAACAAGCGTCGCAGACCGGCCGGGGCACCGATTGGCGCCAACAGCTGGAAAAGCTGCTGCCGATCACCCTCAACGAAGTGCATATCGAAAACGGCGTGCTGACCTTTCGCAACTTCAATTCCAAGCCGCCGGTCAACCTCAAGGCCACCCAGCTGGACGCCAATATCCGCAACCTGACCAACGTGCGCGACAAAAAGGGCCGGCGCGACGCCAGCCTGGACGCCAACGCCCTGCTGCTGGGCGATGCCAAGGTGGAAAGCCGCGCCACCTTCGACCCGTTCAGCGATTTCGATGACTTCCAGTTCCGCCTGCGCGCCACCGGTATAGAACTGCGCAAGCTCAATGACTTTGCCAGCGCCTACGGCAAGTTCGACTTCAATGCCGGGCATGGCGACCTGGTGATCGAGGCCCAGGCCGAGAATGGCCGGCTTACCGGCTATATCAAGCCACTGCTGCGCGATGTCGACGTGTTCAACTGGCAACAGGATGTGCAGGAAAAGGACAAAGGCTTTTTCCGCTCGGTGTGGGAGGCGCTGGTGGGCGCGACCCAGACGGTGCTGAAAAACCAGCCGAAGAACCAGTTCGCCACCCGTGTGGAACTCAGTGGCAGCGTGCGCAAGCAGGACGTCAGTGCCTTGGAGGCGTTTTTGCAGATACTGCGCAACGGCTTTATCCAGGCGTTCAATGCGCAGTATGAGCAGCCGAAGCCGAAGTCTGACTGAGCAGGCGTGACGGGGCATTCAGGGACTGAATACCCGGTCTGCGTTTGCAGCTGCCTGGCCCCGCGTTATAGTCGGTAACAACTTACAAACATGTGTTGCCTGTGCCGGCCCTTTCGCGGGTAAACCCGCTCCTACAAGGTTACTGCGATCCCTGTGTAGGAGCGGGTTCACCCGCGAAGAGGCCGGCACAGGCTTAAGACAGAGGACAGCCCCCATGAAGTTCGAAGGCACCCGCGACTACGTCGCCACAGACGACCTGAAACTGGCGGTAAACGCGGCCATCACCCTCGAACGCCCGTTGCTGGTCAAGGGCGAGCCGGGCACCGGCAAGACCATGCTCGCCGAGCAGCTGGCGGCCTCGTTCGGTGCACGCTTGATCACCTGGCACATCAAATCCACCACCAAGGCCCATCAGGGCCTCTACGAGTACGACGCGGTCAGCCGCCTGCGCGACTCGCAGCTGGGCGTGGACAAGGTCCACGATGTGCGCAACTACCTGAAAAAGGGCAAGCTGTGGGAGGCCTTCGAGGCCGAAGAACGGGTCATCCTGCTGATCGACGAAATCGACAAGGCCGACATCGAGTTCCCCAACGACCTGCTGCAAGAGCTGGACAAGATGGAGTTCTACGTCTACGAAATCGACGAGACCATCAAGGCCAAGCAACGGCCGATCATCATCATTACCTCCAACAATGAAAAAGAGCTGCCAGACGCCTTCCTGCGCCGCTGCTTCTTCCACTACATCGCCTTCCCCGACCGCGGCACCCTGCAGCAGATCGTCGACGTGCACTACCCGAACATCAGCCAGTCGCTGGTCAGCGAGGCACTCGACGTGTTCTTCGACGTGCGCAAGGTACCGGGCCTGAAGAAAAAGCCGTCCACCTCCGAACTGGTCGACTGGCTGAAGCTGCTGATGGCCGACAACATCGGTGAAGCCGTGCTGCGCGAACGCGACCCGACCAAGGCCATTCCGCCACTGGCCGGTGCACTGGTGAAGAACGAACAGGATGTGCAGTTGCTGGAGCGCCTGGCCTTCATGAGCCGGCGCGGCAACCGCTGACAGGAGCCGGGCCATGCTGCTCAACCTGTTCAATGAAATGCGCGCGGCCAAGGTGCCGGTGTCGGTGCGCGAGCTGCTCGACCTGCACCAGGCCTTGCAAAAGCGCGTGGTGTTCGCCGACATGGACGAGTTTTACTACCTCGCCCGTGCCATCCTGGTGAAGGACGAACGCCACTTCGACAAGTTCGACCGGGCCTTTGCCGCCTACTTCAAGGGCCTGGAAAACCTCGACCGGCACATCGAGGCGCTGATCCCGGAAGACTGGCTGCGCAAGGAGTTCGAGCGTTCGCTGACCGATGAAGAACGCGCGCAGATCCAGTCGCTGGGCGGCCTGGACAAGCTGATCGAGGAATTCAAGAAGCGCCTCGAAGAGCAAAAGGAACGCCACGCCGGCGGCAACAAATGGATCGGCACCGGTGGCACCAGCCCGTTCGGCTCGGGCGGCTTCAACCCCGAGGGCATCCGCGTGGGCGAGGCCGGCAAGCGCCAGGGCAAGGCGGTGAAGGTGTGGGACCAGCGCGAGTACAAGAACCTCGACGACCAGGTGGAACTGGGCACGCGCAACATCAAGCTGGCCCTGCGCCGGCTGCGCAAGTTCGCCCGTGAAGGCGCCGCCGAAGAGCTGGATATCGACGGTACCATCGACCACACCGCGCGCGATGCCGGGCTGCTGAACATCCAGATGCGCCCCGAGCGGCGCAATACCGTGAAGCTGCTGTTGCTGTTCGACATCGGCGGCTCGATGGACGCCCACGTCAAGGTCTGCGAAGAGCTGTTCTCGGCCTGCAAGACCGAGTTCAAGCACCTGGAGTACTACTACTTCCACAACTGCGTGTACGAGTCGGTGTGGAAGAACAACCTGCGCCGCACCTCGGAACGCTATTCCACCTTCGACCTGCTACACAAGTACGGCGACGACTACAAAGTGGTGTTCGTCGGCGATGCAGCCATGGCGCCCTACGAGATTACCCAGCCCGGTGGTAGCGTTGAGCACTGGAACGAAGAGGCCGGGTATGTGTGGATACAACGCTTCATGGAGAAGTTCAGGAAGATCATCTGGATCAACCCGTACCCCAAGCAGGCCTGGGACTACACCGCTTCGACCCACCTGGTGCGGGACCTGATCGAGGACAAGATGTACCCGCTGACCTTGCAGGGGTTGGAGGAAGGGATGCGCTACCTGTCCAAGTGAGGGTGCTTGTGCCGGCCTCTTCGCGGGTGAACCCGCTCCTACAACGGATTGCACCGGCTCGGGGCCAACGCCGTCTGTGTAGGAGCGGGTTCACCCGCGAAGAGGCCAGCAGCCTTACAACCAACACTCCAGGTAACGCTGCTGCTCCCGCCAAGCCTCATCCTGCACCACCGCCCTGAACCGCACAGCAGCCCCCGGCATGCACTGCGCCAGCTGCGCCAATGCCAACGGCGTCAACGCCCCCAGCCGCGGATAACCACCAATGGTCTGCCGGTCATTGAGCAGCACGATCGGCTGCCCATCCGGCGGCACCTGCACCGCGCCCAGCGGTATCCCTTCGGAAATCATCGGCACGCCCTGGTAGACCAACTGCGGCCCCAGCAGGCGGATGCCCATGCGATCAGCCCGGCTGTCCAGCGTCCAGTCACTGTTGAATGCCTCAAACAGGCTGGTACCGCTGAAATCACCAATCTGCGCGCCCATCACCAGGTCAAGCACAGGCTTTTGTGCGTACGTTGGACGCAGCGTTGCCGGCACCTCGCGCACGCTCGCCAAAGCGTCTGCAAATGCCAGCACCTGGCCTTTACCAAGCGCAGCACCACAGCCATCGATACCGCCAAGTTCTTCCCGCACCACAGTGGCACAGCTGCCCAGCACAGCTTCCCCCTGGAACCCGCCAGGTGCAGCCAAGTACGCCCGCACGCCCTGCCTGGGCTGTTTCAGGGTCAACCGCTGCCCTTTGCCCAAGGCAAAGCTGCGCCAGGGCGCGACCGGCTGATCATCGACCCGTGCATCCAGGTCGGCACCCGCCAGGGCCAGCACACAATCCTGTTCAGCCACCACGCAGAAACCACCCAGCGCCACCTCGACCACCGGTGCCGCCAACGGGTTGCCCAGCAGCCAGTTGGCCCAGTGCATCGCCACCCAGTCCAACGCCCCGCCCTGGGTCACGCCCAGATGGCGTACCCCAAAGCGCCCGGCATCCTGCAACTGGCACAGCGCGGTGCTGGCCTCGATCTGCAACTGCTTCATCCCTGTGCCTCCACATCACCGCCCAAGGCCAGGAATTCACCGCGCGAAACCGGCACAAAACGCACTCGGTCACCGGGTTGCAACAGGCTGTAGCCATCACGTTCACGGTCGAACAGCCGCACCGGGGTACGGCCGATCAGGTTCCAGCCGCCCGGCGATACTGCCGGGTACGCCGCCGTCTGGCGCTCGGCAATGCCCACGCTGCCAGCCGCCACCCGCTTGCGCGGGGTGCTCAGGCGCGGGCTGGCCAGGCGTTCATCAACCAGGCCCATGAAGCCGAAACCGGGGGCAAAGCCCAGGGCAAACACGGGGTATTCGCGTTCGCTGTGCAGGCGGATTACCTCGGCTTCGCTCAACGCGCTGCGGGCGGCCAGCACCGGCAGTTCAGGGCCGACACTGGCGTCGTACCACACCGGGATTTCATGGCGGCGACCGCCACTGCCGGTGTCTGGCTGCAAACCGTCCAGTGCCTGGGCGATCAGCGCCCTCGCCTCGCCCGGAGGCAGGTCGAACTGCACCATCAGCGTGGTGTAGGACGGCACCAGGTCCAGCATGTGCTCGCCGAACGCCGCGCGCAGGCGCTGGCTGGCGGCGAGCATCCACGGCATGTTGGCCTCGTCGATACGCTCGAACAGGCGCACCATCAGGCTGTCGATGGCTACCACTTCGATGCGCGGTTTCATCTCGCCTCCAGCGCATCGAGGGCCTGACGAATCTGCCGCACCGCCGCAACCGAACTGTCGTTGTCGCCGTGCACGCACAAGGTGCTGGCCGCCAACTTCAAGGCACTGCCGTCGTCCGCCACCAGCGTGTCGCCACGGGCCAGGCGCACGGCCTGCTCCACCACCAGCGCCGGGTCGTGGTGCACCGCGCCGGGCAGGCGCCGCGAAACCAGGTGGCCGCTGGCGGTATAGGCGCGGTCAGCGAACGCCTCGAACCACAGCGGTACACCGATTTCATCGCCCAGGGCCTGGGCGGCGCGGTTGTCGGCAGTGGCCATCAGCATCAGCGGCAGGTTGCTGTCGTAGGCCGCTACGGCCTCCAGCACGGTACGCAGCTTGAGCGGGTCGGCCATCATGTCGTTGTATAGCGCACCATGGGGCTTCACGTAGGCCACGCGGCCACCCAGTACCTTGCAGATGCCGTCCAGCGCACCGACCTGGTAATGCAGCAGGTCGCGGATTTCTTCCGGGCTGCAGGCCATGGAGCGGCGGCCGAAGCCGACCAAGTCCGGGTAGGCCGGGTGCGCGCCGATGGTTACCCCGTGCGCCAGTGCCAGCGCTACGGTGCGGCGCATGATGCTCGGGTCGCCAGCGTGGTAGCCGCAGGCGATGTTGGCGCAATCGATGTATGGCATCACCTCGGCGTCCAGGCCCATGCGCCAGCTGCCGAAACTCTCGCCCATGTCGCAATTGAGTAGCAGGCGTTCCACCACGCGGCCTCCGTTGTTGTTATCCATATGCCTACCTTACCGCGCCTGCAGCTGTTTGCCGCGGGTTTCCGGCAGGCTCAGCGCGGCCACGATCACCACGCCGTAAGACACCGCCGAGAACACCCCGATACCCAGGCCCAGCGGCACTTTCTGGCCAAGCACACCGATCAGCAGCGGGAACAACGCCGCAATGACCTTGCCGATGTTGTAGCAGAAGCCCTGCCCCGACCCACGAATGCGCGTGGGGAACAGCTCGGTCAGGAAAGCGCCCATGCCGCTGAAAATGCCCGAAGCGAAGAAGCCCAGCGGGAAGCCCAGCCACAGCATCACGCCATCGCTGACCTGCATCTGCGTGTACAACAGCACGATGACGAACGAACCCACGGCGAACAGGATGAAGTTCTTCTTGCGCCCCAGCAGGTCGGACAGGTACGCGCTGACCACATAGCCGATGTAGGAGCCGACAATCACCATGGCCAGGTAGCCACCGGTGCCCAGCACGCTGAGGCCGCGCTCGTTCTTGAGGAAGGTCGGCAGCCACGAGGTAATGGCGTAGTAGCCGCCCAGCGCGCCCGTGGTCAGCAGCGACGCACGCACGGTGGTCCAGAGCATGCCCGGGGCGAAGATTTCGTAGAAGTGCGACGGCGCCTCGGCGTTTTCCGTTGCCTTGGCCTCGCGGTACACCTCAGGGTCCTTGACCAGGCGGCGGACGAAGATCACGAAGATCGCCGGCACCAGCCCCAGCAGGAACAGCGCACGCCAGGCCTGCTCCGCCGGTAGCCAGGAGAACAGCAGCGCATAGAGGATCGCGGTGAGGCCCCAGCCAAGGGCCCAGCCGGACTGCACCATGCCCACCGCCTTGCCGCGGTCCTGGGCACGGATTACCTCGCCGATCAGCACAGCGCCGGCAGTCCACTCACCGCCGAATCCAAAGCCCATCAGGGTGCGGGCGATCAGCAGTTGCTCGTAGTTCTGGGCGAAGCCGCAGAGGAAGGTGAAAAAGGCGAACCACAGCACCGTCAGTTGAAGGGTGCGCACCCGGCCGATGCGGTCGGAGAGGATGCCGGCAATCCAGCCACCCACGGCCGATGCGATCAATGTGCTGGTGTGAATCAACCCGGCTTCGGTGGTGGTGATACCCCACAGCATGATCAGCGTAGGAATGACGAAGCTGAGCATCTGCGTGTCCATGCCGTCGAGGCCATAGCCGATCTTGCAGCTCCAGAAGGTGCGCCGTTGCTGTGAGTCGATATCACGGTACCAGGCGAAAGGCCCGGACGAAGGGGGGGAACTGACCTGCTGCTGCACGCCGGTGGGGTTCATGCTTGCCTCGGCTTGTTGGTATTGTTTTATGGGCGACATAAAGCGTCGCGGCCTGGGTACCATGTTCAGAGGCCGCGCCGCCTGCGTCCAATGAGAAAAACCGCCGGTCTGGAACAAGAAAAACTGATCATGAACCTTCGCTTCCTCGAAACCTTTGTCTGGGTCGCCCGGCTCAAGAGCTTCCGCCTGACCGCGGAAAAGCTGTTCACCACCCAGGCCTCGGTGTCCAGCCGCATTGCCGCGCTGGAGGCCGACCTGGGCGTGAAACTGCTGCTGCGCGATTCCCGTGGCGTCAGCCTGACCCCAGAAGGCGGCAAGGTGCTGGAATATGCCGAGCGCATGCTGGAAACCGCCAAGGCCATGAAGCAGTCGCTGGACAGCGACCGGGCCAAGGTCGGGCGCATTCGCATCGGGGTAATGGACACGGTGATCCACACCTGGATGAGCGCGCTGGTGGCCGAGCTGAGCGAGCGCTACCCGCAGGTGGAGATCGAGCTGGTGGCCGACACTGCGCTGAACCTGCGCGAGCAACTGCAGAAGGGTTTTCTCGATGTGATCCTGCAGACCGACCTGCTGCGCGAACAGTCGATCCGCAGCCTCGACCTGGCGCGTTACCCGATGGGCTGGGTGGTGGCTGCCGGCTCTCCCCAGCACCGCGACTACGCTTCGCTGGCCGAGCTTGGCCGTGAGCGCATCATCACCTTTTCGAAGAACTCGCGGCCGCACCAGGAGGTGCTAAGCCTGCTGCAGGGTGCGGGGGCCGAAACGCCGCGCCTGAACTGCGTGAACTCGGTGGCGGCGATTACCCGGTTGTTGCGCGACGGCTTTGGCATTGGTGCGTTGCCGCCAGCGCTGGTGGATGCCGAGCTGAGCCGGGGTGAGCTGGTATTGCTGGAGGGGTTGCAACCACCGCCGAGCCTGGAGCTGGTGGTGGCCTGGCAGACCGGGGTGGTGTTGGTGGATGAAGTGGTCGGGGTGTGCCGGCAGGTGCTGGAGCGGTATGCTCGGGATGTGGGGGGGCAGCGGATCGTGTTGGTCTGACTGATTATCTTTGCCTGTACCGGCCTCTTCGCGGGTGAACCCGCTCCCACAGGTACTGCATCAAACCTGAATCCTGTGCAAATCCTGTGGGAGCGGGTTTACCCGCGAAAGGGCCAGTACAGGCGCAACAAAAATCAGCGCCAGCTCTCCTTCACCACCCGGCGCCGCCCGCCGAGGACCACCCAGCCAATCCCCAGCAACAGGCTCTCGACCACAAACGCCAGCACAAACCCTGCGCCAACGCCCCAGCCAATCGCCTCGGGTACCAGCAGAATCTGGTAGCTGTAGCCATTCAGGGTTTCTTCGCGCAACTGCGGGTCGGCCTGCACCAGCACATGCCAGGTGCGCTCGGCCCATGGTCCTTGCAGCGCCTGCCATTCGTTTTCCAGCAGTTCGTTGCGGATCATCAGGCTTTCGATGCTGTTGGCATCGCTGTTGAACACCGGGTCGTCACTGCTGCGGTAATGCCGCAGCAGCGCCTGCAGGTCGCCATCAAAGAAGCGCTCGGCCGTCTGCCGGAAGCCATCCAGCGCCTCGCGCGATTCAAACAGGTGCGCCTCGACCCGCTGGCTGTAGTCCTTGACCAGCCCCGGGACCTGAATGCCGGCCAGCAGGCCGAAGGTGAACAGCAGCAACCGCAGGTAACTTCTGAACATGCAGCGTCCTTAGCTCTGGCCGTGCGTCACGCACTCGCCGTGCCGCCACAGGGCCCATTGACCCGGCTCGTAACGCTGCCAGGTCTCGTTCTCGGTCAGGGCCTCGGTGGCGATCACCGTGACCACGTCGTTGGGGGTGGTTTCGGTATGAAAATCGACGATCAGGTCGACATCTTTCAACCGCGCAGCACCAAACGGCGCACGGCGGGTAATGTGCACCAGCTTGGTCGAGCAGAAGCAGAACAGCCAGTCGCCATCGCTGAGCATGCAATTGAACACACCCTGGCCACGGTAGCCGGCACAGGCTTCGACCAGCACCGGCAGCAGCTGTTCCACCGGCACCGGCTCGGGGAAGGCGCTGCGGATGCGGTTGAGCAGGTCGCAGAAGGCCGCTTCGCTGTCGGTGTCGCCTATTGGCCGGTAGAAGCTGGCCTGGCCCTTGAAGTCGCCCAACTGGCCGTTGTGCGCGAAGCACCAGTTGCGGCCCCACATTTCCCGCACGAACGGGTGGGTGTTGGACAGGCACACCTTGCCGACGTTGGCCTGGCGGATATGGCCGATGACCACTTCGCTCTTGATCGGGTAGCGCTGCACCAGGTTGGCCACCTCCGACTCGCTGCTGGCGGCCGGGTCCTGGAACAGGCGCAGGCCACGGCCTTCGTAGAAGCCGATGCCCCAGCCGTCACGGTGCGGGCCGGTACGGCCGCCGCGCTGCATCAGGCCGGTGAAGCTGAAGACGATGTCGGTGGGGACGTTGGCACTCATGCCCAGCAGTTCGCACATAGGCGTGTCTCCGCTTACAGACGGGGCTCGACCCGGCCATTGCCACGCGGGGCGGCTGGCGGCGGGTCGTCACGGTAACGGTCGCGGCGCTCGGTGGCCAACGGCGCCTGGGCAGCGAACTGGTCATCTTCGGCTGCCTGGCGCTGGGCAGCCGCTTCGGCCTGCGCACGGCGTTCGCGGGCGCGCTTTTCCAGCGGCCAGCGCAGCAACACGAAGAGGAAATACAGGCCGAAGGCGATCATGCCGTACATGGCAAAGTCCGACACTGCGCGCCAGGCGTTGTTGCCGACCTTGAAGGCAACATCCAGGGCAGTGATGGCGATGGCCGGGGCGAAGCTTTCCTTGACCGGGTCGACGATGGTCGGGGTCAGCAGCAGCACCGCCAGCACTACCCGCAGCGGTTCGCGCAGCCAGCGCCACATCCAGCCGGTGAGCTTGAAGGCCACCAGCAGGCAGCCCAGGGCGGCAATCGCGTACAGGCCCCAGGCGAAGGTGTAGTCGTTCTCGGTCATGGTGTTCGTGCAAGCCAGGCAATGAGATGCCTATGATAAACACTTTTCCGGGCTGTAGGAGCGGGTTTACCCGCGAAGAGGCCAGCACAGGCAACCCCAACCAAGAGACCCTCAATGCCAACCAAGCCCCAACCCCCGATTGCCCAAGCCGACCAGGCCGCCGACCCATACGCCTGGCTGCAACAACGCGACACCCCCAAGGTACTCGCCTACCTGCAAGCCGAAAACGCCTACCAGGAAGCTTGCCTGGCCGACCAGGCGCCATTGCGCGAACAATTGTTCGAGGAGATCAAGGGCCGCATCCAGGAAACCGACCTGTCGCTGCCAGCGCCCTGGGGCCCCTACCTGTACTACACCCGCACCACCGCCGGCGACGAATACCCGCGCCACTACCGCTGCCCACGCCCGGCCGACGACTCCAACACGGTCGATGAAAGCCAGGAACAGCTGTTGCTCGACCCCAACGCCCTGGCCAACGGCGGCTTCCTGTCGCTGGGCGCGTTCAATGTCAGCCCCGACCACCGCCTGCTGGCCTACAGCCTCGACACCAGTGGCGACGAAATCTTCACCCTGTACGTCAAGGACCTGGCCAGTGGCGACGTCACTGCCCTGCCCTTCGACGACTGCGACGGCAGCCTGACCTGGGCCAACGATAGCCAGACGCTGTTCTTCGCCGAGCTGGACGACACCCACCGGCCATGGCGCCTGCGTCGCCACACCCTGGGCAGCGACGGCGCGCAAACCGTATTCGAAGAGCCCGACGGGCGCTTCTTCCTGCATTGTTACCGCACCAGCTCCGAGCGCCAACTGGTGCTGCTGCTCAACAGCAAGACAACCAGCGAGGCCTGGGTGCTGGATGCCGAAACCCCGCAGGCGCCGTTCACCTGCCTGGCACCGCGGGTCGAAGACCACGAGTACTTCCCCGACCATGGCCAGCTCGACGGCCAGTGGCGCTGGTTCATCCGCACCAACCAGGACGGCATCAACTTCGCCCTGTACCACGCGCCAGTCGCCCCGGTGCCAAGCCGTGAGCAATGGCAAGTGCTGGTACCGCACCGCGACACCATCATGCTCGAAGGCCTCAGCCTGAATGCCAGCGCCCTGACCTTGAGCCTGCGCGAAGGCGGCCTGCCAATCATCGAGGTGCGCCCGCAGGGCCTCCCGGCCTACCGCGTCAAACTGCCAGACGCGGCTTACAGCCTGTACGTGCAGGACAGCCTGGAGTTCGCCAGCACTCGCCTGCGCCTGCGCTATGAAGCGCTCAACCGCCCGGCCCAGGTACGCCAGCTGGAGCTGGCCAGCGGCGCTCAGGAAGTACTCAAGCAAACCCCGGTGCTGGGTGCGTTCGATGCCGATGACTATGTCAGCGAGCGCCTGTGGGCCACCGCAGCGGACGGCACCCAGGTGCCGATCAGCCTGGTGCGCCGCCGCCAGGACCTGGGCCAGACCGTGCCACTGTACCTGTATGGCTACGGCGCCTATGGCGAAAGCCTCGACCCGTGGTTCTCGCATGCGCGCCTGAGCCTGCTGGAGCGCGGCGTGGCCTTTGCCATCGCCCATGTGCGTGGTGGTGGCGAACTGGGCGAGGCCTGGTACCGCGCTGGCAAGCAGGAGCACAAGCACAACACTTTCAGCGACTTCATCGCCTGTGCCGAGCACCTGATCGCCGAGGGTGTGACCACTGCCGACCGCCTGGCCATCAGTGGCGGCAGCGCCGGTGGCCTGCTGATGGGTGCGGTGCTCAACCTGCGCCCCGAGCTGTTCCGCTGCGCGATTGCCGAAGTGCCGTTCGTCGATGTGCTCAACACCATGCTCGACCCTGAGCTGCCGCTGACCGTGACCGAGTACGACGAATGGGGCAACCCTGAAGAGCCGGAGGTGTATGAGCGGATCAAGGCTTATGCGCCTTACGAGAACGTGAAAGCGCAGGCCTACCCGGCGATGCTGGTGGTGGCGGGTTACAACGACAGCCGCGTGCAGTACTGGGAAGCGGCCAAGTGGGTGGCGCGGTTGCGTACGTGCAAGACCGACATCAACCTGCTGCTGCTCAAGACCGAGATGGGTGCCGGGCATGGCGGGATGAGTGGGCGCTATCAGGGGCTGAAGGATGTGGCCCTGGAGTATGCGTTCGTGTTTGGCGAATTAGGTATCGCTTGAGATAGCAGGGGGCGCTTTGCGCCCCTTTCGCGACACAAGGCCGCTCCTACAAGGAAACGCGGTCTCCTGTAGGAGCGGCCTTGCGTCGCGATGGGCTGCAAAGCAGCCCCAAAAATCCCACAGCCACATACATCTGTCAGTCAATCATCATCCACCGCCGGCTTCGGCGGTTCTGGCCGCAACCCCGGCAATGGTTGATCCTTCGGCGGCCCCGGCACCGGCATCGGTGGCAACAACGGCGCTCCCGGCTGGCTGTCATAAGCCTTGGGCGGCGTACTCGGGGTTATCTGTGGGTATGGCGTAGGCGTGGGCGTACCCGGTGCACCGGGCACCGGCGTGCTGAGCCGGGGTGGCGTGCTGGCGGCTTCGGCCATGGGCAGGCCAGCCAGCAACAGCGCAGCGAGGATCGCGCGGAACATCAGCAACCTCCTGTCGGGAACCTTCCTACAGGCTACGCCTAAATCAAAGCTTTCGCCTGTCCGCCTGCCCTGCAAGCGCGCTAGACTCAATGGCATAAACGTCATCTGCCTGATCAGAACAAAGGAAACACCATGAGCTCCACCTCTTCCGCCGCCGCCACCGCGCGCCTGGACCGCATCCTTGCCGATGCCAAGCGCGACAAGGAAATGGGCTACCGCGACAAGGCCCTGAGAATGTACCCGCACGTGTGCGGCCGCTGCGCCCGCGAGTTCGCCGGCAAGCGCCTGAGCGAGCTGACCGTGCACCACCGTGACCACAACCACGACAACAACCCGCAGGACGGCTCCAACTGGGAGCTGCTATGCCTGTACTGCCACGACAACGAGCACTCGCGCTACACCGACCAGCAGTACTTCAGCGAAGGCTCCACCAGTACCCCGAGCATCGCCAAGGCCACCCATAACCCGTTCGCCGGGCTGGCGGGCATGCTGAAGAAAGACTGACCATCGATTCACCCCCCGCTGCTACCGGGCAGCCCGTATAATCGCGCTTTTTTCGCGAAGGGCCCCGGTACGTGGCAAACAAACGATACAGCTGCATCGGCCTGTTCAACCCCAAGTCGCCGGAAAACGTCGGCTCGGTGATGCGTGCCGCGGGTTGCTATGGCGTCAATTCGGTGTTTTACACCGGCAAAAGGTACGAACGCGCACGGGACTTTGTCACCGACACCAAGCGTGTGCACTACGATATCCCACTGATCGGCATCGATGACCTGCAGCGCATCATTCCGCTGGGCTGCACGCCGGTGGCGGTGGAGCTGGTGGAAGGGGCGCGGCCATTGCCGGAATATACCCACCCGGACCGGGCCATCTACATCTTCGGGCCGGAGGATGGCTCGCTGAGCGAGGATGTGCGGGGGTGGTGTGAAGAGACCATCTACATACCGACCGAGGGTTGCATGAACCTGGCGGCGACGGTGAATGTGGTGCTGTATGACCGCATGGCCAAGGGGCTGAATACCCGCTCGGGGCCCAAGTTCAAATAAAAAGGCCGCCCTTGCAGTGCCTGCACCGGCCTCTTCGCGGGTGAACCCGCTCCCACAGACTGTGCATACCCTGTGGGAGCGGGTTTACCCGCGAAGAGGCCAGCACTGGCAACACAGGGCGGCCAGGTGCCGAACTCCGTCAGAACAGCACCGGTCTTGCTCAGATCACGAAGCGTTGATCCAGATGGTCTTCAGCTCCGTGTACTGGTCGTGGGCCCAGATGGACTTGTCGCGCCCACCAAAGCCGGACTCTTTGTAGCCGCCGAACGGCGTGGTCACATCACCTTCACCGAAGCAGTTGACCGTCACCACGCCGGCACGGATTTCACGCGACAGGCGCAGCGCATTGCGCAGGCTGCCGGTGTAGGCCGAAGCCGCCAGGCCGTAGACGGTGTCGTTGGCCAGCTCGATCGCTTCGTCGATGGTCTCGAAGCTGGTCACGCTCAGCACCGGGCCAAAGATTTCCTCGACGAACAGCTTGTTGTCGCGGCCAACGTTGTCGACGATGGTCGGCTGCACGAACACGCCGTCCTCGGTTTCGCCGCCCTGAACGATGCTGAGTTTCTGCTCGGCAGCGTATTCCAGGTACGACTTGACCTTCTCGAAGTGTGACTTGCTGACCATCGCGCCCAGGCGGTTGTCCGGGTCGAGCGGGTCGCCCAGCTTCCAGTCCTTCAGGTGCTTGGCGATCAGGCCCAGCAGCTCGTCCTTGACGTCCTTGTGCACGATCAGACGCGACGAGGCGGAGCAGTTCTCGCCCATGTTCCAGAACGCACCGGCGGTGACGAACTGGGCCACTTCGTCCAGGTCTTCACAGTCGTTCATGACCACGGCCGGGTTCTTGCCACCCAGCTCCAGGACGATGCGCTTGAGGTTGGACTCGGCGGCGTATTTCAGGAACAGCCGGCCGGTATCAGTCGAGCCGGTGAAACTGACCATCGGGATGTCCATGTGGCGGCCGATGGCCTCGCCCACTTCACGGCCACCGCCAGGCACCAGGTTGAACACACCGGCTGGAATGCCGGCCTCATGGGCCAGTTCGGCCACGCGCAGGGCGCTGAGGGTGGTTTCCTTGGCCGGTTTGACCACGATCGAGCAACCGGCGGCCAGCGACGGGGCGATCTTCCAGGCCAGCATCAGCAGCGGGAAGTTCCACGGCAGCACCAGGCCGACCACGCCGATGGCTTCGCGCACCACCATGGTCACGGCGGCGTTGCCGGTCGGGGCGGTGGCGTCGTAGATCTTGTCGATCAGCTCGGCGTGCCAGCGGATGGTGTGGATGGTTTCCGGCACGTCGACGGTCTGGCACTCACTGACCGGCTTGCCGCTGTCCAGCGCTTCCAGTACGGCCAGTTCGTGGGCGTTGTCTTCCAGCAGTTGGGCGAACTTCTGCAGCACGTGCTTGCGGTCGTTCGGCTGCATCTTCGACCAGGTGCCCTCTTCGAACACGCGCTTGGCCGCGGCCACGGCGACGTTGACGTCGTTGACGTCGCAAGCGGCGACTTCAGCCAGCTGCTTGCCGGTGGCCGGGTTGGTGGTGACGAAGGTGCGGCCAGAGATGGCATCGCGGAATTCACCGTCGATGAACGCCTGGGTGCGCAGTTGCAGTTCGGCGGCGATGGCCGCGTATTGTTCCTTGTTCAGCAATTCAGCCATGTTCGTGGCTCCTTATTTGATCTGGGCAATAGTGGCCTTCAGTTCGGTGACCACGCGCTGCAGCTCGGCTTTCTCGGCTGCATCGAGGTCGGTCAGCGGCTTGCGAACGCCGCCAGTGCTCAGGCCGTTCAGGGCAACGCCGTTCTTGATCGCCTGGACGAACTTGCCACCTTCAAGGAAGTCCATCAGCGGCATCATGGCGGCCATGATCTTGCGGCCTTTGTCGAAGTTCTTCTCGATCACGCAGGCCTCGTACAAGGCCACGTGCTCGCGCGGGATGAAGTTGGAGCCTGCGCAGACCCAGCTCTTGGCGCCCCAGGCAAAGAACTCCAGGGCCTGGTCGTCCCAGCCGCACGACAGCTGGATGTTCGGGCGTTTGATGGCCAGGCGGTGCAGCTGGGCCATGTCACCGGAGCTTTCCTTGATGGCGACGATGTTCTTCACATCGGCAACGGCATCGAAGAACTCTTCGCCCATGCTCACGCTCATGCGGCCTGGGTAGTTGTAGAGCATGATCGGCAGGCCGGCGGCGGCGTCGACGGCTTTGACGTGCAGGGCGATTTCCTGCTGGGTCGGCAGCGCGTACGGCGGGGTGCCCACCAGCAGCGCATCGGCCTTGATTTCCTTGGCGTGCTGGGCGAAGGCCACGGCGTCTTCGGTACGGATGCCACCGGTGCCGACGATCAGCGGCAGGCGGCCGTTGAGCACGTCCTTGGCCTGGGCAGCCAGGTCAATGCGCTCCTGGGTGGTGTGAGCGTAGTACTCGCCGGTGGAGCCACCAATGATGACGCCGTGGATTTTCGACTCGACCAGGTATTCGAGGACCTCGGCGAACGCCGCCTTGTCGATCGAGCCGTCCGCAGCCAGCGGAGTGATTGCCGGGGTGTAGATGCCTTCGAATTTCACGGTAGGTTCTCCAGTGCGTTGCTCAGTGTTGTAAAGGCCGCAGCGGGTCGACACTGCGGCGGGTGTCAAGAATTCAGTTCAGCGAAGCCGCTTGTTGCAGGTTCAGCGAACGGGTTTCCGGGGCCAGGGCGACCGAGAAGGCCAGGCCGACGAAGGTCACCGCCGCTGCGGCGTACATGGTCGCGCCGATGCCATAGCTGTCCAGGGCGATGGGCACCAGCCAGGTGCCAACGGCGGCGCCAATACGCGACATCGAGGTGCCAACGCCCACGGCGCCAGCACGAATTTCGGTGGGGAACAGCTCGTTCGGGTAGACCAGCTGCAGCACCTGGGCTCCGCCAATGAACAGCGCGTAGGCGCCGAACAGGGTGAGAATGAGCATCTCGTTGCCGTTGCTGAAGGCGCCCAGGCCCAACAGTGCCAGGCCCGACCAGAAGAAGCTGTGCAGCAGCGTGGTGCGTCGGCCAATGGTGTTCAGCAGGCGGGTGCCGATGAGGCAACCGACCACGAACAGGCAGGTGATGGCGACCGAACCGATGGCTGCCCAGTCCCCTTTCAGGTTGAGCGCACCCAACACCTTCGGAGCGAAAGCGTAGACGGCGAACACCGGGATCACCGAGCAAGTCCAGAACATGGTGACGAACAGCATGCGCTTGCCGTAGCCGGAGTGCAGCAGGCTGAGGAACGACAGCTTGCGGGTCTTGGGTTCTTCCGGCAGGTTTTTCAGCGAGAAGCCGTTGCCATATACACGCTTGATCACCTGCTCGGCTTCGGCGGAGCGGCCTTTGCTGATCAACCAGCGCGGCGATTCGGGGGTGCCCAAACGGATCGCGAACAGCAGCGCGCCGATCACCGCGGCACTGGCCAGCACCAGGCGCCAGGCATCGTCGCCGCCGTGGCGCAGGATCGACTCACCGACCATGTAGGCGGTTGCGGCACCGGCGAACCACAGCACGGTCAGGGTGGCCAGGCGTGGGCCACGGTTCTTCTTGGGCAGGAACTCCAACAGCAGCGAGGTGGCCACCGGGTACTCGATGCCCACCGCAATGCCGATGGCAAAGCGCAGCAGGAACAACGTCAGCGCCGACTCCACCCAGAACTGCGCCAACGACGCCAGGATGAACAGGGTCGGGCCGACAAAAAACACGCGCTTGCGGCCGAAGCGGTCGGTCAGCCAACCACCGAAGAAGCCACCGAAGAAAATGCCGATCAGCGCCGAGGCGGCGATCATGCCCTGCCAGAAACTGGTCAGGCTGAGGCCCGCGGACATCTGCACCATGGCCACGCCGATGATACTCAGTACATAGCCATCGACGAACGAACCGCCACCGGAACGCAAAGTCAGCAACTGGTGGAAGTTGTTGATCGGTACATCTTCAATCGAAACATTCGGACTTGTCATTATTGTTCCTACCACTTCTGCTACATGCACAAATTCAAGGCGAGCGTGCCCGCGAAACTGAAAACAGCAATCAGCCCCGGGTGACCGACCCACCGGTCGATCATCAAATTCGGGCAAAGGGTGCCCGTGCCGGCTAAATCAGCCCCGGCATCAAATGTTCAAGGTTACAACCGGTCAGCGATCAGCTTTCTTTGCCAGCGCGGAACTGCCCCCACATCAGGTTGGCATTCAAGCCCAGGGAAACCAGGGGCTGCGGCGGGTTTGCGCAAGGCCCTGGGGCATTGAGCAAGAATTCGATCAGTTCGTTCTTGTCACCGGCCAGCCAGTCGGCCAGCAACTTGCCGGTGACGGTGCCACGGGTAACACCCAGGCCATTGCAGCACAGCGCGCCGACTACATTGGGCGCCAACTTGCCAAAGAAGCCCATGTGGTTGCGCGACAGTGCCAATGCACCGCCCCAGGTATATTCGAAGTTCACCCCGGGCAACATCGGGAAACGCCGGGCGAACGATTCGCGGTGGCGCTGGACAAAACGGTCCAGGTATTTGCGGTTGCTGCGCCCGTCGGGGTTGTAGCTGAAGCTGTTGCGGATCAGCAGGCGGTTGTCGACGGTGCGGCGCATGGTGGTGCCGAACGGATCGGCCGGGATCACACCCCAGTAGGGTTTGCCACCCAGACGTGCCTGCTCTTCTTCGGTCAGCGGGCGGGTGATGCTGCCGTAGGTAAACACTGGCAGCATGCGGCCCTTGAGGAAGCCGAAGCTCATGCCAAAGGCGTTGGTGGTGAGCACCAGCTTGTCGGCGGTGATCGAACCGTTGGCGTGGCGCAGCACCACCTTGTCACCGTAGTCGACTTCAGTGATCGGCGTGTGTTCGTAAAGGGAAACGTTACTTGGCAGGCTGTCGGCCAGGCCTTTCACCAGTGCCGAAGGCTGCAGCAGTGCAGTGCCGGGGGTGAACAGGCCCTTGCGGTAGAAATGCGTGCCAATGTGATCAGGCAGGTCGCGGCCTTCGATCACTTCGTAGGGCTGGCCAAGCTTGTCCAGGCCGCGGCGGTAGGCATCCAGCACGGCGATGCCGCGGTCTTCGATGGCTGCCTGGTACTTGCCGCAGTGGCGGAACTGGCACTCGATGTCGTAGCGCTCGATCAGCTCCTTGAGGTACGACTGGCCGCCCAGGTTGAGCTTGAGCACGGTCTTGGCGATGTCGATGTCGCCGATATAGTCCTCGGCGCCGATGTCGTGCGGCAGGTCGATGGCAAAACCGGCGTTACGGCCGGAGGTGCCGAAACCGACCTCCTGGGCCTCGATCAGCACGATCTCGTCATCCGGGAAGTTCGTTGCCAGCTGGCGTGCAGCCGCCAGGCCGGTGAAGCCGGCGCCGACCACCACCCAACGCGCCTGGCTGTGGCCACTGTGGGCCGGCCTTGGCGTGCGGGGTTTGCTCAGGTGGTACCAGCCACAGGTGGCATCATCGGCAGGTAACGAACTTATTCTTGTCATGTCACTAACCTGGATCTTGTTGTTGACGAGTGGTCAGCAGCAGTGGCCTGACCTGGGTAATTCATATCTGGATCGGTACATCCAGCCCTTGCGGTGCGGCGTACTCGGCCATGCGCCGACGCGACAGTTCCATATGCTCGCGGGCCAATTGGCCAGCGGTTTGCGCATCACGGCGTTCGATGGCCTCGATAATCTGTTCGTGCTGCTCACAGGCGATCTCGAGGTCCCGCTGCATGTCGTCGGTAGTCGGATGGCGGTAGAAAATCTTGCCCAGGCGGGTATGGTCGATCAGCAGGCGGCGCAGGCTCGGCATCAGGTAGTCGTTGTGCGCCATCTTGCCGATTTCCAGGTGGAAGGCGTCGTTGTAGAGCACGCGGTTTTCCACGTCGCGCTCTTCGATGGCCTGGCGGAACTGGGCCTGGATGGCCTTGAGCACCTCGATTTCATCGGCACTGGCGTAGGTGGCAGCCAGTTGGGTAGTAGCAACGTAGATAAGCGGCGCGGCAACGTAAAAGCTGTGCAGCGACTCGTGATTCATGGCAGCGACGCGTGGCGCGCGGTTGGCTTCCAGTTCGATGTAGCCTTCAGCGGCAATCTGGCGCAACAGCTCACGGACCGGGGGGCGCGACAGGCCAAATTCGTCGCACAGGGCCAGCTCGTCCACCACGGCGCCCGGGGCCAGTTCCATGCTGAGGATCCGGCGGCGCAGTGCTTCGGCAAGGACGGCCTTGCGGTCTTGCGGCACTTCTGCGGCGAGTGGTTGAACGGTGGCTTTCATGGCGGCCTTCTTTGTTGTCATAGAGCTATGTCTACTATTTGTATAACGACTATAGGTCACTGTTAGACAATGTGTCTACAGCATTTTCGATGAACGGTGAAATCAGTCTGGTCCTTTGTTTCAAGGGGTTCCAGAGGGCTCAGGGGTGGAATTAAACACCCATGGGGCTGCATTGCCAAACCGGACAGGTAATTAGCCAGATCAGACAAATGGGCAAAATGTGCCGGTCTCTTCGCGAGTGAACCCGTTCCCACAGGGGCATCACAGGGTCTGAGCACAGTGATATCCCTGTGGGAGCGGGTTCACCCGCGAAGAGGCCAACACAAATAAAAAAGCCACCTGCAGGCAGGTGGCTCTCTTTCATTCACACAAATCCCGTTACGCGGTCGCCAAGGCCTCCAGCTGCGCATGCCGCTTGCTGGTAATCACCCCCAGTACCAAAATCACCAACGCCAGCGCCAATGTCAGCGATACCTCCATGCGGTGCTGCGGCATGACGAACATGGTCCCCAAGGCAAAGATGATGAAACCGATCACCGCATAGGTCAGCCACGGGTAGAGCCACATCTTGAAAGCAATCTCGACATTCTGCCGCTGCAGGATGGCGCGCATGCGCAGTTGCGAGAAGGCAATGGCCAGGTACACCAGCAAGGCAATCGACCCGGAACTGGCCAGCAGGAAGGCAAATACTTCGGCCGGGGCGAAGTAGTTGACGATGGTTGCCAGCATGCCGATCAGCGTGCTGCCGATCACCGCCGCACGCGGTACGCCTACCTTGGAAGTGCGCTGGATGAAGCCCGGCGCATCACCGCGCTTGCTCAGCGAGTAGAGCATCCGCGACGAGATGTAGATCGACGAGTTCAGGCAACTGGCCACCGCCACCAGCACCACCATGTCCACCAGCAGCTTGGCGTAGGGGATGTGCATGATTTCCAACGCGCGCTGGTAGGAGCCCTGCACCGGCAGCAGCGGGTCGTTCCACGGCACTACCGAGATGATCACGAAGATCGACAGCAGGTAGAACACGCTGATGCGCCAGATCACCGAGCGGGTGGCCTTGGCGATATTGCGCGCCGGGTCTTTCGATTCTGAAGCGGCGATGGTCACCGCTTCGGTGCCCAGGTAGCTGAACATGGTAGTCAGCAGAGCGCCGATGATCGCCGTCCAGCCATTGGGCATGAAGCCGCCCTCCTGCTCCAGCAGCAGTGGCAGGCCACTGACTTTACGACCCGGCAGCACCCCGGCCAAAGCCGCTGCGCCCAAGGCGATGAAAGCAACGATGGCGATGACCTTGAGCATGGCGAACCAGAACTCGAACTCGCCGTACTTGGCCACGCTGAACAGGTTGGTGGCGGTCAGCAGCACGGTCATGCTCAGGGCGAAGAACCAGGCATCGATGTGCGGGAACCAGTTGTTGAGTACCACGCCAGCGGCGATGGCTTCGATGGGTATTACCAGCACCCAGAACCACCAGTACAGCCAGCCGATGGTAAAGCCGGCCCAGCGGCCGATGGCGCGGTCGGCGTAGGTGGAGAACGAGCCGGTATCGGGGCTAGCGACGGCCATTTCCCCAAGCATGCGCATCACCAGCACTACCAATGCACCGGCCAGGGCATAGGCGACGATGGCCGAAGGGCCGGCCGCCGCAATGGCGTGCCCGGAGCCGATGAACAACCCGGCACCGATCACCCCGGCGATGGAGAGCATGGTCACATGGCGTTGCTTGAAGCCTTGCGCCAGCTGATTGCCGGCGCCACTCGCGCTTGTCATTGTCATCCTGATCCCTGCTTTTGTTTTCTTTGTGGGGGACGTGAAGCTCCTGGATCGAAACCCAGCGTGGATGAGCTTCGCGCCCGGTCACGGTACGCCAGCGAGGGGGCGGTCAAGTTGCCTGGATCCGCCAGAGACTTGACCATAAATGACATTGGCGCCGCTGAAAGACGCATGGCAGAGCCCTGGGTGCGACATGGCTTGCCGCTGGGCGACTCGAATGAACGCTGGCGGCCTGCTGCGAGTCAGCTGCTTACATTTCACATGGAGGGGTTGTCATGCTCGATATCCATTCCGCTGCGTCCTCGCAGCACAATGTCCATGGCCTGGAACGGGTCAGCTCGCTGGCGGGAGGCGCGTTGATGTTCAGCAAGGGACTGCGCCATGGCGGCCTGGTCGGTTTGTTGCAGATGGTGGTGGGTGGCCTGGCGGTGGCGCGTGGGGTCAGCGGGCATTGCTCGACCAAGGCCTGGTGGCAGCAGCATCGGCAGGAGTATCAGCGGTTGCGTTCGGATATAAAACGCAGTGCGGCGGAGCTGGAGGCGTTGAAGGCCAGCGCCGAGGCGGCGACGCGGGGGGTGACGGTGACAGGGAAGGATCCGTTGGCTGGCAGTTGATTGATGCATTGCCTGTGCGGGCCTCTTCGCGGGTAAACCCGCTCCTACAACAGGGGTGATTACCCTGTAGGAGCGGGTTTATCCGCGAAGAGGCCCGCACAGGCAATAGAGATGTCTAACGCAACGCCTTGCTCTGCAACACCTCAGACCGCCGCCCCAGCACATTCTCGCTGATCTGCACAAACTCTTCGGTACTGACGCTGGGCAGGCGCATCAGCCCGCGCACCACATCATCCAGCGAGCGCTTGGCCTGGGTGTGGATGCGGATTTCCTTGTCCAGCGCCTGCAGCAGCATCACCCCGCGGGCCACCTGCGCCGGGCTTGCGTGCTCGCCCTTGAGCCGGGTGACCTTGGCGCCCTGCTTGCTCAGGCGTGCCTGCCAGGCCTGGTAACGGTCATCGCTCACCCCGCCCGAACGGCGCAGCAACTCGCTGGCGTAGTAGTCAGTCAGGCTTTCCACCAGCCAGTCACTGCCGTCACGCCCATGAATCTGCGCAAACAACTGCACCACTTCGCGCAACAACGGGCTGCTGCCGTTCTCGCTGACCATCGGCCGAGCACTGTGCAGGTACAACGAACCTTGCGCCGCCATCGCCCCACGCCACATGCCATCACGGGCACCGACCAGCAGCAGCTTCGGCGGGTTGCGTGGGAACACCGCTTGCAATTGCGGCCAGACAAACGTCAGCAAGGTCAGGCTGTCCATGCGCCGCATGCCCTGCCCCACCGGCGCGGCCACGGTCACCTCGGTATCGCCCAGGCGGGCGCGGCGGCTGCCCAGGTCACCGGCGAGCATCCAGCCGGTCGGGCGGTCGAACAGGCGTGATACGTTGTCGATGCGGAACTTGTCCTTGCCCACGCGCGGCCAGGAGGTTTCGATGCTCTTCCAGCCCTCGGGCAGGTCGAATGACAGGCGCGCCACCAGCTCGGTGCCATCCTGCTGGTCGAGACGTGCTGGTGGCACCAATTGGTCGCCGAGGAACAGCGCCCAGTGTGGGGTGATACGCGAGGAATAGGCACCGCTGGCGAGCTTCTGGTCCAGCTGCACACGGTAGCTGAGGCTGGTCTTGCCGGCCGCTGGCTGCCACACGCCACGCCGGCCGTTCACTTGCCATTGGCCATCAGCCTGGAAGCCACTGAAGGCCCCGGCCTTGCCCAGGTCGAAGTCCAGGCTGCGCACGGCGCTGCCTTCGGCCAAGGTAACACGGACTTCCGCCTGGCCACTGGCAGGCAACAGACGCACCTGGTAGTCGAGGTCGACCTTTTTCGCCCAGGCCGGCGAACTGGCTATCAGGCCCAACACTAGCAACAGCTGGCAACGCATACAGAAACTCCTTGTTTCCCCGTGGCAGCGGGCCGCGCCGGTCAGCTGGCGCGGAAGATCAGGTGGTCTTCCCAGTCGTCTTCGTGCACATCCTGCTCCCTGAGCATACGCCCCGACTGGGAAATGCGTTGGTCATGGACCTGCTGGCGATCGCCGCAAACCAGGTGATGCCAAGCGGGCAAGTCCTTGCCCTCGCTGACCAGGCGGTAGCCGCAGGTGCTCGGCAGCCACTTGAACTGGTCGGCCTTGCCCGGGGTGAGCTGGATGCAGTCAGGCACCTGGGCGAAGCGGTTGGGGTAGTCGCTGCACTGGCAGCTGTCGAGGTCCAGCAGCTTGCAGGCGATGCGCGTGTAATAGACGCTGTTGTCGTCCTCGTCCTCAAGCTTTTGCAGGCAGCACAGGCCGCAGCCGTCGCACAGTGACTCCCACTCTTGCGGGCTGAGTTGTTCGAGGGTCTTGCGCCGCCAGAACGGCGCGTTTTCAGCGATCATTACACGGGTTTCCTGCATTCATCTTGGGGCCACGGCGCGCGGCGGCGCCAGTCTAGAGCCTGGGCTCCGGCAAAGCCAGACCGCTTGTCAGTCGCGACGGGACGCAGTAGCGTGCGCTTTTCCCGTCCTTTTGCAGGAGCAGCCATGAGCGCCAACCCCCGCATTGCCGATTACGCCATCAACGAACAGTTCATCAACCGTTGGTCGCCACGCGCCTTCACCGCCGAGCCGATCAGCGAAGAGACCCTGCTGAGCTTTCTTGAAGCGGCACGCTGGGCACCGTCGGCGTACAACTCGCAGCCTTGGCGCTTCCTGTATGCCCGCCGTGACACGCCGAGCTGGGAGCGTTACCTGAGCCTGCTGGTGCCGTTCAACCGCAGCTGGGCGCAACAGGCGTCGGCGCTCGTGCTGGTGATTTCCAAGACCACCTTCACCGCCCCAGGCGCCACCGAAGAAAAACCGGCGCTGTGGCACACCTTCGACACCGGTTCCGCCTGGGGGCACCTGGCCCTGCAGGCCAGCATCAGTGGCTGGCATACCCATGGCATGGCCGGTTTCGACCAGGAACTGGCGCGTCAGGAGTTGAAGATTCCTGAAGGCTATGTGCTGCATGCCATGGTGGCGATCGGCAAGATGGGTGACAAGGCCAGCCTGGACGAAGCGCTGCAGGCGCGTGAAGTGCCTAGCCCGCGCAAGCCGCTGAGTGAGCTGGCGGCTGAGGGTGATTTCAGCCTGTAAGTTTTGGGTTGCCAGTACCGGCCTCTTCGCGGGTAAACCCGCTCCTACAAAGGCCTCCCATTTCCCTCAGGACTGTGGAGACCGTTGTAGGAGCGGGTTCACCCGCGAAGAGGCCGGCACAGGCACTACAATTAATAACCCCGGGCGAAGTCGACCTCACCACGCAACCCCTGCCCTGCTGCATAAGCCTGCACATTCTCGACAAACAACCGCACCATCGCCGCCGGCGAGGTAGGCGCCGAGCTGTGCCCGGTCAGCAGCAAGCCCCAGGCAGTCCAGAAAGGGTGCTGCTTGGGCAGCGGCTCCTGGCGGCACACATCAATCACCGCACCGGCCAGATGGCCCTCTTTCAGCGCCACTACCAGGTCAGCATCGACCACTGCCGCGCCACGCCCGGCATTGATGAACAGCGTCGTGGGCTGGAAGCATTTGAATAGCGCTGCGTCATACAGGTCGTGAGTGGCCGGGGTGTCCGGCAGCAGGTTGAGCACGTAGTCGACCTGGCCAACCATGCGCGGCAGGTCGGCCAGCGCCGCCACCTCGACGAACGGCGCCTGTTCACGGGCGCTGCTGGCAACCCCGTACAGCACCACGCCAAACGGCCGCAGGAACTCGGCCACGCGCTGGCCAATGTCACCGGTACCAACAACCAGCACCTTGCGCCCTTCAAGGCTGCGCCCCGGGCGGTCATCCCAACGCCGCTCGACCTGGCTGACCAGGCGCGACAGCACTTCGCGCTCATGGCCAAGCATGTAGGTGAGCATATATTCAGCCATCACCTGGCCGAAGATGCCCACCGCACGGGTCAGGCGGTAAACACGCGGCAGGCCATCGGCCAGCAACGGTGTGATACCGGCCCAGGTCGACTGTATCCACTGCGGTTTGTGGCCCTGGCGCAGCAGGCTCGCCAGCAGGTCTGGCTGGCCCAGCCACACCGGGCACTGCGGTGCCTGGCGGGCCAGTTCGGCCGAATCACCGCTGGTCAGGATTTCCACATCAGGCGCGGCTGCACGCAAAAGCTCGGCATATCGAGCATGGTCATGCTCAGCTATCAATACGCGCATTGTCAGACCGGGTCGTTACGACGCAGCAGTTCTTCGGGCAGATGCTCGATGTACTCGTCTTCAAGCGGCGGCATCTGCAGGTGGTAGCCTTGGTTGTCGAGGTTCTCCAGCACCTTGGTGATGTCCTCGCGGGCCAGCTTGCGCTCGGGGCTGAGCACCAGGTCGAAGGCGTGCACGGGGTTGCCGAAGAACGGCAGCAGGCCTTCGGGTACGCGCTCCAGGCCGTCGGCCTTGAGCACATACAGGTACATTTCGTTCTTGCGGGGGCTCTTGTAAATCGAGCAAATGCGTTTCATCGGGTTTCTCCGACACCTGCCAGGTTGTCCAGCAGGGCCTGGCCCATACGCTCACGGCGCCAGCCGCGCAGCGAATCGGGCAGTTGATAAGGGCCATTGGGGTAGCCGCTCTTGAGCAGCGCTTCCAGGGCTTTCTTGCGCAGCATCAGCTCGGGAGCAATCCCCAGGCGCTCGCCTTCGGCCTGGCCGATGGCACGCAGCTGCTTGAGGATGCCAGCGGCCTCGATCGGCAGCGGCTCGGGCAACCGCGCGGGCCACTGCTCGGCTGGCAGGCTGGCGGCGCGCTTGATCAGCTGGATGAGGAACTCACCGTCCTGACGAATGGTGCGCGGGTGCATCTCGTCGATCTTGGCCAGCGCCGACAGGTTGTTCGGCTGGCTCTTGGCCATGGGCCACAGCGAGTGCTCCTTGAGGATACGGTTGCGCGGCACATCGCGGCTGCGTGCTTCGCGCTCGCGCCAGGCGCACAGCTCACGCAGCACCGCCAGTTGCTGGGGCGCCAGCTTCCAGGCCAGCTTGACGTCGCGGTACAGGCTTTCGGGCTCGACTTCGCGGCGCAGCTGGGCGACCAGCTCGGCGCCGTCTTCCAGCACCCAGGCGTACTTGTCGTCACTCAGGCGCGGGCGCAGCTCGGTGAACAGCTCGGCCAGGTGCACGGCATCCTCGGCGGCATAGCTGACCTGGGTTTCCGAGAGCGGGCGCTGCAGCCAGTCGGAGCGGGTTTCGCCCTTGGGCAGCTCGATTCCCAGCACTTCCTGCACCAGGCGCGAATAGCCCATGGAGAAGCCCAGGTTCAGGTAGCCGGCGGCCAGCTGCGTGTCGAACAGCGGCTGGGGCAGCTTGCCGGTCAGGCGCAGCAGCACTTCGAGGTCTTCGCTGCAGGCATGCAGCACCTTGACCACGCCGCTGTCTTCCAGCAGGTCGGCCAAGGGTTGCCAGTTGTCGATCAGCAGCGGGTCGATCAGGAAGGCCCGCTGGCCGTCGCCGATCTGGATCAGCCCGGCTTTCGGGTAAAAGGTGTCGACCCGCATGAATTCGGTATCGACGGCGACGAAGGGCAGTTGGTGCCAGTCGCGGCAGTGTTCGGCCAGGCTCTGGTCGTCACGGATCCAGTGTATTTCGATGGCCACGAGGCTCTCCCACTAACATTGGCGCGCAGTATATACGGCGCGGGCACTGCTGGTGAAACCCGGGCCATCCTTGGAATAGATAAACGGTGCGGCACCGGCACCTTTTGTAGGAGCAGCCTTGTGCTGCGAAAGGGTCGGTGCATTGATCATCAGGCTGTATTGGCTGTACCGGCCTCTTCGCAGCACAAGGCTGCTCCTACAGGGGCCGGGTACAGACATAGGCTTAGCGCTTGGCCGCCAGCCAAGGCCGGCAGCTGGCGAACATGTCCAGCGACTGCTGGTAGACCTCGGTGTGTACCTGCAGCAGGCCGAGCATCGAGTGGAACAGGTTGTCCTGCGACAGCGGGGCATCGCTGAGCTTGGCCAGGCAGTCGGTGTCGACGCCGAAGTCCTCCTTGTAGCTGTCGGAGAACCAGGTCAGCAGCGGCACGTGCTTCTGCTGCTCGGGGGCGATGGCGTACGGCGTGCCGTGCAGGAACAGGTTGTACTCGCCCAGCGACTCGCCATGGTCGGACAGGTAGATCATCGCCGTGTCGACCTTGTCCTGCTTGCTGCGCAGGGTGTCGATCAGCGACGCCAGCACCTTGTCGGTGTAGGCCAGGGTATTGTCGTAGCCGTTGATGATTTCCTGCTCGCTGCACTGGTCCAGCGCGTTGCTCTGGCATACCGGGGTGAAGCGCTGGTCGGCGCCCGGGTAACGCTTGAAGTACTCAGGGCCGTGGCTGCCCATCTGGTGCAGCACCAGCACGGTATCCTTGTCGAGGTTGTCGATCAGTTGGTCCAGGCCTTGCAGCAGGATCTGGTCATGGCATTCGCCATTGGCGCACAGCTGCGGGTCGGTGAGGTTGCTCACATCGATGAACTGAACGCGGTCGCAAGTGCCCTTGCAACCCGACTGGTTATCGCGCCACTGCACGGCCAGGCCGGCACGCTGCAGGATATCCAGCAGGCCTTCGCGGTTCTTCGCCACGCGGGCATCGTAGTCCTTGCGTTTCATGCCAGAGAACATGCACGGCACCGAGACGGCGGTTTCCGTGCCGCACGAGTGCACGTCGGAAAACGCCAGCAGGCCCTGCTCCTTGGCAAGGTTCGGCGTGGTATCGCGGTCATAGCCCAGCACACCAAAATGGTCTGCCCGGGCACTTTCACCCACCACCAGCACGGTCAGCGACTTGCGCTCATGCTTCTGCCAGGCAACATCACGCTTGGCATCTTCGCCATAACTCTGGAACGGGCGCGATGCCGTACCGACGCGCTCGCTGACATAACCAATGGAGGCACCGACGATATTGCTGGGGGTGAGCATCAGGCGCAGTTCGTGGTGGTTGCGAAACAGCGACGACAGGCCTTGGTAGTTGACCAGCGCCACCGAGCCCAGGGCCACTACGCAGGCACCACTGACCACCAGCTTGCCCAGCAGCTCGCGGTGCCAGGGGCGGTAGGCGATCTTGGCCTTCCACAGCAGTATCGAAGGCAGCACACCGAGCAGCAGGATATAAGCGGCAAACTTGAACGACATCAGGTCGCGCACTTCCGAAACATTGGTCTCTGCCATATTGCGGAACATGCCGGCATCAATAAGTACACCGTACCGGTTCATGAAGTAAGCGACGCCCGCGCCACTCAAGAACAAGATGATCAATAACGGTTTCAATACATAACGGAAGGCAAACAGCGTCAGTATCAGGTTGAACGCGAACAACATCAGCACGGCGAACGCCAGGCTCAGCCAAAGCCCCGACAGGCCGGCGGGCACGATCTCTTGCAGGTGCCCCCAAAGGAACATGTTGAAGCCAATCAGCAGGTAAAGGCTGGCCAGCAGCGTGACCCATTCAGTCCGCAGGGATTTGAAGTTGAGCATCAGCGTTCGCAATCAAGAGTGATTATCAACCCCCAGGCCAGATGGCACCGTGGGAAAGTTGGGCGAACTCTAGAAAGCGCGTCATCAATTTTTTGTGAAAAAGATGGTAACAATTTCGTGAAGGGGCATCTTTTGGCGCTCATCTGCGTTTCTTTCAGCTGCCGTTCAGCCAGGCCGCCATCACCGGCCTGCGCAAAGGCGGCTATCCTCAGAGGTCAGGACCTTACCGACAACCCTGACAGAGGTGAAGAAATGCCAGTTCCGCATGATCTGCTCGCTGACCTGCACGTTACCGCTGACGCATTCCAGGCGCTCATGGACAAGGACCAGGCGCTGCATTCACTGCACAAGGAATACAACGCCAAGGACAAGGAGGTGGTAGCCGCCGAAGGCAACGGTACCAACGACGAGGCCGTCAACCGCCTGCGCAAGGAGCGGTTGCTGATCAAGGACAAGATCGAACGGATCATTCATCCGCCGAAATCCTGACAGGAATTCATTGAAGCTACTGGCCTATTCGCGGCGGTTCGACGCCTCGATAAACCCGCTCCTACAAGGTACGCGGTCCGATGTAGGAGCGGGTTCACCCGCGAATAGGCCGGCAGCCCTTACACAACAACCAGCGCGTTCAACGCCCCATCCAGGTCCTCGACCAGGTCGCGGTAATCCTCGATCCCCACCGACAGCCGCAGCAGGTTCTCGCTGATCCCCATCACGCCCTTCTGCTCCGGGCTCAACGAGCAGTGCGACATACTCCAGGAGTGGTTGATCATGCTTTCCACCCCGCCCAGCGAGTCGGCCAGCACAAAGATCTGCAGCGCCTCCACCAGGCGGTTCAGCGCAGCGCGGTCGCCCTTGACCTTCATCGCCACCACCGCCCCACCGCTGCGCATCTGGCGTTTGCACAGTTCATGCTGCGGGTGGCTTTCCAGCCCCGGGTAATACACCTGCTCGACCTGTGCGTGGTTTTCGAGGAAGCGCGCTACCTGCAGGGCGTTGGCACACTGGCGCTCCATGCGCACATCCAGGGTCTTCAGGCCGCGCAAGGCCAGGTAGCAGTCGAACGGCCCTTGCACCGCGCCAATCGCCATGCTGATGCGGCGCAGGCGTGCCAGCAGCGCATCATTGGCCGCCACCACCACGCCACCGGTCAGGTCGGAGTGACCGCCGATGTACTTGCTGGCCGAGTGCATCACCAGGTCCACGCCCAGGGTGATCGGGCGTTGGTTCCAGGGCGAGCAGAAGGTGTTGTCGATGCAGGTGAGAATGCCCCGCGCCTTGGCCAAGTCGCACACCGCCTTGATGTCGACCAGGTGCAGCAACGGGTTGGTCGGTGATTCGATCCAGATCAGCTGGGTTTCCGGCTTGATGGCAGCGGCCACCGCATCGAGGTCGTTAAGGTCGACATAGGTGGTGGTCAGGCCAGAGGTGTGGCTGCGGTAGTCTTCGAGGATGCGGAAGGTGCCACCGTACACGCCGTTCATCACCACCACGTGGGCATCCTTGGGCAGCAGTTCCAGCACCGTGGCGGTGGCGTTCACGCCAGAGGCACAGGCGACTGCACCCACGCCTTCTTCCAGCGCCGCGACACAGGTCTCGTAGGCATGCCGGGTGGGGTTGCCGACGCGGCTGTAGGAGTACTCCGGTTTGTCGTCCAGGCTGCGTTTGGTGAACGAACTGGCGGTGACGATGGCCGGAAAAATGGCGTTATCGGCGACGCTGAACTGCTCGCCGGCGTGGATGGTACGGGTGGCGAAATTGCGCGGCTTGTCGGACATGGTCAGGCCCATTGGCAGAATTAAGGCTGCAACTATCGCACAACCCAAATCTTCTGGCCTTGGGGTAATCTGTGAAATATTTTTCTGCACGGCCAACGCGCGATATGGACAGTTTCGACCAGCACATTCTCACCCTGCTACAGCGCGACGCCTCGATCTCGCTGAAGGACCTGGCCGAGGCCGTCAACCTGTCCACCACGCCGTGCTGGAAGCGGGTCAAGCGCCTGGAGGAAGACGGCTACATTGTCGGCCGTGTCGCCCTGCTCGACCCGGAAAAGCTGGGTTTGGGGCTTACCGTGTTCGTCCAGCTCAAGACCCAGCGCCACGACAGCGCCTGGCTGGAGCAGTTTGCCGCGACGGTGACCGGGTTCGAGGAAGTGATGGAGTTCTACCGCATGTCGGGGGACTGGGATTACATGCTGCGGGTGGTGGTGGGGGACATTGCGGCGTATGACCGGTTTTACAAAAAGCTGATTACCAGTACTGATGGGCTTTCCAATATCACCTCCAGTTTTGCCATGGAGCAGATGAAGTACACCACGGCCTACCCGGTGAACCGTTCCTGAATCGGTGGTGGATTCTTCGCGGGTGAACCCGCTCCTACAAGGATCACCACAGGTCTCAGGGCTGTAGTGATCCTTGTAGGAGCGGGTTCACCCGCGAAGAGGCCCTTACAGGCAACCCATCAATCCGAGGCCAACACCGCCGCAATCCGGTTACCAGCCTTGGCCTTCTCCACCTTGATCGCCACAAACTTCGAGGTCGGGGTATAAGTCCCCTCGCCATAACTCTCCAGCGGCACCAGCGGGTTTGTCTCCGGGTAATACGCCGCCGCCTGCCCTTCCGGCACGTCATAGGCCACCAGGCGGAACCCCGACACCCGCCGCTCCACGCCATCCTCCCATAGCGACACCAGGTCCACCTGCTCACCCGGCTCGAAGCCCAGCCGGCGGATGTCGGCCTCGTTGACGAACACCACTTCACGCAGGCCGAACACCCCACGGTAGCGGTCGTCCAGGCCATACAGGGTGGTGTTGTACTGGTCGTGCGAACGCAAGGTCTGCAGGATCAGGTCGGGCTTGTCGCCACGGGCCAGCACCTTGGCGTTGATCAACTCCTCGGGCAGCGCATGGGGCATGAAGCGGGCCTTGCCCGTGGCCGTGCGGAAGTTGCGGTCGGCAGCGTTGTTGCCCAGGTGGAAACCGCCTGGGCTATTCAGGCGTTCATTGAAATCGGTGAACCCAGGGATAACGTCAGCGATCATGTCGCGAATACGGTTGTAATCGGCCACTGCATATTCCCAGTCGATCGGCTGGTTGCCCAGCGTGGCCTTGGCCATGCCAGCGACAATCCACGGCTCCGAGCGCATGTGCGGCGAGCGCGGGCGCAACTGGCCGTTGGAGATGTGCACCATGCTGAAGGTGTCTTCCACGGTCACGCCTTGCGGCCCTTCGCTCTGCAGGTCGATTTCAGTGCGGCCCAGGCACGGCAAAATCAGCGCATCGCGGCCGGTGACCAGGTGCGAGCGGTTGAGCTTGGTGGAAATCTGCACGGTCAGCGCGCAGTTCTGCAGCGCCGCGTGGGTGCGCGGGGTGTCTGGGGTGGCCTGGGCGAAGTTGCCGCCCAAGGCGACGAAGACCTTGGCCCGCCCTTCTTCCATGGCCTTGATCGCCAGCACCGCGTTGTGCCCGTGGGCACGCGGCACACGGAACTGGAAACGTTTTTCGATGGCATCGAGCAGCGCCGCCTTGGGCTTTTCGTCGATGCCCATGGTGCGGTCGCCCTGCACGTTGCTGTGGCCGCGCACCGGCGACAGCCCGGCGCCGGGCTTGCCGACGTTGCCACGCAGCAGTTGCAGGTTGACGATTTCCTGCACGGTCGGCACCGAGTGGCGGTGCTGGGTAACGCCCATGGCCCAGCACATGATCACCCGCTCGGCCTTGCGGTACATGCGCGCAGCCAGCTCGATCTCGGCCAGGGTCAGGCCCGACTGCTTGACGATGTGCTCCCAGGGGGTAGCGTCCACCGCTGCCAGGTAGTCATCGACGCCACTGGTATGCTCGGCGATGAAGGCATGGTCGAACACCGCCGGCTCGCCCTTGGCCTGGGCTTCGCGCTCCCATTGCAAGAGAAACTTGGCGATGCCGCGCATGGCCGCCATGTCGCCACCCAGGGCCGGGCGGAAGTAGGCGCTGGAGGTCGGCTCGGAGCCGTTGCTGAGCATTTCGAACGGGTGCTGCGGGTGCTGGAAACGCTCCAGGCCGCGCTCCTTGAGCGGGTTGAAACAGACCACCTGGGCACCACGCTTGACCGCCTCGCGCAGCGGTTCGAGCATACGCGGGTGGTTGGTACCGGGGTTCTGGCCGATGACGAAGATCGCGTCGGCCAGCTCCAGGTCATGGAACACTACAGTGCCCTTGCCCACCCCCAGGGTTTCCGACATGCCCGCACCGCTGGCTTCGTGGCACATGTTCGAGCAGTCGGGGAAGTTATTGGTGCCGTAGGCGCGCACGAACAGCTGGTAGAGGAACGCCGCCTCGTTGCTGGCCCTGCCCGATGTGTAGAACTCGGCCTCATCCGGCGACTGCAGCGCACGCAGGTGTTTGGCGACCAGTTCGAAGGCTTCTTGCCAGGTGGTTTCGACATAGTGGTCGGTGGCGGCGTCGTAACGCATCGGGTGCGTGAGGCGGCCCTGGTATTCGAGCCAGTAGTCCGTCTGGTCCTTCAGTGCGCTGACGCTGTACTTGGCGAAGAATGCCGGGTCCACCGAGCGGCCGGTGGCTTCCCAGTTGACCGCCTTGGCGCCGTTTTCGCAGAACTTGACCATGTCGCTTTCCGGCGACTCGCCCCAGGCGCAGCCGGGGCAGTCGAAGCCGCCGTTCTGGTTGGTCTTGAGCATGGCCCGCAGGTTCTTGAAGGCGTTTTCGCTGCCCAGCCAGCTCTTGGTCACGCTCTTGAGCGCCCCCCAGCCGGCGGCGGCGCCTTTATAGTCCCTGATGTGTTCGTCCTGGCTCATGCGATGAATCCTCACGCTTCGATGCTTTTATTCAGCGTATGGAGCGTGAGCTAGAGCCGTCCAATCGAAAGATCTTACGGCGTGATAAGCAGTTTCGATCATGGGTAGGGGGCTGGAGGGGTGTTGGGGCTGCCAGGTGCCTGTCACAAAATCTTCAGCGCCTGTGAGATCGAGCGCCGCCCGCGCGGCGCTCGATTTCACAGGCGCTGAAGATGCTGTGCCAAGTGATAGAGCCCACCAATCAAGCAGTCGGGCAAAGCAATTTGACGGCCCTGCGGCCAGGTTATAGCTTGGAGTTGTGTCCCTACCCATTCGAGCGCGAACGTGGAACAGAACAGCCGGGCCCTGATCGACGGCTTCAACCGGAAAATCGACTACCTGCGGATGTCGGTCACTGACCGCTGCGACTTCCGTTGCGTGTACTGCATGGCCGAAGACATGCAGTTTTTGCCGCGCCAGCAAATCCTCAGCCTCGAAGAACTGTTCCTGGTGGCCGAGCGCTTCGTCGCCCTCGGTACCCGCAAGATCCGCCTGACCGGCGGCGAGCCGCTGGTACGCCAGGGCATCGTCGACCTGTGCGGGCGCATCGCCGCCCTGCCCGGCCTGCGTGAGCTGTGCCTGACCAGCAACGGCTCGCAACTCCACCGCCTGGCCCAGCCGCTGTTCGACGCCGGCGTAACGCGCCTGAATATCAGCCTCGACAGCCTGGACGCCGACCGCTTCAAGCAGCTGACCCGCACCGGCGACCTGCACCAGGTGATCGCCGGCATCGACGCCGCACGCCAGGCCGGCTTCAAGCGCACCAAGCTCAACTGCGTGGTGCTCAAGGGCCGCAACGACCACGAGCTGGTCGACCTGGTGCGCTTTGCCATCGACCGCGAACTGGACATCACCTTCATCGAAGAAATGCCGCTGGGGGTAATCAGCGAACATGAGCGCGGCGAGTCGTTCTGCTCCAGCGATGAAGTACGCGAGCTGCTGGCCGAACAGTTCACCCTGGTCGAATCGACCGAATCATCCCACGGCCCGGCCCGTTACTGGCGCCTGGCCGAAGCCGCCAACACCCGGGTCGGCTTCATCTCGCCGCACAGCCACAACTTCTGCGCCACCTGCAACCGCGTGCGCCTGACCGTCGAGGGCCGCTTGCTGTTGTGCCTGGGTAATGAACACTCGGTAGACCTCAAGCAAGTGCTGCGCGCCCACCCCGGCAACCCCGAACGCCTGGAAAAGGCCATCCGCGACTCCTTGCACCTGAAACCCTACCGCCATCACTTCGAAGTCGGTGGCGACGTGCAGATCCTGCGCTTCATGAACATGACCGGCGGCTGAGCGGCCGTCTCTGGATTTCCATGATCGTCCACCCCACCCCCGATGTGCTGCGTGTGCTGTTCACCCTCAAGGGTTCGATCGTCAAGCGCATTGCCCTGCGCTGCCTGATGGTTACCCTGCTGGCCGCGCTGATCGTGCTGGTCGAGCGCCACTACCCGGCGTTTTTCTACCCGGTCAGTGCCACGCCGTTCACCTTGCTGGGCCTGTCGTTGTCGATCTTCATGAGCTTTCGCAACAACGCCTGTTATGACCGTTGGTGGGAGGGCCGCAAGGCGTGGGGCAAGCTGATTATCGAAACTCGCTCGTTCGTGCGTGAAAGCGTGGTGATTGCCGATGAAGGCCTGCGTAACGAACTGCTGCGCGGCTTGTGCGGTTTCGCTCATGCGCTGAATGCGCGGCTGCGTAACGAGGACGAGCTGGCGGCTGCCAAGCGCTGGCTGACGCGGGCAGATGCGATCAGCCCGCACAATGTGTGCGACGGTATCCTGCGTGAAATTGGCGGGCACTGCTCGCGCCTGGCCGAACAGCAGCAGATCAGTGATTGGCGCTACAGCGTGCTTGAGCAGCGGCTGGTGGGCCTGACCGAAGTGCAAGCCACCTGCGAACGGATCAAGGGCACGCCATTGCCGTTCCCCTACACGCTGTTGCTGCACCGCACCATCTACATCTTCTGCATTCTGCTGCCGTTTGCCCTGGCCGAGCCACTGGGCTGGCTGGCGCCGCTGTTCACCACCATCGTGGGGTATACGTTCTTCGGGCTGGATGCGATTGGCAATGAGCTGGAAGATCCGTTTGGGCGCGATGAGAACGACTTGCCGACCGATGCCATGGTGCGGACTGTGGAGCGGGATATTTTGGCGGGTTTGGGGGAACAGCAGTTGCCACCGGCGTTGTTGCCGGTGGGGTATGTGTTGAGCTGAGCATATGTGCTGCCCTGTGCCGGCCTCTTCGCGGGTGAACCCGCTCCTACAAGGTGCAGCGCAGGGTTTGAAACCTGTGGGGTCGTTGTAGGAGCGGGTTCACCCGCGAAGAGGCCGGTACAGGCTGAAGATCAACCCCGGCTGCCACAGGCCTCGATCGGCAGCAGGTGCTTGACGAAGTTGCACGGCCGGTGCCGCGCATCCAGTTGCTCCGCCAGGATCCCCTCCCACGCCGTACGGCAGGCCCCGGTAGAACCCGGCAGGCAGCACACCAGCGTGCGGTTGGACAGCCCCGCCAATGCCCGGCTCTGCACCGTCGAGGTGCCGATGTCCAGAATCGACAAGGCCCGGAACAGCTCGCCAAAACCATCGATGCGCTTGTCCAGCAGGCACTCGACCGCCTCTGGTGTGCTGTCGCGGCCGGTAAAACCGGTACCACCGGTAATCAGCACCACCTGCACCTGCTCGTCGGCAATCCAGGTAGCGACCTGGGCGCGGATCTTGTACAGGTCGTCCTTGAGCAGCGCCCGCGCCACCAAGCGGTGGCCGATCTCCACCGAGCGGCTGGCCAGCAGCTCGCCGGAGGTGTCATTGTCGTAGGTACGGGTGTCGCTGACGGTCAGCACGGCGATGTTCAGCGGTACGAAAACCGCATCGGGTTGGACGCGCACGGTAAGGCTCCTTGGAGGGTATTGTCGCCACGCTAGAGGCATGACCCCAGGGCCGTCCAATCGTTATGGCATACCGGCCGATCAATGACATCTATCGCAGACGTAGGTTAAGGTCTGCACAACCAGACGCCAGGCATTTCCATGGACATCAAGCAGCTCAAATTCCTCATCGCCCTCGACCAGACCCGCCACTTCGGCCAGGCGGCGGCGCTGTGCCATATCACCCAGCCGACGCTGTCCATGCGCCTGCGCAACCTGGAGGACGAGCTGGACCTGGTGCTGGTCAAGCGCGGCCAGCGCTTCGAGGGTTTCACCGAAGCAGGCGAACGCATCCTGGCCTGGGCCCGCACCCTGCTCGCCGCCCACGACGGCCTGCAGGCCGAAGCCGCCAGCTGCCGTGGCCAGGTGGTCGGCAGCCTGCGCCTGGGCACGGTGCCGCTTGCCAGCTTCAACCCCATGCACTTGCTGCTGCCGCTACGCGAAAAATACCCAGAGTTGCACTTCCAGCTCAGTTCGCTGAGCTCGGAGCAGATCATCGACGGGCTCAGCCGCAATCAGCTCGACCTGGGCATCTGCTACCTGGACCAGGTCAACACCAGCTTCTTCGAAGTGATCGAACTGGGCACCACCACCATGGGCCTGCTGCACGACACTCGGCACTTCCAGTTTGCCAGCGATACCCTGCGCTGGGACGAGCTCGGCGACATCCCGCTGGGCCTGCTGAGCAAAGGCATGCACTACCGCCAGTCGCTGGACCTGAGCTTCCGCAGCCGTAGCCTGGAGCCCAATTCGGTACTGGAGAGCGACTCAAGCTTCCAGCTGATCCAGGCCATCAACACGGGCATGTGCTGCGCGATCATGCCGCTGGACTGCGGCCTGGAAGACCTCAGCGAACACCTGCGCATCCTGCCGGTGGCCGACGCCGCCATCCACAGCCCGGTTGGCCTGCTGCTGCGCCGCAGCGAACCGCGTTCGGCGATTGCCGAGCAGTGCTTTGCCGAGGCGCGGGCGCTGTTTCAGGCCACTTGATCAGCGGTCGCCTGGCGATACTGGCGCGGGGTGAAGCCGGTCAGTTGCTTGAACTGGCGGCTGAAGGCGCTGTGGTCGGTGTAGCCGCAGCACATCGCTACTTCGGTGATTGGCAGCGCCGAATGCAGCAGCCGGTGGGCGTGCTCCAGGCGCGCCTTGTGGATCATCTGCCGCGGCGTGAGGTGAAACACCCGCTTGCAGTAGCGCTCCAGTTGGGCCACGGAAATACCGGCGATGCGGGTCAGATCGCCCATGCTGATCGGCTGGTGGAAATGCCGGCGAATGTGCTCATCCACGGCGGCCAAGCGCTGGTACGCAGGGTGGGTGTCGGCAGCTGACTGCAGGTCGACCGAAATACCGACCAGGCCGATGATCTGCCCCTCTCGGTTGTACAGCGGGCGCTTGTGGGTCAGGCACCAGCCGGGCTCGCGGCTGCCGTACAAGTGCAGCTCCAGCTGGTCTTCCAAAACCAACCCCTCCTTGAGCACGCGGCGGTCCTGCTCGGTGTAGCCGGGGCCCAGCTGTGCCGGGAACACTTCGGCGCTGGTCTTGCCCAGCAGCGGTTGCAGGCGCTTGAGGCCGCAGCGCTGGACCAGGGTGTTGTTGGCCAGCACGTAGCGGGCGTCGGGGTCCTTGATGAAGATCGCGGCGCTGGGGATGGCGTCGAGGATTGGCAGCAACAGCGCTACACCGGCCAGCAGGGCCTCGAGGGAGGCGGGGCGGTGCTGGTCCAGGGATTGGTAGAGGGTTGCCAGGGGGGTGTCGGTCATCTGCCCTATCTCTGTTTGCTGTGCTGGCCTCTTCGCGGGTAAACCCGCTCCTACAAAGGAGCGCTCAGGTCCAGAGGGCAGAGAGGTCCTTGTAGGAGCGGGTTCACCCGCGAAGAGGCCGGCACTGCGATTACATATCTGCAACCCTTACGGGGTAGGGCTTACAGCCTATTCCCCACCCTTCCCGCCTGCCACTGTTTTTCAGCAACTGTGCCGATTTCGTCATCCCCCTTGCAGAAAACCATCAAGAACCGCCGCCCCGATCGGTCCACTCTATGCCCCACGCAAGCCGCCCAAGTCCTACAAGAGCGCGGCCCAAAAAGCCGCATCTCGTGACATCAGACCTGCCTATCCAATAACCAACAAAAAGGCGAACCCATGTCAGGCAAATTCAAGAAACAGTTATCACTGCTGGACCTCACCTTCATCGGCCTAGGTGCCATCTTCGGCTCTGGCTGGCTGTTCGCCGCCAGCCACGTGTCAGCCATCGCCGGCCCGGCCGGCATCCTCTCCTGGTTCCTCGGCGGTTTCGCCGTGCTGTTGCTGGGCATCGTCTACTGCGAGCTGGGCGCCGCGCTGCCCCGTGCCGGTGGTGTGGTGCGCTACCCGGTGTACTCGCACGGCCCGCTGCTCGGCTACCTGATGGGCTTCATCACCCTGATTGCCTTTTCCAGCCTGATCGCCATTGAAGTGGTCGCCTCGCGCCAATACGCCGCCGCCTGGTTCCCCGGGCTGACCAAGGCTGGCTCCAGCGACCCGACCATGCTCGGCTGGCTGGTGCAGTTCGCCTTGCTGGGGCTATTCTTCTTCCTCAATTACCGCAGCGTGAAAACCTTCGCCAAGGCCAACAACCTGGTCAGCGTGTTCAAGTTCATCGTGCCGCTGTTGGTGATCGGCGTGCTGTTCACCTTCTTCAAGCCGGAGAACTTCACCGTGCAGGGCTTTGCCCCGTTCGGCCTGTCTGGCGTGGAAATGGCCGTGTCGGCCGGTGGCATCATCTTCGCCTACCTGGGCCTGACGCCAATCATTTCGGTGGCCAGCGAGGTGAAGAACCCGCAGCGCACCATCCCGATTGCGCTGATCCTTTCGGTACTGCTGTCCACTGCCATCTACGCCCTGCTGCAGCTGGCCTTCCTCGGCAGCGTACCTACCGAGATGCTGGCCAACGGTTGGGCCAGCGTGACCAAGGAACTGGCCCTGCCCTACCGTGACATCGCCCTGGCCCTGGGTGTGGGCTGGCTGTCCTACCTGGTGGTGGCCGACGCGGTGATCTCGCCCAGCGGCTGCGGCAACATCTACATGAACGCCACCCCGCGCGTGGTCTATGGCTGGGCGCAAACCGGCACCTTCTTCAAGTACTTCACCCGCATCGACGCGGAATCCGGCATCCCGCGCCCGGCGCTGTGGCTGACCTTCGGCCTGTCGGTGTTCTGGACCCTGCCGTTCCCGTCGTGGGAAGCGCTGATCAACGTGGTGTCCGCCGCCCTGGTACTGAGCTACGCCGTGGCCCCGGTCACCGTCGCCGCCCTGCGCCGCAACGCCCCAAACATGCCGCGCCCGTTCCGGGTCAAGGGCATGGGTGTGCTCGGCCCGCTGTCGTTCATCATCGCCGCGCTGATCGTGTACTGGTCGGGCTGGAACACCGTGTCGTGGCTGCTGGCCCTGCAGATCGTGATGTTCGTGCTGTACCTGCTGTGCGGCCGCTTCGTGCCGACCCAGCACCTGTCGCTGGCCCAGCAAGTACGCTCGTCGGCGTGGCTGATCGGCTTCTACGCGGTGACCATCCTGCTGTCGTGGCTGGGCAGCTTCGGCGGCCTGGGGGTACTCGGCCACCCGTTCGACACCGTGGCCGTGGCCGTCTGCGCCCTGGGCATCTACTACTGGGGTGCGGCCACTGGCGTGCCTGCCCATCTGGTGCGCCTGGAAGGCGAGGATGAAAGTGAAGCCTCCGCTGAAAGCTACGCCGGCCGCCCTGCCGCAGTCGCTTCCTGATCTTTTACGCAAGGGACAAGCCCATGAAACAGATTCACGTCATCGACTCCCACACTGGCGGCGAGCCCACCCGCCTGGTGATGAATGGCTTCCCCATATTGCACGGCCGCAGCATGGCCGAGCAACGCGACGAATTGCGCGAGCTGCACGATCAATGGCGCCGCGCCTGCCTGCTGGAGCCACGCGGCAACGATGTGCTGGTCGGCGCGCTGTACTGCCCGCCAGTGTCGGCCGACGCCACCTGTGGAGTGATTTTCTTCAACAACGCCGGCTACCTGAACATGTGCGGCCACGGCACCATCGGCCTGGTCGCCTCGCTGCAGCACCTGGGCCTGATCACAGCGGGCGTACACAAGATCGACACCCCGGTCGGCCAGGTCAGCGCCACCTTGGATGAAGACGGCGCCATCACCGTAGGCAACGTGCCCTCCTACCGCTACCGCCAGCAGGTGGCGGTGGACGTGCCCGGCCATGGCGTGGTGCGCGGCGATATCGCCTGGGGCGGCAACTGGTTCTTCCTGGTTTCCGAGCACGGCCAGCGCATCGAGCTGGATAACCGCGAGGCACTGACCGAGTACACCTGGGCCATGCTCAAGGCCCTCGAAGCCCAGGGCATCACCGGCGAAAACGGCGCGCCCATCGACCACGTCGAGCTGTTTGCCGACGACGCCAACGCCGACAGCCGCAACTTCGTGATGTGCCCTGGCAAGGCCTACGACCGCTCACCGTGCGGCACCGGCACCAGCGCCAAGCTGGCCTGCCTGGCCGCCGACGGCAAGCTTGCCGAAGGCCAGACCTGGGTACAGGCCAGCATCACCGGCAGCCAGTTCCATGGCCGCTATGAGCGCGACGGCGAACGCATTCGCCCGTTCATCACCGGCCGCGCCTACATGACCGCCGACAGCACCCTGCTGATCGACGAACAGGACCCGTTCGCCTGGGGCATCTGAGCCCCCGGCTTTTTTACCAAACCGATTTTCGCGAGGAGTAACAACAATGACCAACAACATCTTCACCGGCACCATGCCCGCCCTGATGACCCCGTGCACCGCCGAGCGCAAGCCGGACTTCGACGCCCTGGTACGCAAGGGTCGCGAACTGATCGAGGCCGGCATGAGCGCTGTGGTGTACTGCGGTTCGATGGGCGACTGGCCGCTGCTGACCGAGGCCGAGCGCCAGGAAGGCGTGGCACGCCTGGTGGCTGCCGGCATCCCGACCATTGTCGGCACTGGCGCGGTGAACACCCGTGAAGCGGTCTCGCACGCCGCCCACGCCGCCAAGGTCGGCGCCGCCGGCCTGATGG
>NZ_JBIVIF010000011.1:0-61923 GCF_044749595.1 Pseudomonas sp. NPDC089392
TCACCCTGGATGTACGCCATGAAAAATGCCCCGCATCGTTGATGCGGGGCATTTTGCAGGAGCTGGCTCAAAATTTCAGGTTTTCACACAGCCTGCACAGGTACAGCATCGGCCTTGATGGCTGTGAAAAAGCTGGGGGAGCGGGCGTGCCCGCGAATGGGCTGCAAAGCAGCCCCTGTAACTACATCAATGCGAGAGGTAGACGGTCAGGGTCTGGCCTGGCTTGAGGGCGTGGCCGCTGCGGGGGTTCCAGCGCTTGAGGTGCTTCATTTCCACATTGAAGCGCTTGGCCACCAGGTACAGCGAATCACCTTTGCGCACCTTGTATTGGGTGGAGCGCTGCGCGGAGGCAGCTACCCGGTTGCCGGCTGCGCTCGGTGCATTGCCACCGCGCAGGGCCAGCACCTGGCCGGCGCGCAGGTTGCTGCCGGACAGGCGGTTCCAGCGCTTGATGTCCTTGACCGAAACGCGGTTGGCCTTGGCGATGGCAACCAGGTTGTCGCCGCGCTTGACCCGGTAGCTGCGTGCCGCCGCCGGCGCTTTGGTTTCGGCCACGGCGCGGGCGAATACGGCCTTGTTCGGCTGCAGGCTGACCAGCTGCTCGGGCTTGAGGTTGGACAGGCTGTCGCTCAGCAGTTGCGCTTTGGCAGTCGGTACCAGCAACTGCTTCGGGCCGTCCACGGTCATGCGTTTTTTGAACGCCGGGTTGAGCTGGATCAGCTCGTCTTCGTCGATATTGGCAAACGCCGCCACCCGCGACAGGTCGAGGCGGTCGTTGATGGCCACCGCCTCGAAGTAGGGCTCGTTGGCGATCGGGTTCAGGTTCACGCCATAGGCTTCAGGCGTAAGTACCACCTGCGACAAGGCCAGCAGCTTGGGCACGTAGTCACGGGTTTCCTGCGGCAGCGGCAGGTTCCAGTAGTCGGTTGGCAGGCCAAGCCGTTCGTTGCGCTCGATGGCGCGGCTGACCGTGCCTTCGCCGGCGTTGTAGGCCGCCAGGGCCAGCAGCCAGTCACCGTTGAACATGTCGTGCAGGCGGGTCAAATAGTCCAGCGCTGCGTTGGTCGACGCGGTGACATCGCGGCGGCCATCGTAGAAGTTGGTCTGGCGCAGGTTGAAGTGGCGACCGGTAGCGGGCATGAACTGCCACATGCCGGCAGCGCTGGCACGTGAATAGGCCATTGGGTTGTAGGCGCTTTCGATGGCTGGCAGCAGGGCCAGCTCCAGCGGCATGTCGCGCTCTTCAAGGCGCTCGACGATGTAGTGCAGGTAGAGGCTGCCACGCTCGCCGGCGCTTTCGATGAAGGTCGGGTTGCTGGCGAACCACAAGCGCTGCTGCTCGATGCGCGGGTTGACGTCGATGCTGTCCTGCAGGGCAAAGCCCTGGCGCATGCGCTCCCATACGTCCTGTGGCGCCTGCTCGGCCGGCTTGACCAGCAGCGGGGCAGGCTTGTGCTTGATCCGCGCCTGGTAGTTGTGCGCGCGAACGCTATCGGATTCGTCGAGCTGACGGGTGCTCTGGCAGCCCACCAAGGTGGCGGCCAGGGCCAGCGCACTGACTTGGGCCAGGCGCGTCAGGGCGACGGAATGAGAGGTTCTGCGGCTACGGGAAGACATCGGCTGACACAGGTATCCGGGCGAAAAATTTCGGCGATTCTAGAAACCGCTCCGGGCCTGGTCAACCTTTGACCATCATTTGCGATATATCTTGAGGTTATCAGAAGGTGTCCTTCCAAGACCTCAAGGCAGCAAAAACAGCGACATGCGTAGGGTTTGAATGTCCCTTCCATTCGTCTGCTTTTTGTTTAACTAATGTTTCAGAGGTACGCAGGAAGGGGTTGGTCAGGCGCTCCAGGCCAATCGTTGATGGCAAGGTGATGCGATTGTCGGCGCGCAAACGGGTAACGTCCTCGAAGCGCTGCTGAACGTGGGGGTTGGTCGGTTCCACCGCCTTGGCGAAACGCAGGTTGCTGAGGGTGTATTCGTGGGCGCAGTACACCTCGGTCTGCTCTGGCAGGGCCGCCAGGCGGGCGAGGGCGGGCTGCATCTGTTCGGGGGTACCCTCGAACATGCGCCCGCAACCGGCGGCGAACAGGGTGTCGCCACTGAACAGCACGGGTGTTGCCGGCTGGTCGCTGAAGAACGCGATATGCCCCAGCGTGTGGCCGGGCACCGCCAGCACCTGGAAGGTCACGCCCAGCACGTTCAGCTGGTCGCCTTCGCCAAGCGCGAGGTCACGGCAAGGTATACGCTCATTGGCCGGGCCGCACACCCGCGCGCCGGTCAGTTGCTTGAGCCGTTCCACACCGCCGACATGGTCGTTGTGGTGGTGGGTGATGAGGATATCGCTCAATACCCACTCGGGGTTGGCTGTCAGCCAGCGTTCCACCGGGCCGGCATCACCCGGGTCGACCACCGCGCAGCGGCGTTTGGCAGTATCCTGTAACAACCAGATGTAGTTGTCGGAGAAAGCGGGGAGAGCATCGATCTGTATCATGGTGCGGATCCGATTCGCCTAGCGTGGCACATGAGGGCATCTTAGCCGCGATGGCGCGGTGCGAGAACCTTCGAGGGAGAGCGCAATGACCGACCAAGCCTTTGCCCAGGCCGACCCGGACTGGGTCAAGCTGATCAGCCTGGCCCGTGAGTGGTTCAACGGCCCACTCGGCCAGCTGATACTCAAAGAGGAGGAAAAACTGCTGGAAGAAGAGCTCGGGCGCTTCTTCGGCGGTTACCTTGTGCACTATGGGCCCTGCGCCGAGCCACCGCCCAGCGCCCCCCAGGTGCAGCGCAACGTGCGCCTCGGCGCGCCGCTGCCAGGGGTGGAGATTGTGTGCGAGGAGCAGGCCTGGCCGCTGAGCGAACACGCCGCTGACGTGGTGGTGCTGCAGCATGGCCTGGACTTCTGCCTGTCACCGCATGGCCTGCTACGCGAAGCGGCCAGCGCCGTGCGCCCCGGCGGGCACCTGCTGATCGTCGGGATCAATCCGTGGAGCAGCTGGGGCATGCGCCATTTCTTCAGCCATGGCGCCTTGCGCAAGGCCCGCTGCATCTCGCCGTCGCGGGTGGGCGACTGGCTCAACCTGCTGGGCTTCGCGCTGGAGAAACGCCGCTTCGGGTGCTATCGTCCGCCGCTTGCCTCACCGGCCTGGCAGCAACGCCTGGAGGGCTGGGAACGGCTGGCCGGCGACTGGCAAGGCTCTGGTGGCGGGGTATACCTGCTGGTGGCGCGCAAGATGGTGGTCGGCCTGCGGCCGTTGCGCCAGGAGCGCCGCGAACCCATGGGCAAGCTGCTGCCGCTGCCACTGGCCAAGGTCAACCGCACCGCGGCCAACCCCGATACTGACAAGCACTGAATTCAAGAGTGGTACATGAGCGATAGCGTCGAGATGTTTACTGATGGTGCCTGCAAGGGCAATCCAGGCCCGGGTGGCTGGGGCGTCCTGATGATCTACAAGGGCGTCGAGAAGGAACTGTGGGGCGGCGAGCGTGATACCACCAACAACCGCATGGAGCTGATGGCGGCGATCCAGGGCCTGATGTCGTTGAAGCGCGAATGCGAAGTGGTGTTGACCACCGACTCGCAGTACGTGATGAAGGGCATCAACGAGTGGATGGTCAACTGGAAGAAGCGCGGCTGGAAAACCGCGGCCAAGGAGCCGGTGAAGAACGCCGACCTGTGGCAGCAGCTGGATGAGCAGGTCAACCGCCACAAGGTGACCTGGAAGTGGGTGCGCGGCCATATCGGCCACCCTGGCAACGAACGCGCCGACCAGCTGGCCAACCGTGGGGTCGATGAACTGCGCGCCCAGCGTTGAGCTGGGGTACAATCGCGGCCTTTGTAACTGATGTAAGTTGGAGCGCCCCGCGTGGAGCAGCAGCAAGATAAACGGTTCGTCATTCTCGATACCGAAACCACGGGTATGCCGGTTGGCGAAGGACACCGCATCATCGAGATCGGCTGTGTCGAGGTTATCGGCCGGCGCTTGACCGGGCGGCACTTCCACGTCTACCTGCAGCCGGACCGCGAGAGTGACGAGGGCGCGATCAACGTCCACGGCATCACCGATGCCTTCCTGGTCGGCAAACCGCGCTTTGGTGATGTTGCCGATGAGTTCTTCGAGTTCATCCAGGGCGCCACGCTGGTCATCCACAACGCGGCGTTCGACGTTGGCTTCATCAACAACGAATTCGCCTTGCTGGGCCAGCAGGGTCGCGCGGACGCTTCGCAGTACTGCACCATCCTCGATACCTTGCTGCTGGCGCGCTCGCGCCACCCGGGGCAGCGCAACAGCCTGGATGCGCTGTGCAAACGCTACGACATCGACAACTCGGGCCGTGAGCTGCACGGCGCACTGCTCGACTCGGAACTGCTGGCTGACGTCTACCTGGCGATGACCGGTGGCCAGACCAGCCTGTCGCTGGCTGGGCATGGCGCAGATGCCGAAGGTGACGGGCAGGGGGCTGGTGGTAGCGAGATCCGCCGGATTACCGGGCGTGCGCCAGGGCGGGTGATCATGGCCAGTGCCGAAGAGCTTGAGGCGCATGCCGAGCGGTTGGCGGCGGTTGCCAAGTCGGCGGGTGGGCCTTCGATGTGGCAGGTTTTGACCGAGGCGCCTGCTGGCTAGTTTTGTCTGTCGTGGGTTGTGTGGCGCCTGTGAGATCGAGCGCCGCCAAGTGTTCGCCGAAACATTTTCAGCGCCTATGAGATCGAGCGCCGCCCGCGCGGCGCTTCGCGGCTAAAGCCGCTCCTACGTTTGTTTCTGGCCAGTATCGCCTGTGCCAGGCGCGCGCGACCGCCTTGTTTGTACGACGCGATATCGAGCCATGCGCCAAGGCGTTCGCGCACAAATCCCACAGGCATAATTGGCCCGAAACAAACGTAGGAGCGGCTTTAGCCGCGAAGCGCCGCGCGGGCGGCGCTCGATCTCCTAGGCGCTGAAAATGTTGCGGTGAACACCTACGGCGCTCGATCTCCTAGGCGCTGAAAATGTTTCGGTGAACACCTGCGGCGCTCGATTTACGCACCACCTCAACACTTGAGTCAGACACCTCAACTACCCTGAAATGGACGCCATGTCCTTCGGAGGTAGCCACCTGATGTACAAGGACCTCAAGTTCCCCATCCTCATCGTCCACCGCGCCATCAAGGCCGACAGTGTCGCCGGCGAGCGTGTGCGGGGCATTGCCGATGAGCTTGGCCAGGACGGCTTCACCATCATCAAGGCTGCCGACTACGCCGAAGCGCGCCTGGTCGCCGCCACCCACCACGGCCTGGCCTGCATGCTGATCGCCGCCGAAGGCGCCGGCGAGAATACCCACCTGCTGCAGAACATGGCCGAGCTGATCCGCCTGGCCCGCCTGCGCGCACCCAGTCTGCCGATTTTCGCCCTGGGCGAGCAGGTCACCCTGGAAAACGCCCCCGCCGAGGCCATGAGCGAGCTCAACCAGCTGCGCGGCATCCTCTACCTGTTCGAGGATACCGTGCCGTTTCTGGCCCGCCAGGTGGCGCGTGCCGCACACATCTACCTCGATGGCCTGCTGCCACCGTTCTTCAAGGCCCTGGTGCAACACACCGCGCAGTCCAACTATTCCTGGCACACCCCAGGCCACGGTGGCGGCGTGGCCTACCGCAAAAGCCCGGTCGGCCAGGCCTTTCACCAGTTCTTTGGGGAAAATACCCTGCGCTCGGACCTGTCTGTTTCCGTGCCGGAGCTGGGCTCGCTGCTCGACCATACCGGCCCGCTGGCCGAAGCCGAGGCCAAGGCCGCGCTCAACTTCGGTGCCGACCATACGTTCTTCGTCATCAACGGCACCTCCACGGCCAACAAAATTGTCTGGCATGCCATGGTCGGCCGCGACGACCTGGTGCTAGTGGACCGCAACTGCCACAAGTCGGTGGTGCACGCGATCATCATGACCGGTGCCATTCCGCTGTACCTGTGCCCCGAGCGCAACGAGCTGGGCATCATCGGGCCGATCCCGCTCAGCGAGTTCAGCGCCGAGGCGATCCAGGCGAAGATCCAGGCCAACCCGCTTGCCCGTGATCGCGGGCAGCGTATCAAGCTGGCAGTGGTGACCAACTCCACTTACGACGGCCTGTGTTACCACGCCGGGCTGATCAAGCAGACCCTGGGCGCCAGTGTCGAGGTGTTGCACTTTGACGAGGCCTGGTTCGCTTATGCGGCGTTTCACGAGTTCTTCACCGGGCGCTATGCCATGGGCACTGCCTGCGCCTCAGACAGCCCACTGGTGTTCAGCACCCATTCCACCCACAAGCTGCTGGCCGCGTTCAGCCAGGCCTCGATGATCCATGTGCAGGACGGGGCCAGGCGCCAGCTGGACCGGGACCGCTTCAACGAAGCGTTCATGATGCACATCTCGACGTCGCCGCAATACAGCATCCTCGCCTCGCTGGACGTGGCTTCGACGATGATGGAAGGCCCGGCCGGGCGCTCGCTGCTGCAGGAGATGTTTGACGAGGCGCTAAGCTTTCGCCGGGCCCTGGCCAACCTGCGCGAGCACATTGCCGCGGAAGACTGGTGGTTCAGTATTTGGCAGCCGCCTACCGCCGAAGGCATCCATTGCCTGGCCGCGCAGGGCTGGCTGCTGCAGCCGGGGGCGGAGTGGCATGGCTTTGGCGAGGTGGCGCAGGACTATGTGCTGCTGGACCCGCTCAAGGTGACCCTGGTGATGCCTGGCCTGAGTGCGGGCGGGGTGTTGGGGGAGCATGGCATCCCGGCTGCGGTGGTCAGCAAGTTCCTTTGGGAGCGGGGGCTGGTGGTGGAAAAAACCGGCCTGTACAGCTTCCTGGTGCTGTTCTCCATGGGTATCACCAAGGGCAAGTGGAGCACCTTGCTCACCGAGTTGCTGGAGTTCAAGCGCCACTATGACGGTAATACCGCCCTGAGCACTTGCCTGCCCAGTGTGGTAGCTGTCGATGCCTCACGCTACCAGGGCATGGGCCTGCGCGACCTGTGCGACCAGTTGCATGGCTGTTACCGCACCAATGCCACGGCCAAGCAGCTGAAACGGCTGTTCACGCGCTTGCCGGAGGTGGCCGTGAGCCCGGCCCGGGCCTATGACCAGATGGTGCGCGGCGAGGTAGAGGCGGTGCCGATCGAGGCGCTGCTGGGGCGGGTGGCGGCGGTAATGCTGGTGCCGTACCCGCCCGGCATTCCGTTGATCATGCCGGGGGAGCGGTTCACCGAGGCGACCCGCTCGATACTCGATTACCTGGCCTTCGCCCGGGCGTTCAACCAGGGCTTCCCCGGTTTTGTCGCCGACGTGCACGGCCTGCAGAACGAAAGCGGCCGTTACACTGTGGACTGCATTACGGAATGCGTGTGATCTCGACGCCGCTGCGTGCCAGTTCGAAGCGGTTTTCACCCAGGTGGTTGACCTTGTCGCCGATGGCCAGGCGGTAGGTGGTGATGGGGGCTCCCTGCGTGCTGCCGTCGAGTTGCAGGGTGGACTCCTGGAACTCGTGCACGGGGTAGATGCGGCCTTCGGCGTCACGGGCGTGGAACTGGCCGACCATTACTGCTGCCATTTGGGTGGAAACCTCTGAATTACGTAGGAAATGTCTGTGGGCATAGACCGCAAAACAGCGTTGGAAGTTTTCGCTGCAAGGAAAAAAAACCAAAGCGCCGAGGAACGGTCATCTATAACTACAACGTCCCTTTACCCAGCAAAGGTTGGAAATTGCCATGAGCCAGGTGTATTCGGTAGCGGTTGTCGTCGGTAGCTTGCGCAAGGAGTCTTACAACCGCAAGGTCGCCCGCGCAATTTCGGAGCTGGCGCCGTCCAGCCTTGCCCTGAAGATTGTCGAGATTGGCGACCTGCCGCTGTACAACGAGGATGTCGAGGCCGAGGCGCCGCCGGAGGCGTGGAAGCGTTTTCGTGAGGAAATCCGCCGCAGTGATGCGGTGCTGTTCGTTACGCCGGAATACAACCGCTCGGTGCCGGGCTGCTTGAAGAACGCCATCGATGTAGGTTCACGGCCCTACGGGCAAAGCGCCTGGAGTGGCAAGCCGACGGCAGTGGTGAGTGTGTCGCCAGGGGCCGTTGGTGGCTTTGGCGCCAACCATGCGGTGCGCCAGTCGCTGGTGTTCCTGGACATGCCGTGCATGCAGATGCCCGAAGCCTATATCGGTGGCGCGGCGAGCCTGTTTGAGGACTCGGGCAAGCTCAACGACAAGACCCGGCCGTTCTTGCAGGCGTTTGTCGACAAGTTTGCTTCGTGGGTGAAGTTGAACCGGGCGGTTTGACTTGCCTTGAGCAAACATTGCTGAGCGCACGATCCCTGTAGGAGCGGCCTTGTGTCGCGAAAGGGCCGCAACGCGGCCCCAGCAATTTTTGCATTTAAAGCTGAAATCCTGGGGCCGCTTTGCGGCCCTTTCGCGACACAAGGCCGCTCCTACAAAAAGCTGTGCGCAGCGAACTAGCGGAAGCTGTAGGAAACCCCGGCGTATACAGCAAAGCCTTCGCCCGGTGTTGAGCGGGCCTCATCCTTTCCAGCATCGTTGTAGCCAGGTGTCACCGTCGCCGCATAACGCTTGTTGGTAAGGTTGCGCAGGTCCAGCCAGGTCTGCCAGTCCTGCTTCGGTGAGTCCCACCCCAGGCGCGCACCTAGCAAGGCATATTCGTCGGCGTAGTAGCTGTTGGCGTAGTCCACCTGCACCTTCGACGCCATCTGCGTATTCACCCCGGCATAGAAGCCGCTTGGCCAGTCGTAGCGCAGCTCGGCCTGGTAATAGTGCATGGGGATGCCGGGCAGGCGGTTGTCGCCGAACTTGTCGTCATCACGGTAGTGAAAGTCGCTGAAGGCGTAGGCCTGGCGCAAGCTGAGCTTGCCGGTACCGGCACGTTCCCACAGGGTGTTGTCGAGGCCGGCTTCCACGCCTTGGTGCACGGTAGCGCTGGCGTTGAATTCCTTGGCCGGAGCGCCTTGCACGATTTCCACTGCCAGCAATTCATGGCGAACTTGCGAGTAGTACCACGCCAGGTCCCAATGCCCCAAGGTCGATTCGCCGCGTGTGCCCAGTTCCAGCGTGGTGGCTGTCTGGTTTTGCATTTCGATCGGCTGGTTGGCTGTGGGCGCGCTCCAGATCAGGGCCCAGGGATGGGGAGGTTCGACCGAGCGGCTCAGGTTGCCGTACACCTGCAAGTCCGGGCTGATGTCGTAGCGTAGCCCCAGGCGCGGCGCATAGTCCCAGTCATGCTGGCTCACTTTGCCGCCTCCGGCAGGGTGGTAAGTGACATCACTTTCGCGGCGGGTATAGATCATTGCCAGACCTGTGGTCAGCCACAGATCGGGGACCAGTTCCAGGTCGTTGCCCACATGCAGCACCGTATCCGAACCCTGGTAGGTGAAGTCACGGCTACGTGCACCGAATACGTCGCCATTGCGCGCAAACTGCGACGCGCCACTGTTGGGCAGGTGTTTGGTAGTACGCCAGCCAATGGTGGTCTTGCTCTCATGCCCGAACAGGGTGTTGCGGCGGATGTAGTTCAGCGTGCCACTGACATCGGTGTACGCCACCTTCAGGCGCATCGGGCCTTCGCGCAAGTCCATCGGGTAGTCGTGATAGACCAGGCCGGCTTCCAGGCGTGCATCGTCGTCGAGGTAGAAGGTGGTCTTGTTGCCGACCCAGGTGCTGCCCGGCTGCGGGCGGCTGTCGTCGCGGGCCAGATAGGCCGGGTTGGCTGCGCGTGGGTGGTGCTTGATCTGGTCTTTGGTCAGGCGCCCGGCCAGCTCGTTTTCGGTTTCCCGGTAGCGCAGGTAGAAGCGGGTTTCCAGGTTCGGGTTGAAGCGGTAACCGACATTGGCGGCAACGCCCTTGGCGCTGCCGCTGCTGTGATCCTGGTAGCCGTCGTATTCCGAATCGGTCAGGGCCACGTAGTAGTCGAGGTTGCCCAGTACCTGCCCCGAGCTGATGTGCCGGTGCTGGTAGCCGCGGCTGCCGACTTCGTAGCGTACTTGCAGCGGCGCGGCGTCGTAGCCGGTGTGGGTGACGTAATTGATCGCGCCACCCAGTGCCAGCGCGCCCTGGTCGAAGCCATTGGCGCCGCGCAGCACTTCGGCACGGCTCAGCCACAGCGGCTCGAACAGCTCGTAGGGGGTACCACCCGGGCCGGTCAGCGGCAGGCCATCGAACATCGTGTACACACCGGAGCCGTGGGCCCCCGGCGCGCGGTTGATGCCCGAGCCGCGGATCGACAGTTTGATGCCGTCGTTGCCCGCTGACTGAGCGAACACCCCCGGCTGGTAGGCCAACACGTCCTGATTGCTGGCCACCCGGCCTTGCCCTACGCGCTGCAAGTCCACCAGGTTGCTTGCGCCCGGCACTTCGCGCAGGCGTTCGCTGGCTGCCGTCAGGTCGTTCTGCTCCTCATCGGTGATCAGCACCTGGCCCAACTCGACCGAAGAGGCTGCCAGGGCGGGCTGGGTGGCACTGAAAGCTGCCAGCAAGCCAAGGCAGGACGATAGGGGCAAAACGCGACGCATTGTACGACTCCAGGCGAAAGGCGAATGGACAACGGCGTTGAGACGAGCGAAATGCCGCTTGGAGCACGAAGAAAGTCGGCAAATTTCGTGCAGCCTTCGTCAGACGGTTTTGTACGAAAGTTCTTTACAAGCCGCGGCAGTGGAGGCGGGCAGTCTGTGCTTCGTAAGGTGACTGCAGATCGGCAGCGATGCCTCGCTCAATCACCCGTGGAGTACGAACATGACTGACAACGCTCGACACTCGCAGCAACCCTTGGCGGACGCCCCGGTTCGCCTGACGCCACGTGAACAGCAAGTGCTGTTGTGGTGTGCCTACGGTAAAAGCTCGTGGGAAATAGGCCAGATCCTGGCGTGCAAGGAATCGACGGTGAACTTCCACGTGTCCAACATCCTGCGCAAATTCGATGTGCCCACCCGGGTGGCGGCGGTGATCAAGGCCATTCGCTACGGCATGCTGGCCGAGCAGTGAGGGGGTGATGGATGAGCAATGATTCGCTGTTTCCGCGTTTTGCCGATTGCCATGACCCGTTCTGGCCACGAGTGGACCTTTGCAGGTTGCGTCAGCGCCTGAACCTGCCGCAACCGGTCAGTGACGCCGCGCTGGAAGTGGCTGCACGCTGCGCCGCGATTGACGCGGCACGCGAATTCGCCCGTTGGCGTGCAGTGTTGCGTGAGCGGGGTTACAAGCGCCTTGAGGATGTGGCCGGGCATGACCATGGGCGTGCTTTGCGCGTGTGCTACATCCGTTTTGTCGAGGCGGCGGTCATGTATAGCCTGGGGTCGACCGCTTACCTGCGCGCAGCGCGCCGGGAGGTGGGCCTTGCCTGAAAAATGGATTCTCGACGGCTTGACCCCGGCAATGGTGGAGCTTGTAGGAGAAGACGGCAATGTGCTGTTCGCAGCGTTGCTGGGGGCTTTGCTGGTGAGCGCGGCGCGCGACCGGTTGATCACCAATAAGGCCAGGCGTTTGACGCTGGGCAAGAAACTGCTGCTGGTGTTCGTGACCGTGGGTGTGGGCCACTTGTTCGAGCCGCTGGTTTCGTCATTGGTGCCTCTGCTGACCCGCGGCATGGCCGCATTCGTGGCTGCGGTGGTGGTGATCCCCATCAGCCTCAAGGTCATGGTCTGGGTGGATACGCTGGACCCGCGTGAGCTCATCCAGCGCTGGCGCCGACGGGGTTAGCCAATGGCCGCCCCGCCAAGCTCACTTAGCTGCTGTTCCAGTTGCTGGATGCGTTGCTTGTCCTTGATAAACAGCAGGATGGCCTGGCGATCGCCTGGTGACAACGTGCGCAGCCGCTCAAGCATGTCGCCCTCCCAGCCTGCTTCACATTGGCATGCAGGGTGCTGTTGCGCCTCGCCCAGCAACAACCAGTCCAGCGAGCACGCATGTTGCCTGGCTACGTCTATGCAGAGTGAGTATGGGATGTTGTTGCGAACCTTCCAACTGCTGAGCGTCTGCGGGCTGATCGACAGCGCACGGGACAGGTCGGCATCGGACTGGGCGCCGGTGAGAAGCTTAAGGCGCGTGAGCACCGCAGCAAGTACGTGAGTACTCATAACAAATATCCATGACTGGTTTAATGATATTCCATGGGCTTAAACTACTCGTTATGAATACAGCCCTGCGTTTCAAGGAGCATTTCAGCAATGAGCAACATCAAACTGAAGAATAGATCCACATTTGCAGTTAATACTGACACAACCAAGCGACCCTTCTCACAGAAGATGAAGCTGAACAATGCTTGCAGGTACTTGTCGTGAGTACTTACAAGCTGGTTTGCCCGCATTGCCACAGCCGGATGCGCATACGCACCAGTGAAGGGCGCCATATTTTCCTGCGGATCGCTTACTTGCAATGCACAACTGAAGCGTGTGGCTGGTCAGTGCGTGCCGAGTTCGAAATGACCCATGAGCTTTCACCTAGCGGCATGCCCAACCCGGAAGTCTACCTGCCTTCAGCCAATGGTGATTTGCGCAAGGCGGCGCTGCCGGGTGCGGGGCAGGGCAGCCCTGCTGAATGAGCCATCATGCTCACCGAGCAGATAAAAAAACACCCCGCATAAGCGGGGTGTTTTGTTTTACCGGGGCGATCAGCCGATCAGTTGCAGGCCTGCTTGCTGGACCATTTCCAGCAGCGGTTGCGGGTAGACACCCAGCACGAAGGCGAGAATGGCGATGGCCAGCAGCATGACGCCACCGGTGCGCTGTTCCCACTTCAGCGGGGCGTCGTGGCGACGCAGGTTCGGTTCGACCAGGTACAGGGTGACCATGACGCGCAGGTAGTAGTACACGCCGATGGCGCTACCGATTACCAGGGCACCGACCAGCCACCACAAGTGCGACTCGACGCCGGTGGCGATGATGTAGAACTTGCCGATGAAGCCGGCGGTCAGCGGGATACCCGCCAGCGACAGCATCATCACGGTCAGTACCGCGGTCAGGTACGGACGGCGCCAGAACAGGCCGCGGTACTCGTACAGCGCATCGGCGTCACGGCCGCCGTAAGGCGAGGACATCAGGGTGATGACACCGAATGCGCCCAGGCTGGTGATCACGTAGGTGACCAAGTATACGCCCATGGCTTCCAGGGCCAGGCCCTTGCTGGCGACCAGGGCGATGACCAGGTAGCCGAAGTGGGCGATGGACGAGTAACCCAGCAGGCGCTTGAGGTTGCTTTGGGTCAGTGCCAGCAGGTTACCGATCAGGATCGAGGCCACTGCGATCACGGCCAGCACGGTGCTCAGCACGCCGCTGCTGGCAGCAGGGGAGAGCATGAACAGGCGCACGACCACGGCGAACACCGCCACCTTGCTGGCGGTAGCCAGGAACGCGGCGACCGGTGCCGGGGCGCCTTCGTACACGTCCGGGGTCCACAGGTGGAACGGTACCAGCGACAGCTTGAAGGCCAGGCCAACCAGCATCATGCCCAGGCCCAATTGGGCCACCAGGCTTGGCATGCTGGTCGCGGCCAGGGCCTTGCCGATCTGGTCGAAGCTCAGGCTGCCAGCGTCGGCGTACAGCAGGGCCATGCCGAACAGCAGGAAGGCGGAGCCTGCGGCCGACAGCACCATGTACTTGATGCCGGCTTCCAGCGAGCGCTTGTTGAAGAAGGCATACGCCACCAGGCCGTAGACCGGTACCGACAGCAGCTCCAGGCCGATGAACAGGCCGGCCAGGTGGTTGGCGCTGACCAGCACCAGGCCACCGAGGGCCGACATCAGCAGCAGCAGGTACAGTTCTTCACGGTTGCCCGGGAAGCCCTTGGAGCCTTCGCCAAGGTAGGCGTGGGCGAGGGTGACGCAGGCCAGCGTGGCCACCAGGATGATCGCCATGTACAGGCAGGCGAACTTGTCGATGGTGATCAGCGGGGTAACCGCCAACGGCGCGACCTTCAGCGCCGGCAGGATCGACAGCAGGGCCAGGTTGAGGCCCACGGTGGACAGCAGGAAGGTCTGCGAGTGGTTGCGCTTCCAGGCGATCGCCAGCATCACCACCACTGTGGTGATGGTGGTGATCAGCATCGGCGCCAATGCGATGAAGTGTTGAGTGGTGAATTCCATAGCGCTCTTACCGGGCCGAAGCGAGTTGAGTGAAAGCGGAACCGAGCCACTGCTGCACACCACTCATGGTGGCGGCAGAGGTGTCGAGGAACGGCTGCGGATACACGCCCAGCAGGATCAGCAGTGCCGCCAGGCCCAGCACCATGATCATCTCGCGACCGTCCATGCCGGCCAGCACGGTGTCGGCCTTGGCCGGACCGAAGTAGGCGCGGTGGATCATGATCAGCGAGTAGACCGAACCGAACACCAGGCCAGTGGTGGCGATTACGGTGATCCATGGCACATGGGCGAAGCTGCCGATCAGGATCAGGAACTCACCCACAAAGTTGCCGGTACCCGGCAGGCCGAGCGAAGCGGCAGCAAAGAACAGGCTGATGGCTGGCAGGTAGGCGATGCGGTGCCACAGGCCACCCATCTGACGCATGTCACGGGTGTGCAGGCGCTCGTACAGCTGGCCGGACAGGATGAACAGCGCGGCAGCCGACAGGCCGTGGGCCAGCATCTGGATCACCGCGCCTTGCAGGGCTTGCTGGCTGCCGGAGTAGATACCGATCAGCACGAAGCCCATGTGCGAGACGCTGGAGAAGGCGATCAGGCGCTTGATGTCGGTTTGCGCAAAGGCCAGGAAGGCACCGTAGAAGATACCGATCAGGCCCAGGGTCATGGCGATTGGCGCGAACTCGGCCGAGGCGTTGGGGAACAGCGGCAGGGCAAAGCGCAGCAGGCCATAGGCCGCCGTCTTCAGCAAGATACCGGCCAGGTCCACGGAACCTGCGGTCGGCGCCTGGGCGTGAGCGTCAGGCAGCCAGGAGTGGAACGGCACCACCGGCAGCTTCACCGCGAAGGCAATGAAGAAGCCCAGCATCAGCACGTACTCGACGCCAGCCGGCAGCTCGGCCTTGAGCAGGTCGCTGTAGTTGAAGGTGAGCACGCCAGTGGTGTTGTAGTTGAACAGCACCAGGCCCAGGATCGCCACCAGCATGATCAGGCCGCTGGCCTGGGTGAAGATGAAGAACTTGGTCGCCGCGTAGATCCGGGTCTTCTTGCCGTCTGACGAACTGTGACCCCAGAGCGCGATGAGGAAGTACATCGGCACCAGCATCATTTCCCAGAAGAAGAAGAACAGGAACAGGTCCAGGGCCAGGAACACACCGACCACGCCGCCGAGGATCCACATCAGGTTGAGGTGGAAGAAGCCGACGTGGCGCTGGATTTCTTTCCAGGAGCACAGTACCGACAGCACACCGAGCAGGCCGGTGAGCAGGATCATCAGCAGCGACAGGCCGTCGAGGGCCAGGTGGATGCTGATGCCGAAGCGCTGGATCCACTGGACTTTGTATTCCACGGCCCAGGCAGGTTCGGCGCCCGGAGCGGGCGCGAGGGTGTAGTCGCCGTTAGCCCACAGCCACAGGCCGATGCCGAGCAGCAGGGACATGGTCAGCAGTGCAATCCAGCGCGGCAGGGTGGCGCCGAAGCGCTCACCCAGCCAGCACAGGAAGCCGCCGATGAAGGGGATCAGGATCAGCCAAGGCAAAATCATGACGGGTTCGTTTCCTTTTGCAGGGTCGCAAGGTTCGCAAAGTTCATGGTCATACCGCAGCCACTACCACAGCGCCGAGTACCAGCACTGCGCCAACGGCGATGGAGGCCGTGTACCAACGCAGCTGGCCGGTCTCGGTCTTGCTCATGGCGACGTGGCCGCCGCGAGCCATGCGAGGGATCAGGCCGATGCTGCGGTCTACAGGGTCCTTGCGCAGGATATGGCAGATCAGCAGGTAAGGTTTGACGAACAGCTTGTCGTAGATCCAGTCGAAGCCCCAGGCCGCGAACCACCAGGCCGACAGAACGCGACCGATGCCGCTGTTGGCCACGGCGCTGACGAAGCGGCGCTTGCCCAGGAACAGCAGGGCCGACAGCAGGATACCGGCGATGGCGATGGCACCCGAGGTGATTTCCAGCGCGTGCTTGGCTTCGCCGCCGGCGTGGCCGGCGCTTTCTGGCAGCACACCTGCCAGTGGCGGGGTAATCCAGGCGCCGACGAAGGTCGACAGCACGATCAGCACGCCCAGTGGCAGCCAGTGGCTGATGCCGTGGCCAGCGTGGGCTTCGGTCTTGGCTTCGCCGTGGAAGGCGATGAAGATCAGGCGGAAGGTGTACAGCGAGGTCATGAACGCGCCGACCAGGCCGGCATACAGCAGGCCGGTGTTACCGCTGGCGAAGGCTTCCCAGAGGATCTCGTCCTTGGAGTAGAAGCCCACGGTCACGATTGGCAGGGCAGCCAGTGCCGCACCACCGACCACGAAGCTGGCGTAGGCCAGCGGCAGTTTCTTCCACAGGCCGCCCATCTTGAAGATGTCCTGCTCGTGGTGGCAGGCAACGATCACCGCACCAGAGGCAAGGAACAGCAGGGCCTTGAAGAAGGCGTGGGTCATCAGGTGGAAGATCGCCGCGTCCCAGGCACCAACGCCCAGGGCCAGGAACATGTAGCCGATCTGGCTCATGGTCGAGTAGGCGAGGATACGCTTGATGTCGGTTTGCACCAGGGCGGCGAAGCCGGCCAGTACCAGGGTCACGCCACCGACAACACCTACCAGGTGCAGGATGTCTGGCGCCAGCAGGAACAGGCCGTTGGTACGGGCGATCAGGTACACGCCCGCGGTCACCATGGTTGCCGCGTGGATCAGTGCCGAAACCGGGGTTGGGCCCGCCATTGCGTCAGCCAGCCAGGTCTGCAGTGGCAGCTGGGCCGATTTACCGACCGCACCGCCCAGCAGCATCAGGGTTGCCAGCACCATCCAGGTGTCGCCAGCCTGGAACTTCTGCGGTGCCAGCACCAGCAGTTCCTGCACGTTCAGGGTACCCAGCTGGGCGAACAGGATGAACAGGCCGATGGCCATGAACACGTCGCCGATACGGGTGACGATGAACGCCTTGAGCGCCGCGTTACCGTTGTTGCGGTTGCTGTAGTAGAAACCGATCAACAGGTACGAGCACAGGCCCACGCCTTCCCAGCCGAAGTAGATGAACAGCAGGTTATCGCCAAGCACCAGGAACAGCATGCTGGCGATGAACAGGTTGGTGTACGCGAAGAAGCGCGAGTAGCCGGTTTCGCCACGCATGTACCAGGAGGCGAACAGGTGGATCAGGAAGCCGACACCGGTGACCACGCCGAGCATGGTGACGGACAGGCCGTCGACATACAGGGTGAAGTTCGGCGCAAAGCCGTCCACCGACATCCACTGCCACAGCAGCTGGCTGTACGCGCCGCCCTCAGGCGGGGCGACGTTGAATTGCCAGATGACGTAGGCGGCTACGGCGGCCGAGAGGCCGACCGAACCGACGCCGATCAGCGCAGACAGGTTCTCCGAGAACCGCCCACGCGAGAACGACAGCAGCAGGAAGCCGATGAGGGGGAAGACGAAAGTCAGGAAGATAAGGTTCATCCGCGCATCTCACTGGCAGCATCGATGTCGAGAGTGTGGAAGCGGCGATACAGCTGCAGCAGGATGGCCAGGCCAATACTGGCCTCGGCGGCTGCCAGGCTGATCACCAGAATGAACATCACCTGGCCGTCGGGCTGGACCCAACGGGCACCGGCGACGACGAACGCCAGGGCAGAGGCGTTCATCATGACTTCCAGGCTCATGAGCACGAAGAGGATGTTGCGGCGGACCATCAGGCCAACCAGACCTAAGCAGAACAGGATGCCGGCGACTGCCAGACCATGCTCGAGAGGGATAGCACCCATGATTTACTCCTTCGCCTCGTTGCGGCCCAGGTGGAAGGCGGTGACGGCTGCAGCCAGCAGCAGCATCGACGCCAGTTCGACCACCAGCAGGTACGGGCCGAACAGGCTGATACCTACCTCTTTCGGGCCCACGGTGGTACCGCTGATGCCGGCGCCACTCGGGGTGACGAACAGCACGTACAGCAGCTCCGCCAGCAGCAGGGCGCCGAGGATCACCGGCCCGGCCCAGATACCGGGCTTTAGCCAGCCGCGCTCCTGGGCGACCGAGGCCGGCCCCAGGTTGAGCATCATCACCACGAACACGAACAGCACCATGATGGCGCCGGCGTAGGCGATCACTTCCAGGGCGCCGGCGAACGGCGCACCCAGGGAGAAGAAGATCATGGCCACGGAAATCAGCGAAATGATCAGGTAAAGCAAGGCGTGCACGGGGTTGGTGCCGGTTACCACCCGAAGGGTGGAGACCACGGCGATCCCGGATGCGAAGTAGAAAGCGAATTCCATCTTTCTGTCCTTATGGGAGCAAGCTCTTCACGTTGATCGGCTCGGCTTCGTTCTGTGCAGAGCCCTTCGGCTTGCCAGCGATTGCCATACCCGCAACACGGTAGAAGTTGTAGTCAGGGTTCTTGCCGGGGCCGGAGATCAGCAGATCTTCTTTCTCGTACACCAGGTCCTGACGCTTGAACTCGGCCATTTCGAAATCCGGAGTCAGCTGGATCGCGGTGGTCGGGCACGCTTCTTCACACAGGCCGCAGAAAATGCAACGCGAGAAGTTGATGCGGAAGAACTCCGGGTACCAGCGGCCGTCCTCGGTCTCGGCCTTCTGCAGCGAGATGCAGCCAACCGGGCAGGCCACCGCGCAGAGGTTGCACGCTACGCAGCGCTCCTCGCCGTCGGGGTCGCGGGTGAGGACGATGCGGCCGCGGTAGCGCGGCGGCAGGTACACGGGTTCTTCGGGGTACTGCAGGGTGTCGCGCTTGCGGAACCCGTGGGAGAACACCATTGCCAGGCTGCGCAGCTGAGTGCCGGTGCCCTTAACGATGTCGCCGATATACTTGAACATGGGTCAAATCCTCACTGGGCCGCGACGGCTGGCGTGTTGTAGAGCACGATCGCAGCGGTCACCAGCAAATTGATCAGGGTCAGCGGCAGGCAGAACTTCCAGCTGAAGTCCATCACCTGGTCATAGCGTGGGCGCGGGATCGAGGCGCGCAGCAGAATGAACAGCATGATGAAGAACGCGGTCTTCAGTGCGAACCACAGGAACGGCAGTTGCGGCAGGATGCCGAACGGGCCGTGCCAGCCGCCGAAGAACAGGGTTACCAGCAGCGCCGAGATGAGGATGATGCCGATGTACTCACCGACAAAGAACATGCCCCACTTCATGCCGGCATACTCGATGTGGTAGCCGTCGGCCAGTTCCTGCTCTGCTTCTGGCTGGTCGAACGGGTGACGGTGAGTCACGGCGACGCCAGCGATGAAGAAGGTGCAGAAGCCGAAGAACTGCGGAATGATGAACCACAGGTTCTGTGCCTGGTACTCGACGATGTCACGCATGTTGAACGAGCCCACCTGCACCACCACGCCCATCAGCGCCAGGCCCAGGAACACTTCGTACGACACGGTCTGTGCCGAAGCACGCAAGCTGCCCAGCAGGGCGTACTTGTTGTTCGACGACCAGCCGGCGAACAGCACCGCGTAGACCGACAGGCCGGCCATGGCGAAGAAGAACAGCAGGCCGATGTTCAGGTCGGCGACGCCCCAGCCCGGTGTGATCGGGATGATCGAGAAGCCGATCAGCAGGGCGCTCATGGCCACGACCGGCGCCAGGGTGAAGATCATGCGATCGACGAAGGGCGGGTTCCAGTCTTCCTTGAAGAACATCTTCAGCATGTCGGCGGCGATCTGGAACATGCCGAACGGACCGACACGGTTCGGACCGTAGCGGTCCTGCCACCAGCCCAGCAGGCGGCGTTCGACGAAGCTGAGCAGGGCGCCGCAGACCACCACGGCCAGCAGCACCACGATAGCCTTGACGACCTGGATGATCACATCGATCACTTCGGGGGTGAACCAGCTCATTGTGCTGCCTCCTGCAGACCTTCGACGGATGCACCGAAGATGGCAGGCGGGATGCCGGCCAGGCCTTTCGGCAGCGCGACCAGGCCAGCGCCCAGCTCTTCATTGATACGCAGCGGCAGGCGCAGGGCCACACCGGCGACGTTCAGGCTCAGCAGGGCACCGTCGTTGACGCCCAGGCGGTCGGCTTCGGACTTGGCCAGGCCGACATAGGCAGCCGGGATGCGCTGCTGCACCGGGGCGGCGCGCGAGGAGCTTTCTTCGCTGCCGAACAGGTGGAAGAACGGTACGGCAGTCCAGGTGCCACGGGCCGGGTTGAAAGCACCCGGAATGGCGTTGAACCAGTTCAGGCGGTCGCCTTGCGATTCGATCAGGCGCACGCCCGGGTCACCGGCACGCAGGTGGCCACCGACCTCATCCTGAAACTTGTTCCAGGCTTGTGGCGAGTTCCAGCCCGGCGACCAGGCGAACGGCACCTGCTGGCGCGGTTCGGCCGAACCCGAGTAGCCTTCCATGGAGAAGGAGAACGCGGTGTCCTTGTCTTGCGGGGTACGTGGCTCGTGCACGCTGATGTTGGCGCGCATGGCGGTACGGCCGGAGTAGCGCAGCGGCTCACGGGCCAGCTTCATGCCCTTGATGCGGAACGCGGCGCTTGGTGCGGCGTTGACGATGCCGGCCAGTTGCGGGGCGGCTTCGGCGCAGGCGCTGGTGACGTGGTCCAGCTGGGTCCAGTCGACCGGCTTGTTCAGCAGGGTGGCACGCAGGGCGTGCATCCAGCGCCAGCCTTCGTGGATCTGGATGCTGCTGTCCAGGTACTGCGGGTCGAACACCTGGAAGAAGCGCTGGGCACGGCCTTCCTGGCTGACCAGGGTGCCGTCGCCTTCGGCGAACGAGGCGGCTGGCAGCACCAGGTGGGCGCGGTCGACCGTCGGGGTTTTCGAGTGGTCGGCAACGATTACCACCTTGGCCGCAGCCAGGGCTGCGTCGACCTTGGCGGCCGGTACGCGGGCGTACAGGTCGTTTTCCAGCACGACGATGGCGTCGGCCTTGCCGCTGATGACCGCGTCCAGCGCGGCATCGACGGATTCGCCACCGAGCATGGCCAGGCCGATGCTGTTGGCTTCAGGTACCACCAGGCTCAGCGAACCGTTCTTCTCGCGCAGCTTCAGGGCCTTGGCGATGTTGGCGGCGGCTTCGATCAGCGCCGGGTCGGCCAGCGAAGTACCGGCTACCACCAGTGGGCGCTTGGCGGCGACCAGGGCGTCGGCGATGCGCTGGGCCAGGGCCTTGGCTTCGGCGTCCAGGCCTTCAACGGCAGGGGCGCTTGGGTCGATGGCGTGGGCCACGGCGAAACCGATGCGGGCCAGGTCGGCCGGGGCAGCGTGTACGCACTCTTCGGCGACGTCGTCCAGCTTGGTTTCAGCCAGCGAGGCGATGAACAGCGGGTACAGCGCGTGCTGGCCGATGTTCTTCACCGCGGCGTCGAGCCATGGCTGCACTTTCATCGCTTCGGCCATGGCCTCGGCCTTGCCCTTGGTGGACTGGCGCACGGCCAGGGCAACGCGGGCAGCGGTCTGGGTCAGGTCTTCACCGAGCACGAACACGGCGTCGTGGTCTTCGATGTCGCGCAGGGTCGGCACTGGCAGCGGGCTGTTGTTCAGCACGTTCAGGGCCAGGCGTACGCGGGCCAGTTCGCCAGCTTCCATACCGGAGTAGAAGTACTCGGCACCGACCAGCTCACGCAGGCCGTAGTTGCTTTCGAGGCTGGCGCGTGGCGAGCCGATACCGACGATGGTACGGCCGCGCAGCAGGTCGGCAGCCTTGTCCAGGGCAGCGTCCAGGCCCAGCTTGGAGCCGTCGGCCAGGTGTGGCTGGCGTGGGCGGTCCTTGCGGTTGACGTAGCCGTAGCCGAAACGGCCGCGGTCGCACAGGAAGTACTGGTTGACCGAACCGTTGAAGCGGTTCTCGATGCGGCGCAGTTCGCCGTAACGCTCACCCGGGCTGATGTTGCAGCCGCTGGAGCAGCCGTGGCAGATGCTCGGGGCGAACTGCATGTCCCACTTGCGGTTGTAGCGCTCGGAGTGGGTCTTGTCGGTGAACACGCCGGTCGGGCAGACCTCGGTCAGGTTGCCGGAGAATTCGCTTTCCAGCACGCCGTCTTCGACGCGGCCGAAGTACACGTTGTCGTGGGCGCCGTACACGCCCAGGTCGGTACCACCGGCGTAGTCCTTGTAGTAGCGCACGCAGCGGTAGCAGGCGATGCAGCGGTTCATCTCATGGGCGATGAACGGGCCGAGGTCCTGGTTCTGGTGGGTACGCTTGGTGAAACGGTAGCGGCGCTCGTTGTGGCCGGTCATTACCGTCATGTCCTGCAGGTGGCAGTGACCGCCTTCCTCGCACACCGGGCAGTCGTGCGGGTGGTTGGTCATCAGCCATTCGACGACGCTGGCGCGGAACGCCTTGGACTCTTCGTCTTCGATGGAGATCCAGGTGCCGTCGGAGGCAGGGGTCATGCAGGACATGACGATACGACCACGGGTGTCGTTCTCGTCGGTGTACTGCTTGACCGCGCACTGCCGGCAGGCGCCAACGCTACCAAGCGCCGGGTGCCAGCAGAAATAGGGGATGTCGAGGCCGAGTGACAGACACGCCTGTAACAGGTTGTCTGCACCGTTGACTTCGAGCGCTTTGCCGTCTACGTGGATAGTGGCCATTGTTCAAAGTTCTTCGTTGGCCCGCGTGAGCGGGCGTGGCTAATGGAAATCGGTGAGCTTGCGACACGCCTCGATCGCTCGGGCCTGCCGGCAAGCTGGCGAGTGGCACGGACCACCCGCCTAATCATCTTGTTATGCGCCGACCACGATCGGCCCGGCCTGGATTGGCTTCGCCAGGTTCTGGCGCAGTGCATCGCCAGCGCTTGCTGGGGCGACACCGGCCTCGAACTCCGAGCGGAAGTATTTGATGGCACTGCCCAATGGCTCGACGGCACCCGGTGCGTGAGCACAGAAGGTGCGGCCTGGACCGAGGAAGTTGACCAGCCCCAACAGCGTCTCGATGTCTTCGGCGCGGCCCTGGCCGTTCTCCAGTGCGCGCAGCATCTTCACGCTCCACGGCAGGCCGTCACGGCATGGGGTGCACCAGCCGCACGACTCGCGGGCGAAGAACTCTTCCATGTTGCGCAGCAGCGAAACCATGTTGATGCTGTCGTCGACCGCCATGGCAAGGCCCGTACCCATACGGGTGCCAACCTTGGCGATGCCGCCGGCGTACATCTGCGCGTCGAGGTGCTCGGGCAGCAGGAAGCCGGTACCGGCGCCGCCTGGCTGCCAGCACTTGAGCTTGAAGCCGTCGCGCATGCCACCGGCGTAGTCTTCGAACAACTCGCGGGCGGTAACGCCGAACGGCAGTTCCCACAGGCCCGGGTTCTTCACCTTGCCGGAGAAGCCCATCAGCTTGGTGCCATGGTCTTCACTGCCTTCACGGGCCAGCGACTTGTACCAGTCGTTGCCGTTGGCGACGATGGCCGGCACGTTGCACAGGGTTTCGACGTTGTTCACGCAAGTCGGCTTGCCCCACACGCCAACGGCGGCAGGGAAGGGCGGCTTGGAGCGCGGGTTGGCGCGGCGGCCTTCCAGCGAGTTGATCAGTGCGGTTTCTTCACCGCAGATGTAGCGGCCGGCACCGGTGTGCACGAACAGCTCGAAATCGAAACCGCTGCCGAGGATGTTCTTGCCCAGCAGGCCGGCGGCCTTGGCTTCGTCGATGGCACGGTTGAGGTTTTTCGCTGCGGTGGTGTATTCGCCACGCAGGAAGATGTAGCCGCGGTAGGCCTTCAGGGCGCGGGCGCTGATCAGCATGCCCTCGACCAGCAGATGGGGCTGTTGCTCCATCAGCATGCGGTCCTTCCAGGTGTTCGGCTCCATTTCGTCCGCGTTGCACAGCAGGTAGCGGATGTTCATGGATTCGTCTTTGGGCATCAGGCCCCACTTCACGCCAGTGGGGAAGCCTGCACCACCACGGCCCTTGAGGCCGGAGTCCTTGACCGCCTGCACGATATCGTCCTGCGACATCTGCGCCAGTGCCTTGCGGGCAGCGGCGTAGCCGTTTTTCGATTCGTACTCGGCCAGCCATACCGGCTCGCCGTCGTCACGCAGGCGCCAGGTCAGCGGGTGGGTTTCGGCCGTGCGCGCGATGCGGTTGGCCGGGCCGAAGGAAGTAATGGTCATACGTAACCCTCCAGCAGTTTGGAAACGCCAGCTGGCTGTACGTCGCCAAAGGTGTCGTCGTCGATCATCAGCGCCGGCGCCTTGTCGCAGTTGCCCAGGCAGCACACCGGCAGCAGGGTGAAGCGCCCGTCTGCAGTGGTCTGGCCCAGGCCGATGCCCAGCTCGCTCTGGATCTGGCTGACCACGGACTCGTGGCCGCCGATGTAGCAGACCATGCTGTCGCACACGCGGATGATGTGGCGGCCGACCGGCTGACGGAAGATCTGGCTGTAGAAGGTGGCAACACCCTCGACGTCGCTGGCCGGGATGCCCAGCACTTCGCCGATGGCGTGGATGGCGCCGTCCGGCACCCAGCCACGTTCCTTCTGGACGATCTTCAGGGCTTCGATGGACGCCGCGCGCGGGTCCTCGTAGTGATGCATTTCGTGCTCGATGGCCGAGCGCTCGGTTTCGCTGAGGGCGAAACGGTCTGTCTGGATAAGCGTGCTGTTCATGCTTAGCGGTCCACGTCAGCCATAACGAAGTCGATACTGCCCAGGTACGCAATGAGGTCGGCGACCATGCTGCCTTTGATCACCGAAGGGATCTGCTGCAGGTGCGGGTAGCTCGGGGTACGGATCCGGGTGCGGTAGCTCATGGTGCCGCCATCGCTCGTCAGGTAGTAACTGTTGATGCCCTTGGTCGCCTCGATCATCTGGAACGACTCGTTGGCCGGCATGACCGGGCCCCACGAGACTTGCAGGAAGTGCGTGATCAGGGTTTCGATGTGCTGCAGGGTGCGCTCTTTCGGCGGCGGCGTGGTCAGCGGGTGATCCGCCTTGTACGGGCCTTCCGGCATGTTGCGCAGGCACTGGTCGATGATGCGGATACTCTGGCGCATCTCCTCGACACGGACCATGCAGCGATCGTAGGCATCGCCGTTGTGGGCCAGCGGTACTTCGAACTCGAAGTTCTCGTAGCCGGAGTAAGGGCGGGCTTTACGCAGGTCGAAGTCGCAACCGGTGGAACGCAGGCCGGCACCGGTGGTACCCCATTCCAGCGCTTCCTTGGTGTTGTACGCGGCAACGCCGATGGTACGGCCCTTGAGGATGCTGTTCTGCAGGGCAGCCTTGGTGTATTCGTCGAGGCGCTTGGGCAGCCATTCGACGAAGTCCTTGACCAGCTTGTCCCAGCCGCGCGGCAGGTCGTGGGCAACGCCACCGATGCGGTACCAGGCCGGGTGCAGGCGGAAACCGGTGATCGCTTCGATCACGGTGTAGGCGCGCTGGCGGTCGGTGAAGGTGAAGAACACCGGGGTCATGGCGCCGACGTCCTGGATGTAGGTACCCAGGAACAGCAGGTGGCTGGTGATACGGAAGAACTCGGCCAGCATGATGCGAATCACGTCGACCTTCTGCGGCACCTGGATGCCGGCCAGCTTCTCGACCGCGAGCACGTAAGGCAGGTTGTTCATCACCCCGCCGAGGTAGTCGATACGGTCGGTGTAGGGGATGAAGCTGTGCCAGGACTGGCGCTCGGCCATTTTCTCGGCGCCACGGTGGTGGTAGCCGATGTCCGGTACGCAGTCGACGATCTCTTCACCGTCCAGCTGCAGGACGATACGGAACGCACCGTGCGCCGAAGGGTGGTTGGGGCCAAGGTTGAGGAACATGTAGTCCTCGTTGGCGCCCTGACGCTTCATGCCCCAGGCTTCCGGGTTGAAGCGTGCCGATTCCTCTTCAAGCTGTTGCTTGGCCAGGGTCAGGCTGTACGGGTCGAACTCGGTGGCGCGGGCAGGGTAGTCCTTGCGCAGCGGATGACCTTCCCAGGTGGGCGGCATCATGATGCGGCTGAGGTGCGGGTGGCCGGCAAAGTCGATGCCGAACATGTCCCAGACTTCACGCTCGTACCAGTTGGCGTTTGGCCAGATACCGGTCACGGTCGGCAGGTTCAGGTCGCCTTCGCTGAGCGACACCTTGATCATCACGTCGCTGTTACGCTCGACCGACAGCAGGTGGTAGAACACGCTGAAGTCGGCGGCAGGCAGGCCGCGGCGCTGGGTGCGCAGGCGTTCGTCGACGCCGTGCAGGTCGTACAGCATGCTGTATGGCTTGGCCACACCGCGCAGGAAGCTGAGCACCTCTTTGAGCTGGGCGCGCTTGACCCACAGCACGGGCATGCCGGTGCGGGTTTCCTGGGCGACGAATGCTTCGGCGCCAAAACGGTTGTGCAGTTCGACGACCACATCCTGGTCGTCAGCCTTGTAGGGCGGAATGAAAATAGCGTTGTCCGCTGTCATGGTCTCGGTCGCTTTGGGTCAACGTTAAGAATGAAGCCAGGCCGCCGGCTCCTTGGGGAGCGGGCGGCAGGTCGCTGGATCAGACTTCGTCGGGGCTGCGCAGGTTGGTTACTGCAATGCGCTGCTCACGACGCAGGTCTTTCTGGGCTGGCATCTCGGCACGGTAAATACCTTGATCACCAACAACCCAGGAAAGCGGGCGTCGTTCTTGGCCGATCGACTCCTGCAGCAGCATCAAGCCTTGCAGGAAAGCCTCAGGGCGTGGCGGGCAGCCAGGCACATAGACGTCCACGGGGAGGAACTTGTCGACCCCCTGAACGACCGAGTAGATGTCGTACATGCCACCGGAGTTGGCGCACGAACCCATGGAGATGACCCATTTTGGCTCGAGCATCTGCTCGTACAGGCGCTGGATGATCGGCGCCATCTTCACGAAGCAGGTACCGGCGATGACCATGAAGTCGGCCTGACGCGGCGAAGCCCGGATGACTTCGGCGCCGAAGCGGGCGATGTCGTGGGGTGCCGTGAAGGCCGTGGTCATTTCCACGTAGCAGCAGGACAGGCCGAAGTTGTACGGCCAGAGGGAGTTCTTGCGACCCCAGTTGACCGCGCCACGCAGCACATCTTCGAGTTTCCCCATGTAGATGTTCTTGTGGACCTGGTCCTCTAGCAGTTGATCGGTGACGGTTTCCCGTTCACCGACCGGGTACTGCTCGTTGGGCGCATCCGGATCGATTCTGGTGAGATTGTATTGCATGCCAAAGCCTCATTGTTTCAGCTTCGCTTGCCGCTTGCGGCGACCTTCGGGAGCCCAATCAAGTGCCCCGACGCGCCAAAGGTAGACAAGACCTGCCAACAGAATTGCTATGAAAACGAGAGCTTCGATGAACCCGGTCCAGCCGCTTTCGCGGACGGACACAGACCATGCAAAGAGAAAGAGGGCTTCGATATCGAAGATCACGAACAGCATCGCGACCAGATAGAATTTGGCGGACAGGCGCAGGCGGGCGCTACCGACGGGCAGCATGCCGGATTCGAAGGGTTCGTTCTTGGCGCGGCCCCAGGCCTTGCTACCGAGCAGGCTGGACAGGCCGAGCATGAAGGCACACAGGCCGACGACACCCAAGAGGAAGATGGCAAAGCCCCAGTTGTGGGCGATGAGTCCTGCCGAATCGGACATGCTAAAGATCCTTATACAGAGACCCAGCTCTGCAGTCTGAAATAAGTAAAGCGGCGACGTGGTGTCGCAGGTGCAGTGACCAAATGTCGCAGCTGAGTCAATCGCGCTGATTTTATGGGTAAACCCGGTGCAAGTAAAATTTCTGTAGCAAATTTATTCGTAGCATTAAGTACAAAAGCCGCTTGTAACTGGCTGAAAGCCTTGAAATTCGGGCATTGCGTGCGCTTTTGTTAATTATGTTTCTTGCGACTGGTAACGAATTACAAGTTTCGGAATGATAATTAATATCATTTGACCTGATGCCTTTTAATTGGGCTGTTCTGCACCTTGTAAAGTTCATCTGGCGATTCCCCCTACTTGCAAATGCGAAAGGCTCGTGTTCTAGCAGCTTCCAGCGCCGCTTGCACCGCTCTGGGTCAATACTTTATCGGTTGAGCGATGACCGACTGATGAAGCGATCGCCCATTGGCCGAGCCAGTAGGCGAGGATGATCAGGTACGGTGCGGCGGCAAACGGGCTGACGAAGCGGTCGATGCCGATCAGGCTGTCGGAGAATACGAACAGGCCGGCACCGAGCGCGGCCAGGCCACCGCAGGCCAGGGCGCGCCAGAGCATGGCGCTGATGGCCAGGGCGTACACTGCGACCGGGATCAGCAGCGGGCCGAGACCGTGGCTGGCGAGTACGCTGAACAGCGTGATGCCGGTGAGGGCGCTGAACAGGAGTGCGGGTAGGGCGGGGCGCAAGGTTATGCTGCAATACGCGCGCAGGTAGGCCAGGTGGGCGCAAAGGAAGGCGACCAGGCCGAACACGAACAGGTCGGCGGGGATGGCCAGCAGGATGTCGCCGAGTACCGAGAAGGCCAGGCCGACGGAGATCCAGTTGCGATAGGGCGAGGCTGGGGCGCTGCGCAGCCAGGCGATCAGGGCCAGCACCGGGATGGGTTTGGCCAGCAGGGCGAGCAAGGGGGTGTCGCTGGCCAGTGCATATATATAGAGGGCAGCGGCGGCCAGGGCGATTGTGGTCAGGTGGCTTGGACGGGGCATGGGCGGTCCTTGCTGCTGGGCTGCCACAAGCATAGACCTGATTGTGGGGTTTGTTGGTGATGCGTTGGGATTGTGTGGGGGCTGGCATGGGTATGGCGAAAGGAATGTGGCGCCTGTGAGACCGGGCGCCGCCCGCGCGGCGCTTCGCGGGACAAGCCCGCTCCCACATCTGTTTCTGGCCAGTTACTCCTGTGCCTTTGGCGCGCGCACCCTGGGTGCATGGCTGGAGATTGATGAGGGGTAGCGGCGTCCCCTTCAACATCAAAGGGAACAAACAAGGCGGACAGCGGTGGCCTCACAGGCGTGACTGGCCCGAAACAGACAGTGGGAGCGGGCTTGCCCCGCGAAGCGCCGCGCGGGCGGCGCTCGATTTGAGCAACACCGCAAAAACCAAGGCAGGCACCTCGCCGCCCTGACGCAATCGACCGCAGAACACCTCACATGTCGGATTTAACCCCTTCCCTGTAGGCCATTTCCCAAACATACTCCTGCCGCCTGTTTTCCATTGCGGCTGCTGTAGCAGGGCTCTAGTCTCGACCTGTCGTTGCACATCAACGACACGGCTTTGACAGGCCGGAATTGAAAGAAGGTGCACTCGCTTTGCCTCAATGGCGGCTGTGCGTGTGGGCACGTTCGCGTGCGCCGGTCTTTCTTTCTTTCCACCGGTCTGTCAACCCGCGCATAGCTGCCACCCCACCGTTTGACAGCGGGCGGGTGGCGGCCAAACAGGAAAGAAAGGAGCGAGTCATGCTGAAAGTTGTCCCCGATCCACCCCACAACCCCCATTCCCTCGAAGACACCCTGATCCAGGCCTCCGACTACGCGCTATGCGCAGCCACCGTGGTGCATCAGACCTTGCTGCTGCAGCCCAAATCACCGGCTTCGATCCTGATGATGACCTCGATGCATGAGCTGGAGGCGCTGCGGGTTTTGCTTGAGTCGGCATTGATTCAGGTGCAGATGCCCACCGAGCCCAGGGCTATGCACTAGGGCATAAGTGATGTGTTGCCTGGGCTGGCCTCTTCGCGGGTAAACCCGCTCCTACATCGGACAACTATCGTTGTAGGAGCGGGTTTACCCGCGAAGAGGCCGGCACAGGCATTCGAGAGTATCAGGGGATAGACCAATGGTCCCGTCCAGTCCTGTGGGCGGGTTCATCGAGGCGTCGAACCGCCGCGAAAGGGCCGGTACGGGCAAAAACAAAGGCCCAGGGCTTTCACAAGCCCCGGGCCTTTGTTCAACCGCAATCCACTATCAGTGGAACTGCTCTTCCTCAGTCGAACCAGTCAGTGCAGTCACCGACGAAGCCCCACCCTGAATCACAGTGGTCATGTCGTCGAAGTAGCCAGTGCCCACTTCCTGCTGGTGCGCCACGAAGGTGTAGCCCTTGCTGGCGTCAGCGAATTCCTGCTCCTGCAGCTTCACGTAGGCGGTCATGTCATTGCGGGCGTAGTCGTGCGCCAGGTTGAACATGCCGTGCCACATGTTGTGAATGCCTGCCAGGGTGATGAACTGGTGCTTGTAACCCATGGCCGACAGTTCGCGCTGGAACTTGGCGATGGTGGCGTCGTCCAGGTTCTTCTTCCAGTTGAAGGAAGGCGAGCAGTTGTACGACAGGATCTGGTCCGGGTACTCCTTCTTGATCGCTTCGGCGAAGCGGCGGGCTTCGTCCAGGTCCGGCTTGGCAGTTTCACACCAGATCAGGTCGGCGTACGGGGCGTAGGCCAGGCCGCGGGAGATGGCCTGGTCGAGGCCGGCGCGTACCTTGTAGAAGCCTTCACGGGTGCGCTCGCCAATCACGAACGGCTGGTCGTACGGGTCGCAGTCGCTGGTCAGCAGGTCGGCGGCGTTGGCGTCAGTACGGGCCAGGATGATGGTCGGGACGCCCGATACGTCAGCAGCCAGGCGGGCAGCCACCAGTTTCTGTACGGCTTCCTGGGTCGGTACCAGTACCTTGCCACCCATGTGGCCGCACTTTTTCACCGAGGCCAGCTGGTCTTCGAAGTGCACGCCGGCGGCGCCTGCTTCGATCATGTTCTTCATCAGCTCGTAGGCGTTCAGTACGCCGCCGAAACCGGCTTCGGCGTCAGCCACGATCGGCGCGAAGTAGTCGATGTAGCCTTCGTCGCCCGGGTTCTTGCCGGCTTTCCACTGGATCTGGTCGGCGCGGCGGAACGAGTTGTTGATGCGCTTGACCACAGTCGGTACCGAGTCGACCGGGTACAGCGACTGGTCAGGGTACATGGACTCGGCCGAGTTGTTGTCGGCGGCAACCTGCCAGCCGGACAGGTAGATGGCCTGGATGCCGGCTTTTACCTGCTGCACTGCCTGGCCGCCGGTCAGGGCGCCCATGCAGTTGACGAAATCTTTTTCTGGGCGGAAGGACGGGTGGGCACCTTGGGTGACCAGCTTCCACAGTTTTTCTGCACCTTGGCGAGCCAGGGTGTGCTCAGGCTGCAGGGAGCCACGCAGGCGAACGACATCAGCGGCGGTGTAGGTACGGGTCACGCCTTTCCAGCGCGGGTTCTCGGCCCAGTCTTTCTCGAGGGCTGCAATTTGCTGTTCGCGTGTCAGTGCCATGGAAATAAACCTCGTCGCATCGATCTTGGGTTAATTGTGCTGATGCTCGGGGCAGATCAGGGACCTGGCGGCTGTCCTGTCCGGGGGAGTGCGGCGGCGAACGCGAAGGCTCGAAGGGGAAGGGTGTGGCAGGCCAGGCGAAGGTGTGCTCCGGCAGGTCGGCTCGTGGTTGCCTGCTGCGGTGCTACGCGATTGCCAGTACTGCGGTGATGCGCTTCCGTCCCTCGGGACAACTTCTTCGTTGCAGTCGCAATCCCGTCGAACCGCCTTGTGGGCCGTATAGACACGAGGCGCCTCCAGGGGTGGGAGGAGCACGCCTCGAAGGCCCTTGCCAGGGCCCCTGATAAGCGGGAGCGAGGCCATCATGCCCTTGGGAAAAAGACCCTGTCAAATGTTTTGTAGTGGAATTTTTCACTTACTACATCTTTGGTCTAATGCGACTTGGCAGTCAGTTTCAAGGCCTTTGGTCGAGGCCTTGAACTGCGTGGGATCAGTCGAGAAGGTCGACTTTGACACGCAAAGTCATGTTTTCACCGCGCTGGGTGCTGTAAGTGCGGCTTGACGTACTGCGGTCGGCTTGGCTCTGCTGGTTGTAGCCCGCCAGGGTGATCCACTCGCCGAGCTTGCCAGTGATGGTTGTGTCGGTACTTTGCACTTTTACTACATCTGCACGTTCCTGGCTGATGCGGTCATTATTGGTGCTTATTTGCAGACGAACCGTTTCTCCGCTCAGAGTCGGGGTGACATAGAAACCCTGGGTCACGTTGCGGTATTCGGTGTTGCTCTGGAGGCGCCCGTAGCCGTCGGTGCTGGTGCTGGTAACCGGGATGCTCTGGCCAACCTGGATGAGTGCTGGCTGGCCTTCGCTGGCCTGAACCTGCTGCATGCCGCCGTCGCGGTTGCTGGTGCCGTAATGGATGACGTGGGCGTTGCCGCGATTGTCCTGGAAGTTGCTGTCGTTGTTGTCAACGCTGATCAGCAGGCGCTTGGGCGCGGTATCCAGCTGCTGCAGCAAGGCACGCAGGTCGTCGATGCGCTCGGGGCTGGCGTTGACGATCAGCTTGTTCTCAAAGGCGCTGACCGTGCCGTCGTTAGCGATGAACGCCTGCACGGCAGGCAGCAGTTCGGCACTGCTGCGGTGCTGCAACGGCAGCACCTCGGTGGCGGCCTGGGCGGTGAGGCTGGCGGCCAGCAGCAGGGCGGCGCATAGGGGGCGTAGCGGCATGTCCATGATCTCCGCAGGGTGAACCAACATGATGGCAAAATTACCGGCTGTGTGCAGGATCTGGATCACGTCGGTGATGTGCGGTGGCGGGGTGATTTATCGGGTTTTATCTTGTAGGCTATAAATTATAGTCATCAAGATAATTTAGGATAATCACATGTCGCCCATTCGCCCGATGTTGCGTCGTGATCAGTTGGCCAAGGCCTTGGGCCAGGACTTGGCCGGTGAGTCGCTGGTTGATTACAGCTCGGGCATGTTCCTCGCCGCGCCCCGGCGTACGGGCAAGAGCACCTTCCTCAACAATGACTTCATCCCCGAATGCGTTCGGCGCGGCTGGCTACCGGTTTACGTCGACCTGTGGTCGGACCGCGACGCCGCGCCGGCAGAACTGATCAGTGGCGCCATCGGTGCTGCGCTGGGGCACTTCGAAGGTGCGCTGGCCAAAGCAGCGAAAAAGGCCGGTATCGACAAGGTGAACCTGCTGCGTACCCTCAGCTGGGACTTTACCCGCCCGCAACTGCCTGAGGGTACGACCTTGGCTCAGGCGCTTGCCGTGTTGCACCAAGTCTCGGGGCAGATGGTGGTACTGATCATCGACGAGGCCCAGCATGCCCTCAACAGTGAAGATGGGCTGAACGCGATGTTCGCGCTAAAGGCCGCGCGGGACCATCTCAACCGTGGTGACCGTCCGGATGGATTGCGCCTGGTGTTCACTGGTTCCAGTCGCGACAAGCTGGCCAACCTGGTGTTGAAGAGCAAGCAGCCGTTCTTTGGTGCCAGTATCACGCCATTTCCCTTGCTGGGGCGTGAATATGTGGAGTTCATCACGGCCTTGTGGAACCAGCGCCTGGCCGACAGCAACCAGTTCAAGGTCGAGGACCTGGCATACGCTTTCGAGCTGGTGGGCCGCCGCCCGGAAATGCTCAACAAGCTGCTGGCCGAGGTCAGTGTCGGTTTGGGCGAGGCGGGCAGCCTGGGTGAACTGCTGCGCAATGGGGCACTCAATCATCAAGCCGGCGTATGGAGTGACTACGAAAGCGCCTGGAACGAGCTTTCGCCCCTGCAGCAGGCAGTGGTTGAGGTAATGGCCGAGCGCACACTTGGCCGGCAGCCTTTTTCGCCCTTTACCGAGCAAACCCTGGCCGATGTCAGCCGCAAGCTGGAACTGGCCCACGCCGAGGCCAATGCCAGCACGACCAACGTACAGAAAGCCCTTGATGCTCTGCGCGACAAGGAACTGGTCTGGAAGGCCAACCGTGGTGAGTATGCACTCGAAGATGCCGCAATGGCCGAATGGTTGACCTCGGTCGGGCGCTAGGCGCCTTTGCGGTGGCTGCTGCCGGACAAATTTCGTAACATCGCGCCCTTGTTTTTGTACCGCCGCCCGGACCGCCCCACAGGATGCCCATGAAACCCGCCCGACTACGCGCCGACCTGCTCGCCGGCCTGACCACCTCGTTCGCCCTGGTGCCCGAGTGCATCGCCTTTGCCCTGGTGGCCCACCTCAACCCGCTGATGGGCCTGTATGGCGCGTTCATCATCTGTACCCTGACGGCACTGTTTGGCGGCCGGCCGGGGATGATTTCCGGCGCTGCCGGGTCGATGGCGGTGGTGATCGTTGCGCTGGTGGTGCAGCACGGCGTGCAGTACTTGCTGGCCACGGTGCTGCTGGGCGGGGTGGTAATGATCCTGTTCGGCCTGCTGCGTCTGGGCAAGCTGGTGCGCCTGGTGCCGTACCCGGTCATGCTTGGCTTCGTCAACGGCCTGGCCATCGTCATTGCCATGGCCCAGCTGGAGCATTTCAAGGACGGCGAGCACTGGCTGAGCGGTGCGCCGCTGTACCTGATGATCGGCCTGGTGGCGCTGACCATGGCGGTGGTTTATGTGCTGCCGAAACTGACCCGTACGGTGCCGCCGGCACTGGTGGCGATCCTCGGTGTTGGCCTGCTGGTGTACCTGCTCGGCCTGCCCACCCGCACCCTGGGTGACATGGCGCACATCGCTGGCGGCCTGCCGGGGCTGGCGCTGCCGGATGTGCCGTGGAACCTGGAAACCCTGAAGATCATCGCCCCCTACGCGGTGCTGATGGCCATGGTCGGCCTGCTGGAAACCCTGCTGACGCTGAACCTGACCGATGAAATTACCGAGAGCCGCGGCTACCCGGACCGCGAGTGCGTGGCATTGGGCGCGGCGAACATGGTTTCCGGCCTGTGCGGCGGCATGGGCGGTTGTGCGATGATCGGGCAGACGGTGATCAACCTCAGCTCCAATGGCCGTGGCCGGCTGTCGGGGGTGATGGCCGGGGTGATGATTTTGCTGTTCGTGTTGTTCCTGTCGCCGCTGATCGAGCGTATTCCGCTGGCGGCGCTGGTCGGGGTGATGTTCGTGGTGGCTCAGCAGACCTTTGCCTGGGCGTCGTTGCGGGTGCTGCACAAGGTGCCGGTGAGCGATGTGCTGGCGATCATTGCGGTGACCGTGGTCACGGTGTTTACCGACCTGGCGACGGCGGTGCTGTTCGGTATCGTCATCGCGGCGGTGAACTTCGCCTGGCAGCATGCGCGGGAACTGTATGCCGACAGCCATGTGGATGAGGAGGGGAGCAAGCATTACCAGGTGCATGGCACGCTGTTCTTTGCCTCGACTGCGCCGTTCCTGAACCAGTTCGACCCGGCCAATGACCCGGGCAAGGTCACGCTGGATTGCCAGCACCTGAGCTTTGTCGATTACTCGGCGATTGCGGCGTTGAAGACCTTGCGCGAGCGCTATGCCAAGGCGGGCAAGCATTTGCGCGTGATGCATCTGTCGGAGCGGTGCAAGAAGTTGTTGAAGCGGGCGGGGGAGCAGCACTGAGCATGGTGGTTGTCTGTGCTGGCCTCTTCGCGGCTAAAGCCGCTCCTACAAGTATTTCACCGGCTTCGAAAACGGTGGGGTCCCTGTAGGAGCGGCTTTAGCCGCGAAGAGGCCGGCACAGGCGAATGAATTACTCCCCACGGTTCTTCTTGACGATGCCATCGGCAATACTCGCCGGCGCCTCGGCATAGCGGGTGAACTCCATCGAGAAGCTGGCCCGGCCCTGGGTCATCGATCGCATGGAAGTAGCGTAGCCGAACATTTCGCCCAGCGGCACCTCGGCGCGGATCACCTTGCCGGCCGGCGTTTCGTCGCCGTCCTGGATCATGCCGCGGCGCCGGCTCAGGTCGCCGAGGATATCGCCCTGGTATTCCTCGGGCGTTACCACTTCCACCTTCATCACCGGCTCCAGCAACACCGCGCCGCCTTTTTGCGACAGCTGCTTGGTGGCCATCGACGCTGCGATCTTGTAGGCCATTTCGTTGGAGTCGACGTCGTGGTACGAACCGTCGAAGACCGCTGCTTTGAGGTTGATCAGCGGGTAGCCGGCGAGCACGCCGTTCTTCATCTGCTCTTCGATACCCTTCTGGATCGCCGGGATGTACTCGCGCGGTACCACGCCGCCGACGATCTCGTTGATGAACTCCAGGCCTTCCTTGCCTTCGTCGCCAGGGGCAAAGCGGATCCAGCAATGGCCATACTGGCCACGGCCACCGGACTGGCGGACAAAGCGGCCCTCGATTTCGCAGGTGTTGCGGATTTTCTCGCGGTAAGCCACCTGCGGCTTGCCGATGTTGGCCTCGACGTTGAACTCGCGGCGCATGCGGTCGACGATGATGTCCAGGTGCAGTTCGCCCATGCCCGAGATGATGGTCTGGGCGGTCTCTTCGTCGGTGCGCACGCGGAATGACGGGTCTTCCTGGGCCAGCTTGCCCAAGGCAATGCCCATTTTTTCCTGGTCGGCCTTGGTCTTTGGTTCCACCGCCACGGAAATCACCGGGTCGGGGAAATCCATGCGTTCGAGGATGATCGGCTTGTCCATGTCGCACAAGGTGTCGCCGGTGGTCACGTCCTTCATGCCGATCAGCGCGGCGATGTCGCCAGCGCATACGTCCTTGATCTCGGCGCGCTGGTTGGCGTGCATCTGCACCATGCGGCCGATGCGTTCCTTCTTGCCCTTGACCGAGTTGAGTACGGCGTTGCCCGAACTGAGCACGCCGGAATACACCCGGGCGAAGGTGAGGGTGCCGACGAAGGGGTCGGTGGCGATCTTGAAAGCCAGGGCCGAGAATGGCTCTTTGTCGTCGGCGTGGCGCTCCAGGTGCTTTTCTTCATCGTCGGGGTCGGTGCCCTTGATTGCCGGGATTTCCGACGGGGCAGGCAGGTAGTCGATCACCGCGTCGAGCATCAGCGGTACACCCTTGTTCTTGAACGATGAACCGAGGATGGTCGGCACGATTTCGTTGTTCAGGGTGCGCTTGCGCAGCCCCGCCTTGATCTCCTCGATGCTCAGCTCTTCGCCATCGAGAAACTTCAGGGTCAGTTCGTCATCCGCCTCGGCCGCCGCCTCGATCATGTGCGCACGCCATTCGTCGGCCAGCGCCTGCAGTTCGGCGGGGATGTCTTCTTCGCGGTAGCTGGTGCCATGGTCGGCATCGTTCCAGTAAATCGCCTTCATCTTCACCAGGTCGATCTGGCCAATGAAGTGCTCTTCGCTGCCGATCGCCAGCTGGATCGGCACCGGGTGGTGGCCCAGGCGCTGGTCGATCTGTTTGACCACACGCAAGAAGTCGGCGCCCTGGCGGTCCATCTTGTTGATGTAGGCCAGGCGTGGCACGTGGTACTTGTTGGCCTGACGCCAGACCGTCTCGGACTGCGGCTCGACGCCGTCAGCGCCGCTGAACACCACCACCGCGCCATCGAGCACGCGCAGCGAGCGCTCCACCTCGATGGTGAAGTCGACGTGGCCGGGGGTGTCGATGATATTGAAGCGGTACTTGTCGGCGAACTGCTTGGTCGAGCCCTGCCAGAACGCTGTGGTCGCCGCCGAGGTGATGGTGATGCCGCGCTCCTGCTCCTGGGCCATCCAGTCCATGGTCGCGGCGCCATCGTGCACTTCGCCCATCTTGTGGTTGACCCCGGTGTAGAACAGGATCCGCTCGGTGGTGGTGGTCTTGCCGGCGTCTACGTGGGCGACGATGCCGATATTGCGGTACAGCTCGATGGGCGTTGTGCGGGCCATGGCGGACTACCTGCGGATGGGCGGATTCCCCCACGTTAGCAGACCGGTGGAATCCTGCCGTGCCGCCGGGCCGTCAGTCGGCCTGGGCTTGCAGCATCCACTGGCCATCCACTTCACGGGCCAGGCCGCTGGCCGGCAGCAGGGCCAGCAGGCGCGGGTGCAGGGCGGCCTCGGTGAAGGTCTTGAGGGTGGTCAGGTCCAGCGCGCCGATCAGGTTGAGGTCGGCCTTGGTGTACGACAGCCAGGCTTTCTTCAGTACCTGGGCGACGTCGCTGCCGGCGGTGCTGGCGAAGCGGCGGTGCCACTGGCGGCCTTCGAAGGTGAAATTGTGCGCGTGGCTGTAAGTGCTCTGGTCGGCACCTTCCACGCAACGGTGGCAGCGGCACGGGCCCTCGCCGAAGGCGTTGCGCAGGTAGCTGTTGAAGTCCACGACGGGCTTGAGGGACAGGCGTTTGTCGACATCGAACAGGTCGGCGATCAGGGGTTCTTCGGCGCTCACTCGGGATCCTCGTGTGGTGTGGCGTGCATCGGCGGGCACCCTAACAGATCGGGGCCTGCAGATCATCTTTTGCAGGGCCGGCCTCTTCGCGGGTAAACCCGCTCCCACAGGGAATGCACAGTATTCAAAGGCTGTGTTGTACCTGTGGGAGCGGGTTCACCCGCGAAGAGGCCAGTAGAGACAACCGAGACCGCCTGCCGTACTCTACGCGCCCATACGCCAAACCCCCACTGAGGTAACCCCGCTTGAGCACCAAGTACCCGTACATCGCCACCGTCACCATCAGCGCCGAAGACCGCGGGGGTGATACCGAGGCCTCGGAAAACCCCAACATGCGCGTTGGCCTGGAGGCGGTGACCGAGACCCTGAAAAAGGTGCATTTCGTCGGTACGCTCGCGGCGCCCGAAAAGAACGCCACGCACATCTGCGTGACCCTGGAGAACGGCCTGACCTACTACGGCCCGATCGTCAACGGCCACGCCGAACTCGAAGGCGGCTGGATTGCCTTCGAGTCTGACATGCTCACCCCGGCAGAACTGGGCCTGTAAAGCTCAGTTCAGCTCGGCCAGGCACTGCTCGAGGATATCCAGACCTTCTTCAAGCACTTCGGTCTCGATGGTCAGCGGTGCCAACAGGCGGATGATGTGCCGCGCCTTGCCGCTGGGCATCAGCAGCAGCCCTTTGGCCCGCGCCGCTTCCATCACCTTGGCCAGTTGCGCCGGAGCCGGGCTGCCATCGGCATTGACGAACTCGATGCCACGCATGGCGCCCACGCCGGTCAGGCGGCCGATGAACGGGCTCAGCCCCGAGGCTTTCCAGTGCTCATGGCGGCTGACGATGGCCTGCTCCTGGCGCTCACCCCAGGTAGCTACGTTCTCGTCGGTCATCTGCGCCAGGCTGGCCAGGGCCGCCGCACAGGCAATCGGGTTGCCCGAGTAGGTGCCGCCCAGGCCACCTTTGGGCAGCGACGCCATCAGTTCCTTGCGCCCGACCACTGCACCCAGCGGCATACCGCCGGCAATGCTCTTGGCCAACAGCAGCAGGTCGGGCTCAATCCCTAAGCGCGGGAAGGCGAAGCGCTGGCCGGTACGGCCAAAGCCCGACTGGATCTCGTCGATGATGATCAGGATGCCGCGCTCATCGCAGAAGCGGCGTAGGGCCTGGGCAAAGGCCGGGTCAAGGGCGAGGAAACCGCCTTCGCCCTGCACCGGTTCGAGAATGAACGCTGCCACGTCTTCCACCGCCAGCTCAACGCTGAATAGGCGGTCCATGGCCTTGAGCGCCTGTTCGCAGGTAACCCCGGTGTCGGTGCTGGGGTAGGGCAGGTGGTACACCGGCCCGGGCAGTTCGCCGACCCGTTGCTTGTACGGGGCGACCTTGCCGTTGAGGTTCAGGGTGGCCAGGGTGCGGCCGTGGAAGCCACCGTCAAAGGCGATGATGGCGCGCTTGCCGGTGGCGCCACGGGCCACTTTCAGGGCGTTTTCCGCCGCTTCCGCGCCGCTGTTGGTGAGCATGCCGGCCAGTGGGTAGCTGACCGGTACGAACTGGCTCAGTTGCTCCATCAGCGCCAGGTACGGGCCATGGGGGGCGGCGTTGAAAGCGTAGTGGGTGAGGCGGGTGGCCTGGGCGTGGATTGCCTCGACCACGGCCGGGTTGCAGTGGCCCAGGTTAAGCACGCCGATACCGCCGACGAAGTCGATGTAACGTTTGCCGTCAGTGTCCCAGACTTCGGCATTGCGGCCATGGGAAAGTGTGATCGGGTGAACGATGGCAATGGATTGGCTGATACTTTCCTGGTTCATGGGGGCACGCGGACCTTGTTCGAGTTTCTTATTATCCAAGCGTGTTGACGGGTTATTCCGCAAACGAATTATTCGATTGCGGTCATTCCATGGATTCGTGATCTGGCTATTGATTTGTGTTGCCTTTGCTGGCCTCTTCGCGGGTTCACCCGCGAAGAGGCCGGATCAGGAAACATCAGTCCCCCTCAGCCACCCGCTCCCGAATCCACTGCACAAAGGCCCTGATCTTGGGCACTTCGGCCGCATGTTCGGCATGGGCAATGAAGTGCCGGCCATTACTGGCCACCGGGTGGTCCCAAGCCACCACCAGCTTGCCCTCACTCAGTTCTTCAGCCACCAGATACCGCGGAATCAGCGCAATGCCGCAACCGGCGATGGCCGCGCGGATGCACAGGTAGAACGTGTCGAAGCGCGGCCCGTGGTAGCTGTTCTGGCTATGTAGCCCCAACCCCAGGAACCATTCGTGCCAGGCCTCCGGCCGTGACACGCATTGCAGCAGGCGGTGCTCGGTCAGCGCCTGGGCGCTGTCGAAACGGTGGTTGGCCAGCAGCTGCGGGCTGCATACCGGCACCACTTCTTCGCTGAACAGCTCGATGCAGGTTGCCCCAGGCCAGGTGCCCTGGCCGAAGAAAAAGGCGATGTCGGCCTTGGCCTGCACCAGGTCGAATGGCTCCAACTCGTTGCGGATGTCCAGGTGAATGCGTGGGTAGCGGTCGCCAAAACCCTTGAGTTTGGGCACCAGCCAGCGTGCGCCGAAGGTCGGCTGGGTGGCGATGCGCAGCACTTCGGTTTCGTCGCCGTAGCTGAGGATGTAGCGGCTGGAAATATCGATCTGGGTGAGGATCTTGTTCACTTCGGTAAGGTACAGCGCGCCGGCCGGGGTCAGGTGCAGGCGCCGGCGAATGCGCTGGAACAGCGAGTGCGAAAGCATGTCCTCAAGCTGCGCCACCTGCTTGCTGACGGCGCTTTGGGTCAGGTGCAGTTCCTGCGCCGCGCGGGTGAAGCTGAGGTGGCGGGCGGCCGCTTCGAAGCACTGAAGGGCGGTGGTCGAAGGCATCAGGCGTTTGGACATGACGGGCAAATACCGAGCAAAAAAGGAAGGAGTTCATTCCATAACGGAATCATGTGTTTCGAAAAGGTCGTTTGTTGACCCCGCCCTATAGATTAATACTGACCTGGATCAACGATTACAACCGGTCATGCGAAGAGGAGGTCAGTACCCGCTTCCGGCACCTGCAAAACAACAACAACGAACATCAGAAATTTATAAGAATTCTGCTCCGACCTTCAGCCGCTACGCTGCGGCCGACCCATTCGAGGGTTCTTCATGGCTTCGCAAGACAACAAGAAACAGCGTTCCCTGCAGCACGGCCTGACCTCCCGTCAGGTTTCCATGATTTCCATCGCCGGTATCATCGGCGCCGGCCTGTTCATCGGGTCTTCCAACGCCATCGCCACCGCCGGCCCGGCCATTCTCATTTCCTACGCCATGACTGGCCTGCTGGTACTGCTGGTAATGCGCATGCTGGGCGAAATGGCCATTGCCAACCCCAACAGCGGCTCGTTCTCCACCTATGCCTCCGAAGCCATCGGCCCTTGGGCCGGCTTTACCATCGGCTGGCTGTATTGGTGGTTCTGGGTACTGATCATTCCGGTCGAGGCCATTGCCGGCGCTGACATCCTGCATGCCTACTTCCCCGGCGTGCCGTCGTGGTTGTTCGCCTTCCTGATCATGCTGGTGCTGTCGGGTACCAACCTGGTAAGCGTGAAGAACTTCGGTGCCTTCGAGTACTGGTTCGCGCTGGTCAAGGTGGTAGCGATCATTGGTTTCATCGGCGTTTGTACCTTGGCGGTATTCGGCTTCTGGCCGCTGGCCGAGGTGTCCGGGGTCAGCCGGCTGTGGGACAACGGCGGCTTCATGCCCAACGGCTTCGGCACCGTGCTGGGTGGCGTGCTGATCACCATCTTCTCGTTCTTCGGCGCCGAAATTGTCACCATCGCCGCTGACGAAACCGCCAACCCGAAAGACAAGATTCGCCGCGCCACCAACTTGGTGGTGTACCGCATCGCCATCTTCTACCTGGCGTCGATCTTCCTGGTGGTCTCGCTGGTTGCGTGGAACGACCCTGCGCTGAAAGCGGTCGGTTCGTTCCAGCGCGTGCTGGAAGTGCTGAACGTGCCGGGCGCCAAGTTGCTGGTCGACCTGGTGGTGCTGGTGGCCGTGACCAGCTGCATGAACTCGGGCCTGTACACCGCGTCGCGCATGCTCTATTCGCTGGGCGCCCGCGGCCAGGCGCTGAGCGTGACCAAGCGCATTTCGGGCTCTGGCGTACCGACCGTAGCGGTCATCTTCTCCACCCTGGCCGGCTTTGCCGGGTGCCTGGTCAACTATGTGTTCCCGGGCAAGGTGTTTGGCTTCCTGTTGTCCACCACTGGCGCCATTGCCTTGCTGGTGTACCTGGTCATTGCCGTGTCGCAATTGCGCATGCGGGCCCGTGCCGAGCGTGAAGGGCGGCCGCTGGAGCTGAAGATGTGGCTGTTCCCGTACCTGACCTGGTTGGTGATCGGCACCATCGTCATGGTGCTGGGCTACATGCTGTTCAGTGATGCCTACCGCTACGAAACGCTGATGACCGCCGGGGTGACCGCGTTCATCCTGCTGGTTTCGCTGACCCAGCGCAGCGCCAAGGTGGTTGCGCAGACGGCCTGATGATTCTGCTTTAATGGGGGCGTTGCGCGCCCCCATATCTATAAGCACAGGAAGCGTATGAACGAGCACTCCCTTTCCCTCCAGGCCCTCGCTGCACCCGACGGCACCTGCTATGGCTGCGGTTGCTCCCACCCCAGCGGCCTGCACCTGCAAAGCCACTGGGATGCCGACGGCATCCACCTGTTGTGCCGGCACGCCCCCGACAGTACCTTCATCGGCTGGCCCGGCCTGGTCTACGGCGGCCTGCTGGCGATGCTGGTCGACTGCCACTCCAACTGGACGGCCATGGCCTACCACTACCGCAACGAAGGCCGCGAGCCGGGCAGCCTGCCGCGCATCGACTGCGTTACTGGCACGCTCAACCTGACCTACCTGAAACCCACGCCGATGGGCGTCGAGCTGTTGCTCAAGGCGCGTGTGGAAGGTGAAGTGGGGCGCAAGAGCCGGGTGGTCTGCGAAGTCTGGGCCGACGATGTGCTGACCGTGACGGCCGACTCGGTGTTCGTCCGTGTCGATACCGAAAAGCTCAAGCTCAAGGCCCATGGGCAAGCTTGAGCTGCCAGCGCTGATGAGTGGTCGGTGATGGTCAGCGGCCGGGGATGTCTCTAGAGTGACAGGTTCATTCCCCAGGCAAGGTTGATCATGACCGATCTCAGTGCTTTCCCCATCACCCGCAAGTGGCCCGCCAAACACCCCGAACTGCTGCAACTGTACTCGCTGCCGACGCCCAACGGCGTCAAGGTGTCGATCATGCTCGAAGAAATCGGCCTGGCCTATGAGCCGCACAAGGTCAGCTTCGACAACGACGACCAGCTCAGCCCTGAGTTCATCTCGCTCAGCGCCAACAACAAGATCCCCGCTATTCTCGACCCCAATGGCCCAGGCGGGCAGCCGCTGCCGCTGTTCGAGTCGGGGGCGATTCTGCAATACCTGGCGGAGAAAAGTGGCCAGCTGCTCAGCCAGGATCCGGCCCAGCGTTACCAGACCCTGCAGTGGCTGATGTTCCAGATGGGCGGCATCGGGCCGATGTTCGGCCAGGTTGGCTTCTTCCATTTCTTTGCTGGCAAGGAATATGAAGACAAGCGCCCGCGGGACCGTTATGTCAACGAGTCCAAGCGCCTGCTGGGTGTGCTGGACCGGCATTTGAAAGGCCGGGAGTGGATGGTCGACGAGTACAGCATCGCCGATATCGCGATCTTCCCGTGGGTGCGTAACCTGGTGGAGCGGTACAACGCGCGTGAGCTGGTGGGCTTTGATCAGTTCAAGGAAGTGCAGCGGGTGCTGGCGGCGTTCCTTGAGCGGCCTGCGGTGCAGCGGGGCCTGAAAATCCCAGGTTGAGTAGTTGACTCCGGTCCTGTGGGAGCGGGTTTGCCCGCGAATGCGATGTTGGGTTTACCGACGCATTCGCGGGTAAACCCGCTCCTACAGGGGTTGGTGTACAGGTTCAGAAAATCTGGTTCAGCAGCCAGTATAAACTGCCGGCCAACAGCATTGCCGCTGGCAAGGTCAGTACCCAGGCCATCAGCAAATTGACCAGCGTGCGCTTCTGAATCCCCGACCCATTGGCCACCATGGTCCCGGCCACGCCGGAACTCAGCACGTGAGTAGTCGATACCGGCAACCCGAACATGTCCGCCGCGCCAATGGTGCACATCGCCACCACTTCGGCCGAAGCACCTTGGGCGTAGCTCAGGTGAGTCTTGCCAATCTTCTCGCCCACCGTGACCACGATGCGCCGCCAGCCGACCATGGTCCCCAGACCTAGCGCAATGGCCACGGCCACCTTTACCCATAACGGAATGTAGCGGGTAGCGTCGTCCAGCTGGGTCTTGAACAACAGCACATGGCTGCGGGTGTTGGCATCGAACGCCACCAGCTGGTTTTTCTCGATCAGGCGGATGGCTTCGCTGGCCAGGTACATGTCATTGCGCACGTTGGCCATGGCTTCGGCCGGAACGCGCTTGAGCGAGCCGTAGCCTTTGACTTGATCGCCGATCATCCCGGTCAGCGCTGCCAATGCTGGTACCAGTTGCGGGCTGGCCTTGGGTTCGGCGATGAACAGCGTCAGCACCTGACGCGGGTCGGCCGGAGCTGCCTGCGGCTCGCTACCCAGCAGCGCCTGGCGAGTCACCTCGGCAATGGCGGAAAATTGCAGGGCCTGTTCATTGGGCATGGTCTTGTTCAGCGCATAAGCCATTGGCAGGGTGCCGACCAGAATCAACATGATCAGGCCCATGCCTTTCTGGCCATCGTTGGAGCCGTGGGCAAAAGACACCCCGGTGCAGGTCAGGATCAGTACGCCACGGATCCACCACGGCGGCGGGGTGCGGCCTTCAGGCGCCTGGTACAGCTCCTTACGCTTGACCAGCGCACGCAGTGCCAGCAGCAACAGGGCGGCGCAGGCAAAGCCGATCAATGGCGAGAAAAGGAGGGCATATCCAACCTTGCTGGCCTGGGCCCAGTCCACGCCGCTGGTGCCGTCACGCCCGTGCATCAGCGCATTGGCCACGCCCACACCGATGATCGAGCCGATCAGGGTGTGCGAAGACGACGCTGGCAGGCCCAGCCACCAGGTGCCGAGGTTCCAGATGATGGCTGCCAGCAGCAGGGCGAAGACCATGGCAAAACCGGCTGAGGAACCGACCTGCAGAATCAGCTCTACCGGCAGCAGGGCGATGATGCCGAACGCCACTGCACCGCTGGAAAGCAGCACACCCAGGAAGTTGCACAGGCCGGACCACACCACCGCCACCGGTGCCGGCAACGAGTGGGTATAGATGACCGTGGCTACTGCGTTGGCGGTGTCATGGAAGCCATTGACGAACTCGAAGCCCAGGGCAATCAGCAGCGCCAGGCCCAGCAACAGGAAGGGTGTTACCGTGGTGATTACTGTGCCGCTGGCCGTCACATCCTGTTTCAGGCTCCAGCCGGTGTAGGCGATACCGGCCAATAGCAGGCCGAAGAACAACACCAGGGTTGCACGCCCGGGTTTATGGGCAAGCTGCGGGCGGGAATCGCGATGGGCCAGTTGCGGCTGGCTGGCCAGTGACGGGGTTGCCATGGGGGCTCCGGTCGGCGTTGGGGGAGGGTGCCGAAGGCCTTGAGCATAGAAACAATTCGTAACCCGGCCGTGACCTCGATCAATGAATTATCTAGGCTCAAGACGGACGGTAAAGGCAGGAGAAGCCATGATTCGCTGCAAGCGCGTCTACGATGCGGTAGAGCAAGAAGATGGCCAGCGCGTGCTGGTCGACCGCCTGTGGCCACGTAATAAACGCAAGGAAGACCTGCACGGGCAGTGGTTGCGCGAAGTGGCACCTTCGGATTTATTGCGCAAGGCATTTCACCAGGGTGAAGTGGATTTTGCCGGTTTTACCCAGCGTTACCAGCAAGAGCTGGCAGCCCATCCGCAGCATTGGTACCCGCTGTTGGACCTGGCCGGGAAGGGCACGCTGACCTTGCTTTATGCGGGCAAGGACACCGAGCATAACAATGCCCGGGTGTTGGCCGATTGGCTGGAAGATGAGCTGGACAGGCGTGGGCCTGGGAGTTCGCCGGTGTGTTATGCCCGATGATGGGGGCGTGTACTGGCTCCTGTAGGAGCGGCCTTGCGTCGCGAAAGGGCCGCGCAGCGGCCCCGACAATTGATGCCTTGGCGCTGAAACCGTGGGGCCGCGTTGCGGCCCTATCGCGACACAAGGCCGCTCCTACAAAAAAACGCGTCTGAGAGCTTGAATAGCCATGCCCCTACAGCTAACCCCCGCCAACGACCACCATTGCACCTTCGCCCGCGACCTCACCCGCCGTGCCATGCTGCCGTACTACCGCGAATACGACCTGCTGTGGATCGAGGAGGCCTTCGACGAAGCCTGGGGCTGGCGCGAGCAGTGGCTGGTGACCGAGGGCGACACCTTGCTGGGTTTTTGCAGCCTCAGCCAGGACCGCCAGGCATTGTTCATCCGCGAACTGCACCTGCTACCCGAACACCGTGGGCGTGGCGTCGGCAGCTGGGTGCTGGAGCAGTTGGCGCTATGGGCCAGACAGCGTCGCTTGCCGCTGCTGCGGCTGATGGTGTTTCGCAGCAACCCGGCGCGGCTGCTGTACCAGCGCCATGGCTTTGTCGAGATGGGCGAGGACGATTGCTTTGTGCGCATGCAGCGCACAATCGAATAATGGCTCAATGATGGCTTGTCGTCATCGAAGAGCATGGGCATAGTGAACTCAGGCATTCACGGCTGCTTGCAAACGGGCAGGCCACGCATGATTGAAATCAAGGATTGAGGAGGGACCCCATGAATGGAATCGGGCCGCGGCTGCGGGAAGAGCGTGAGCGCCTGGGCATGACCCAGCGTGTGTTTGGCGATATCGGCGGGGTCGAACCCAACGCACAGGGCAAGTACGAAAGCGGCGAACGCACGCCGCGGGTCGATTACCTGGCGGCCTTGGCGGCCAAGGGCGTGGATGCGCTGTATGTGCTCAGCGGTATCCGCACCCCGGCACCACTCGAAGGCCTGAGCACGGATGAGTCCGGTTTGCTGGGGGCTTTCCGGCAGCTGTCGTTCGACGATCAGGCGGCACTTTGGCACCTGCTGGGGCGTTTGGCCAACACTGATAAGCCCCGGCAAACAGTGAGGTCTCTCACAGTTGAGCGTAAGGCGTTTCTGACAGAAGCAATGCGTTAAGCCCGCTTTGAAAAATTTTGTTAAGGTGGCGGGATCCAATCGCCCTGCTGACGAGGTGTGTGCTTGATTAGGGTCTTAGTGGTCGACGATCACGATCTGGTACGAACCGGTATTACACGCATGCTGGCCGACATCGATGGCCTGCAGGTGGTGGGTGAGGGTGATTCGGGCGAGTCGGCACTCAAGCTGGCCCGCGAACTAAAGCCGGACGTGGTGCTGATGGACGTGAAAATGCCCGGCATCGGCGGCCTGGAAGCCACCCGCAAACTGTTGCGCAGCCACCCGGACATCAAGGTGGTGGCGGTGACCGTGTGCGAGGAAGACCCGTTCCCCACGCGCCTGCTGCAGGCCGGCGCAGCCGGCTACCTGACCAAAGGTGCAGGCCTTGACGAAATGGTCCAGGCCATCCGTCTGGCCTTTGCCGGCCAGCGCTACATCAGCCCGCAGATTGCCCAGCAGCTGGCGCTGAAACCGTTCCAGCCCCAGGGCTCGCCGTTCGACGCGCTGTCCGAGCGGGAAATCCAGATTGCCCTGATGATTGTCGGCTGCCAGAAAGTGCAGATCATCTCCGACAAGTTGTGTCTCTCGCCCAAGACCGTCAATACTTACCGTTATCGGATCTTTGAAAAACTCTCGGTCACCAGCGACGTCGAACTGACCTTGCTGGCCGTTCGCCACGGTATGGTTGACGCAAGCCTGTAAAACCTCATGTCCCAAGTTTTTGATGCCAGCGCCTTCCTGGCCACCTGCAGCGGTCGCCCGGGCGTGTACCGGATGTTCGACGGCGAAGCCCGGCTGCTTTACGTGGGCAAAGCCAAGAACCTCAAGAAGCGCTTGGCCAGCTATTTCCGCAAGACCGGCCTGGCGCCCAAGACCGCCGCGCTGGTAGCCCGCATTGCCCAGGTCGAAACCACCATCACCGCCAACGAAACCGAGGCGTTGTTGCTGGAACAGAACCTGATCAAGGAATGGCGGCCGCCGTACAACATCCTGTTGCGCGACGATAAGTCCTACCCCTATGTGTTCCTGTCCGATGGCGAGTTCCCGCGGCTGGGGATCCACCGTGGGGCGAAAAAGGCCAAGGGCCGCTATTTCGGTCCGTACCCCAGCGCCGGTGCCATTCGCGAAAGCCTCAGCTTGCTGCAAAAAGCCTTTTCCGTGCGCCAGTGCGAGGATAGCTACTACGCCAACCGTACCCGGCCGTGCCTGCAGTACCAGATAAAACGCTGCAAAGGGCCCTGCACTGACCTGGTCACTGCCGAGGAATACGCCGAGGATGTGCGCCACTCGGTCATGTTCCTGGAAGGCCGCAGCCAGCAACTGGGCAACGAGCTGAATGCCGAAATGGAAAAGGCCGCCATGGCCCTCAATTTCGAAAAGGCTGCCGAGTTGCGCGACCAGATTGCCCTGTTGCGACGTGTACAGGACCAGCAATACATCGAAGGCGGCAGCGGCGACGTCGACGTCATTGCGGCGTTCGTCAACCCGGGCGGCGCCTGCGTGCACCTGATCAGCGTGCGCGGCGGGCGGGTACTGGGCAGCAAGAACTTCTTCCCGCAGGTAGGCATCGAGGAGGAGGTGGCCGAGGTCATGGCTGCGTTTCTCTCCCAGTACTACCTGGGCAATGCCGAACGCGAATTGCCGGGTGAACTGATCGTCAACGTGGTACACGAAGACTTCGACGCCATTACCGAAGCACTGCACACCCTGCGCGGCCGCGAGCTGAGCATCAGCCACCGGGTACGTGGCACCCGCGCGCGTTGGCAGCAGCTGGCGGTAACCAACGCCGAGCAAGCCTTGAACGCCCGCCTGGCCAACCGCCAGCACATGGCCGCACGTTTCGAGGCCCTGGCCGAAGTGCTGGGCCTGGATGAAGTGCCGCAGCGCCTGGAATGCTATGACATCAGCCATTCCAGCGGCGAAGCCACCGTGGCCAGTTGCGTGGTGTTCGGCCCTGAAGGCCCACTGAAGTCCGACTACCGCCGCTTCAATATCGAAGGCGTTACCGCTGGCGACGACTACGCGGCCATGCACCAGGCCCTGACCCGCCGCTATGGGCGCATCAAGGACGGCGAGGGCAAGCTGCCTGACGTGCTGCTGGTGGACGGCGGCAAGGGCCAGCTGAACATGGCCCGCGACGTGATGCAGGAGCTGGGCTTTACCGACCTGACGTTGCTGGGCGTGGCCAAGGGCGTCACCCGCAAGGCCGGTTTCGAAACCCTGTACCTGAACGACGTGCACCACGAATTCACCCTCAAGGGCGATTCTGCGGCCCTGCACCTGATCCAGCAGATCCGCGACGAAGCCCACCGTTTTGCCATCACCGGCCACCGTGCCCGCCGCGGCAAGGCCCGTCGGGTATCCAGCCTGGAAGATGTCGCCGGGGTAGGGCCCAAGCGCCGCCGCGACCTGCTGAAACATTTCGGCGGCCTGCAAGAGCTCAACCGCGCCAGTATCGATGAAATCGCCAAAGCCCCCGGCATCAGTAAAAAGCTTGCCGAATCAATTTATGCCAGCCTGCATAGCGAGTAGAATGCCGGGCTCAACTTGCGGCCAGTCGTACCGATGAATATTCCAAACCTGCTCACCGTTCTACGCGTCCTGCTCATCCCGATCTTCATCCTGCTGTTCTATGTGCCCTATCACTGGAGCTACATGGCCGCCAGCAGCGTGTTCGCGGTTGCCGCTGCCACCGACTGGCTGGACGGCTACCTGGCGCGTCGCCTGCAGCAGAGCACGCCGTTCGGCGCCTTCCTCGACCCTGTGGCCGACAAGCTGATGGTGGCGGTGGCCCTGGTGCTGCTGGTGCAGACCCACGCCAACTTCTGGCTGACCCTGCCGGCGGCGGTGATCATTGGCCGTGAGATCGTGGTCTCGGCGCTGCGCGAGTGGATGGCTGAGCTGGGCGCGCGGGCGCATGTGGCGGTGTCCAACCTCGGCAAGTGGAAGACCGCCGCGCAGATGCTGGCGCTGGTAATCCTGCTGGCCAACCCGCCGGGTGTGACGTTCTGGGTGATCGTGGGTTATGTGCTGTTGCTGGTCGCAGCGGGGCTGACGCTGTGGTCGATGGCGCACTACCTGCTGGCCGCCTGGCCGCACCTGCGCGAAGGTTCGGAACAAAAATAAAAGTTTTTTGAATCAAGGGGTTGACGCGGTTTTGAAAATCGCTAGAATGGCACCCATCACGACGCGGGAATAGCTCAGTTGGTAGAGCACGACCTTGCCAAGGTCGGGGTCGCGAGTTCGAGTCTCGTTTCCCGCTCCAAATTCGATCCTCAGTGCGTCGCTGGGATCACAAAGAAGAGGCCTTAAGGGCCTCTTTTTTTGTGCCTGAAATTTATGCCTTGCGCATTTTTGCCCAGGCTCAAGCTGGCGGTTGACCCGCACCCTCAAAAATAACTTCAAGCATTCTGCATCAGGCTCCAGGTCTGCGCGGTCGCTTGACCTCACAGGCGTAACTGGCCCGAAACAGACAGCGGCCTTGTGCCGCGAAGCGCCGCGCGGCCGGCGCTCGATCTCAAAGGCAATAAAAATGTTGTGCCAAGCACCTGGCAGCCGAAATGCTTTATCAGGCCGAGTTAGGACTTCCAGGTGCATACCTTGAGGTTTGCGGTGGTACACAGATCAAGCGCCGCACAACGCTGCAATACTCAGCAGCACAACGCCCAACCCCAATGCCAGCACAGCGCCCAGTCGGGGGGCCGAGCTTTCTTCGCGGATGTGCCGCGCCGATCTGCGATAGCCGCCGCTAATCAACAGCGAATAGACGGTGCCGATAGCCAATGCCATGAGCATGAGTGTGGTCATGGCAACGTAATGGGCCAGGGGATGACGAAAAACGATGCACCCCAATACCAGGGTAGACAGTACCGTGCGCTCCCAGGTCAGCGCCGTGCGCTCGGGCTGCAGGCCTTGGTCGTCATGCAGGGGCATTTGGGGGCCCTCAAGGCAGCAACAGCAGGGTGGAAACGATCAGCCCGAACAAGCCCAGCAGCGGTGCCAGGATCGGGTACGGAAGCGCTTGCCGATGACGCAGGGCGCGCTCGACGTTGAGCCAGCGTAGGGTCGCATTGACGCTGACCAGCAGCGCCATGCCAGTCAGGGCATAGGACAGCAGCGTTTGGGGGCGCCCGGCCAACAGCTCCAGTGGCAATGCATCCAGTGCGATGCCGCTGGCAAGCAGGGCAAGGGCCGTGCGGATCCAGGCCAGAAAGGTGCGCTCATTGGCGAGCGTGAAGCGTGGGTCGGGCTCGTATCCATCGGCCAGTGCAAAGACCTGACGGAATCTGGACTTCAGCGATTTTTCAGCGGGTGGATGCTGCATGGCAACAAACCTTCTATTTAAACACCGGTGTTGTACGGTCGATCGACCGCCTGCGTTGGCATTCTGAATGGTTTTGTTTGCCTGGCTAGGGCAGTTCTTGCTGAACGCTATGCACTTCTTGGCAATGGCCTTACTAAAAAAGCACAGCGTTGCTCGAATATCTGCATAGCCCACACATTGGTCGGTTGGCTAAGGTCAGGCTGGGTAAAGCATCCGATCAATTATATTTCAAAGAGGTGAACTACATGGCGTCCGGGAAACTGCACTCCGCGCAAGACGTGCCACTGCCTTTCGGTGTTGACGACATAAAATCCATGATCGGCCGTAAAGTCTGGAACGTGCTGGGTACTTCGTATTGGCCGATTCTTGGTGGGGATGATCAGAGCAGTTTTGCCTGGTTGACCTATGACCCGCCCGGCAGCTTCATACCGCCGCATACGCACCCTATCCAGGATGAGCACGTGTTCGTCCTGGAGGGCGAGTATTCGCTGTACAAGGATGGCGAGTGGCTTACCGCCAAGCCTGGCGATCACGTCTGCTGGCCACGCGGTTCGAGCCATGGGTACCGCATCGATGCGGACAAGCCCGCCCGCGGGCTGTTCTGGGTAAGCCCGGGTAACGACCTGTCCAGCCTGTTCGATGAGCTGCACAACCAGGCCAGCCCCGAAGAGGTGGTCAGGCTGTCCGGGCTGCGCAACATCCTGTTTGCCAAACCCGGTACTTCGCCGAATTTCGAATGAACCAGCGGCTCAGCCATCCCGCCGGGGTGGCTGTTTGCACAAAGCAGAAATGAATATAAACCCAGCGAGAACCGCATAGTGATATGCCCAATGCCTGAATTAAATTGATTTGGCAATAACCCGCATTTTTAATTAATGAGAATAAGAAGGTAGTCAGATGAGCCAGGCAAATCATTCCGGAATGACTGTTCACACACTCGGCACTGGTGGTGGGCCAGTGGTCTCGGCCAGCCGCGCCGGTATCTCGACAGCGGTTGTCGTTGATGGCTGTTCCTATGTATTCGACTGTGGCATGGGCAGTATTCGTAACTACCGCTCTCATTGCACGTGGGATCAACTGCGCGCGATTTTTATCACCCATCACCATTCTGATCATATTTACGACCTGGGCTCTTATTTGCTGACTGGCTGGCAGGTACCGGGCGAGTCCTTCAGCCAGCCGATTCACGTTTACGGCCCGGCCAAACCGCCGCGCGTACCCGCCCTGCATAGTCACGGCGATCACCCTGTGGTGCCCGGTTGCTGCGGCGGGGACCACCCGATGGTCGGCACGGCTGATGTCGTGGATGCATTGATCAACCGGGTATTCGCCTCTGACGTTGCCATCCGCATGGCCGACGAAGGGCGCTCCAGCCCCAGCCAGTGGGTTTATGGCCACGACATCGAAGTGCCGGCCGAAGCCAAGGCTGACCCCGTGCTGGCCCGTCACCCGGTGATGGACCCATTCGAGGTTTATCGAGACGAGAAAGTCGTGGTTTCGGCCATTCTGGTTGATCACCGCCTGTGCTACCCAGCCTTCGGTTTCCGTATCGACAGCCAGTACGGGTCGGTGGTGATTTCCGGTGACACGACGTATTCGGAAAACTGCATCCGCCTGGCCAAGGGCGCCGACGTGCTGCTGCATGAAGTCATCGACCTGGATGCTATCCTCGCCACCTTCCCCGAAGGGCCGACCCGTCAAGGTATTGCCGTGCACCTCGAGGAGTCGCACACCTCGTACGAGCAGGTCGGCAAGGTGGCGCAGGCAGCGGGTGTCAGCCAATTGATCCTGCACCATATCGTGCCGAATGTGCCGGGCGCGGCAGACATCGAAAAAATGCTCCGGGCCGCCCGCCGTGACTTCAGCGGCATGGTCTACGCGGCAGAAGATAACGATAGCTTCCGCGTTGCTGGCCCTGTAACTGCAGCTTCCTCCAACACTGTTTTGCATGCGTCTGAAGCCGTCGAGGTGTGAACATGACAGAGCTGACTCAAACCGCATATCCGCCTCATACACTGCGTGCTGCGGTCGCCAAGGGGCAGATGAATCGCCGCGCCTGGTTGATCACCGGCATGCTGGTGATCTTTCAGATGATCAATTTTGCCGATAAGGCTGTGCTGGGATTGGTTGCCGAGCCTGCGATGAGTGAGCTCGGTTTGTCGGCGAGTGAGTTCGGTTTCATTGGCAGCGCTTTTTTCTTTCTGTTTGCAATCAGTGCAGTGTGTGTAGGTTTTCTCGCGGCCAAGGTGCCAACCCGATGGATCTTGTTGACCATGGGGGTGCTCTGGTCGGTGTTGCAGTTTCCAATGCTGTTTGGCGGCGGCGCTGCAATACTGCTGGTGACCCGGATAGTGCTTGGCGCCGCCGAAGGGCCCGCTACACCGACGACCCTGCACCATGTGCACGGTTGGTTCCCGGCGCGGGAGCGCGGTTTGCCCAGCACCCTGGTCGCCATTGGCTCAACCTTGGGGCCGATCGTTGCAGCGCCAATCCTGGCCTATATCATTGCCCACCCGCAGTGGGGGTGGCGCTGGGCATTCGGTTTTCTCGGCTTGGTCGGCTTGATCTGGTCGGTACTCTGGCTGGTGGTCGCCAAGGAGGGCCCCTACAGCCATCTCAAGGGCAAGCATCAGGAGGACGCACCAGGCGCGGAGCCGGCGCAAGACCAGCCCCCTGCCAAGGCGCGAGCGAGCATTGCAGAAAAGTCGGACACGCTTGAGCAGGTGCCTATTTTTCGGGTGTTCTGCTCGCAAATGTTCATCGTTGCCACGCTGGCAGGTGCCGGTTGCTTCTGGGCGCAGGGCTTTTTGACCACCTGGTCGCCCCGTTACCTGGGGGCGGTAGTGTCGCTTTCGCCCGAGATGGTCGGGCTGGTATCGACCTTTCCGTGGTTGTTCGGCGCGTTGACCTTGGGTGTACTGGGTTATGCGTCACGGGTAATGATGCGCCGCGGTGTTTCGGTTTACCTGTCCTTGGGTGCCTCGTTCGGCCTGGTCCTGCTGTTGTCCGGGGTCTGTTTCCTGATTCTTCCGCACCTGCAAGGGTACGCCGCAGTCACCCTGCTGGTGGTTGCCGCAGGGCTGGCGATGACCTTTCCCCTCGCGCCAACGGCAGTGGCCTTTTGCGTTGCGTCCAAACAACGTGGGGCGGTCATGGCAACGCTGACGGCCGTAGCGTCGCTAGGCGGGATCGTGGCGCCGGTCATGGTCGGCCTTCTGATGGAGCGGGCAGGGTACCTGCAAGTGACCAAGGGCGCGCCACAAAGCCTGGAAATGACCGCACGGCTGGCCGAAGGGATGAATGCTTCGTTCGCCTACATTGGTTGTTACCTGGTGGTAATGGGCTTTGTCAGCATCCTTTGCCTCAACCCTGACCGTACAGCGAAGAAACTGCAGCAGCGTTTTGCCTGACGCCCTGAGGGCTCGCTCCCGCCCCGTGCAGGGGCGACACAACGTCGCTCCTGCACGCATTCACACACCGGCCGCCCCCTCCGATTCAGTAAGTGGTCATAAAAATAACAAGGTAGGTCGAGTGCCGGAGCTCTGCCTTTCGGCCAACTGATCTGCTCCCACGGCTGTGCTTTGCACACCTCAGAAGGGCTCACCTCGATGTTCCATAAAAATTGGCTGGCCAGCGGCGTTGCTGCGGGCCTGATGGGGATGTTCGTGCCGATTTCTGCCCAGGCAGACTTCGTGAAAGACCGCCAGATCAGTCTGGGGCTGCGCAACTTCTACCTGGATCGCGACTTCAAACAAAACGGCGCGCCACAGTCACGGGTCGGTAGCTGGACCCAGGGGTTCGATTTTCGTGCCATCTCTGGCTACACCGAAGGCCCCTTGCAATTCGGTCTCGATGTGTCAGGGCAATATGCCTATCGCCTGGATGGCGGCGGTGGTCGGGGGCCGGATAGCGTCATTCCCTACGATGACAGCAAAGGCCAACAGGTACACGACTATGGCCGCGCCGCCTTGACCGGCAAGGTGCGTTACTCCAGGACCGAGCTTAAAGTCGGGGAGCACCGCCCGCTGCTGCCGGTTGCCTTTATCGACGATACGCGCCAGCTCATTACCACCTACCACGGTCTGTTGCTGGAGTCGCGTGAAGTGGACGGCCTGGTCCTGACGGGTGGGCGCTTTACCGAGATCAGCAGTCGCGAGTCGTCCAATCGCGAAAAAATGTACCTGTTCACCGGGCCCAACGGTCCGCGCCGTGCCAGCGATGGGCTGAACTTCGCCGGTGCCAGCTACGCATTCACCCCGCGTCTTTCGGCTACGTACTTCTATGGGCAACTGGAAGATATCTATCAGCAGCAATACCTGGGCCTCACCCAGACCAACGATTTGGGTAACGGCTTTGCGTTGAAGACCGACCTGCGCTATTTCAACAACAACGAGGATGGGCAGGCCCTGTATGGCAACATCGACAACCGTTCCTACGGTTTGCTCACCAGCCTGAGGAAAAACTCGCACACTGTCGCGGTCGGTTATCAGCGCATGCTCGGCGAAAGCACATTCCCGACCCTTAATGGCTATGCGCCGCAACCCTACCTGGTGAACTGGTCTGCTGTCGGCTTCGTCAAACCTAATGAAAGTTCCTGGCAGTTGCGTTACGACCTGGACTTTGCCGGCTACGGTGTACCTGGCCTGAAGCTGATGACCCGCTACCTGCGCGGCACCGGCATCGATCGCGGCAACAACGCCCTGGACCAGAACGTCGAGAGCGAGCGCAATCTCTTTATCAGCTACGTGGTGCAGAGTGGCCCGCTTCAGGGCGTTGCATTCGAGTGGCGCAACATCGACGTCAAGACGCGCTATGGCAACGGTCAGGCCTCTGGGGTGGATTACCAGGAGAACCGCTTGATCACCAGCTACACCTTCAAGTTCTAGTGACCCGCAGGCCGCCCTCAGGGGCGGCCGCGTTCATGCTTCAGGCGGTTTCAGCCAGCAGGGCAGAGCGCTCGGTACAGGTTGTCGATCAGCTCAAGCAGCATGCCACCCGGCCCCTCGAATTCCTGCAAAACCGTGAAATGATCACGGCCGGCAACCTCCAGGCAGGTCGCCGGGCTACCCGTCAGTGCCCATGCCTCCATCATGCTGCGATTCTGCTCAAGAAACGCTGGCGTTTCTTCTCCCCCGACGACAAAAGCTGCCGGCACCAGAGCACCGCTCACGCGGGTTAGTGGCGAGCAAGCCTGCGCCTGGTGCATGTCCAGGCGTAGTTTGTCATTCAGGCTGGTTTCGATCAGTGGCGCCAAATCATAGATCCCGCTGATCGGTACTATCGCTGCGATGGGGCGCTGCTGCGGCGCGAGTGCGGTTTGCGCCATGGCCAACTCGACCGCAAGGTGCGCCCCCGCCGAATGCCCCGCAAGCATGAGCGGCAGGCGGCGGTCCCTGGCCGGGAGTGTCGTGAGGCTGAACAGTAGGCCGTGACTTACGCTGGCGACTATCTGATCGACAGATACATCAGGGCACAGTGGGTAGTTCAGCAGGGCGACGTTAAAGCCGCGTGCACTCAGCGCCGAGGCAATAAAGCGAAACTGTGCCTTGTCCCGCGACTGCCAGTAGCCGGCGTGCAGGTAGACCAGGTTGGCTTTGGCGGTGCCCTTGGCAAAGCACAGGTCCAGGGTTTGCCTGGGGTGTAGACCGTAGCGCAAATCCAGATCCCAGGTGCGCTCGCGTAGCACCTGGTCGTTGGCCAATTGGTACTGCTCGAACAGGGCGCTGAAGCTGGGGCGATACTGCCCGGTGACGTATTGGTATTCAGCTGTGTTTTTTGGCATGGCGCAGTCTCTTGCGTTGAAGTCAGGCACAACAGAAACAACCGAACCGCCAGGCGGCGGTTCGGCATTCGAACAATGCTCCCTCAGGACTCAGGTATTGCTCTGGGCGAATTTTTCGTAGTAGAGGTGGCTGTTTTCCAGGCCTTGCTCATTCAGCCAGTTCTTCACCGACTCGACCATCGGCGGCGGCCCGCACAGGTACATGTCGAACGGCGCGCTGTGCATATGCGGCAATTCGAAATGTTCGGTGACATAGCCGCACTTGCCGTGCCAAAGAGGGTCGGCGTCGCTGATCACCGGGGTAAAGCTGAAGCCTGGAATGCACTTGGCGTAGCCTGCGATCCGCTCCAGTTCGCAGAGGTCCGCCGCCTGCCGAACGCCGTAGTAAAGGTGCACGGGTTGGCCACACCCACCACGCTCGGCAATTTCGTCGAGCATGCCGAGGAACGCCGACAGGCCTGTGCCGCCGGCAACCATCACCAGTGGCCGGGTGATGTGGCGCAGGTAGAAGGCCCCCAAAGGCGCCTCGAATACCAACTCATCGCCAACCTGGCAACGTTCACGAACGTAGTTGCTCATCGCCCCGTCAGGCAGCAGGCGAATCAGGAACTGCAACTGGTTGGCGCTGTTGGGCTGATTGGCAAAGGAGTACGAGCGCTTGTGATCGGTGCCTGGCACCTGAATGCGGGCGTACTGGCCGGGCAGATAGTCCAGGCGCTGGGCTACCGCGCTGGCATCGACATGAAGGATCGCCGTCGTCGGCGAAACCTGCACCACGGCGCTTACAGTGCCGCGTTGTTCAAGAGTGCCCGCGCCATGGCAGAGCGTTGAGTCGAAATCGAAATAGAACGCTGCATCCGACTGCACGCGTGTCTGGCAGGTCAGCACTTTGCGCTGGGCAAGGTCACTGGCCGAGAGCGACTCGTCGTCCACGTAGTCCTGGGTGTACTGCCCAGACTCACAGCGGCCCTGGCAGGTGGCGCACACACCTTCGCGGCAATCCAGCGGAATCTTGATGCCTGCACGCAGCGCCGCATCAAGCAGCACTTCGTTGCCCTGAACGGTGCAGAACTGTGTTTTTCCATCGGCAAAGTTAAAGGCAACCTTGTACGTCATGATGGTAATCCGCCCTGTCAAAGATGGTAGAAGTCGAGCACCGAATTGATCGTGTCGTTGAGCAGCACCACATGCTTGCGGGCAATCTTCCAGCTCTCGCCGTCGGGGCGCAGGCGGTAGGTGGCGCGGCCGAAGAATTGCTCGGCGTTCTGCAGGCGGTAGTACAACGTGTGCCAATTGACCTTTACTTCCAGCTCATCACCCTCCAGCGGGGTAACGCGCACGTTGCTGATCAGGTGCAGGGTGCGCGGCATGGGAATGGTCGAAGCCGCTTTGCCGGTGCGAATGCGAAACACCCGGTCTTCCAGCCCGCCGCGATTGGCGTAGTAGATCAGCGACATGCCTTTCTTTGGGTCAAGGGTGTAGACGTGCTCCGAGTCCCACTGCGGCAGGTGAAATTCGCTGTCCTCACTGAACATCGCCAGGTAGGCATCCCAGTCCTGGGCATCGCAGGCCTCGGCGTTACGGTAGAGAAACTGTTCGACGCGGTATTGCAGTTCGCCATTCATGTTCACACCTCCTTGAGCTTGAGGGATTGTTGTTCTTCGGCCTTGCGGGCCAGGCCCTCGAGCAGGAAGCGCTGCCAGTTGCCATGCTGGTTGACGTACAGGCCTTCGTGGGTGAACTCGGTGCCGGTCAGGGCCGGGGCGATGCCGATGGTCTCGCTGTTGCGGGTAGGGCCTTCGACCCACTTGCCGCTGCCGCGGGAAATGTCGCTCCAGCGCTCCAGGCGCGCCTGGAAACCGCGCTGCGCTTCACGAAACTCCACCAGGTCGTCCGGCGTACCAAGGCCCGAGACATTGAAGAAATCTTCGAACTGACGAATGCGGTTCTCGCGGTCGGCGTCGGACTCGCCTTTGACGCCGAGGCAGAAACTGTTGATCTCAGTCTTGTTCCAGGCCAGTGGGCGGATAATGCGCAGCTGCGAACTGATCTGGTCGAGGAAGAACATGCTTGGGTAGATGTTCAGGTTGCGCAGGCGGTGCATCATCCATTCGGCCTTGCCCTGGCCGTGCTCTGCAACGAGGCGCGGCATGATCGCGGCGTAGCCGGGGCGTACGGCCGGGTTGGGCATATCACTGAACAGCACGCTGTGGCCGTTGTGGAAGGCAAACCAGCCGTCATCGGTTTCCTTGTCACCGGCCCCCAGCTTGCTGTAGTCCAGGGTGCCGTTGGCGGTCAGGCCTTTCTCGGCGTTGACCTGCTGGCGATGCTGCACGGTGGCGACGTAGTTGTAGTGCACGGTGCTGACGTGATAACCGTCCAGGCCATTTTCGTTCTGCAGCTTCCAGTTGCCTTCGTAGGTGTAGGACGACTTGCCCGGCAGCACTTCAAGTTCGCCCGTAGCGGACTGCGCGACCATCATGTCGAAGAACACCCGGGCGTCACCCAGGAAGTCTTCGAGCGAATCCTTGCCGTGGACATCGAGGCTGACGAAGACAAAGCCCTTGTAGCTTTCGATGCGGGCTTTTTTCAGGCCGCGCGTGGCCTTGTCGAAATCTTCTGGGTATTCGCCCGGCGCCTTGACCTTGACCAGGCGACCGTCGCTTTTGTAGCACCAGGCATGGAAGGGGCAGGTAAAGGTCGATTGGTTGCCCTTGCCGACGCGGGTCAAGGTAGTACCACGATGCTGACAGGCGTTGATCAGGGCGTTGAGCTGGCCTTCGCCGTCCCGGGTGATGATCAGGGGCTGACGGCCGGCGCGCAGGGTCACGAAGTCGTGCTTTTCGGCGATCTCGCTTTCGTGGCACGCGTAGATCCAGTTTTTCTCGAAAATCAGCTCCATCTCGAGATCGAACAGCGCCGGCTCAGTGAACATGTCACGGGCGATGCGGTACACGCCTTGCGCTGGACGAAAGTCCAGGCAGCCCTTGATGAAGTCCTGCCACTGGGCAATTGATTTGGTGCTCATGGAATCTGACCTTTGCTTGCTGCGGGAATGGTTTGATTAAACCCCCCAGCCCGCTCCGGCACTATTCAGCTACCACGGGATTACTATCCAGTTTTGCGCTTTTCATCAGGCCGCTGGCTGGACTGATGGTGCTTGACGTGGGCGCGCCAGAGAAATAGCGTGGCCCAGCGTGCTACCGCAAAAGCGCATGAATGAGACGTTCGCGGTTCGGGCTCGATGAGGAAATGCCATGCGTTACTCCCACAATAAAAACAATGCCAGTCGTCAGCAGTTCTCAACCGTTCTCAACACGCCGGCGCAAGCCGTACAGTGGATGTTGAGCATCAATGGGCCACATGCGCTTGAAGTCCCCAGGCCTGGCGAGCTGGATTTTCGTCATCACGGTACGATCATTGGCAATGCCGCTATCGGGGATATCGAATACTCGACCCTGGTGAGCGTGAAGATCCAGGATCTGGAGGAGAGCTACAGCATCAGCTTGCCAGTATACGGAGAGCAAAGCATCGAGCATCAAGGCACGGCCTTCGTTTCCAACCCTTCGGTGGGCGTGATCCTCTCGCCCAACCAGTCCTTGCGCATGACCATCGGTGAGAAGTGCCGGAAGAAAATGGTCAAACTTTCGCGCAGCGCGCTGGAGGCAAAGCTATCGAAGTTGCTGGGTCGGCAAATCGTGCAGCCTATACTTTTCGAGCCCATGGTGCATGTGGAAGGGGCGATGCAAGAGTGGTGGAAGCTGGTGGAAAGTGTTCAGTCGATGCTGCAGACCGAGAACTCGTTGTGCGACCTGCCAGAGGTGTGGAGCAACTTTGAAGGTAGTTTGATCACGAGCCTGCTGTTCTCTCAACGGCATAACTATTTTGATGAATTGCAAGCGCGGCAAACCGGGCGCCCGCAGTACCTGGCCCAACTTGAAGCGCTGTTCAATGCATCCCTTGAAACGCCACTGACGCTTGAAGACCTGGAGCACGCAGCGGGTGTTTCACGCGAGCGCCTGTATCGTGATTTTCATACCCATTACGGTATGACGCCGATGGCGTACTACCGGCAGCTACGCTTCGAACAGGTACGTGTACGCCTGACCCAGGCACGCGCTTCGGAAAAGGTCTCCAGTATTGCCATGGATTACGGCTTTCAGCAATTCGGCCGTTTTTCCAAGGAGTACAAGGAGCGTTTTGGGGAGTTGCCTTCGCATACGCTGAAGGCACATCGTAGCAACTGAAGTTGTGAGTTTGGGCGAGCGGAATTGACAAAGTCGAGGCTGGTTTCAGCCTTGGCGCCCCGGCTATCTCAAGCATTGCGCTGAGTGTACCGGCCTCTTCGCGGGCAAGCCCTGTAGTGGTTGGCACCGGCTTTGCCGGTGTTCGCGGCTAAAGCCGCTCCTACACAGGTACAGCGTGAACCCGAAACCTTCGCAGTACCTGTGTAGGAGCGGGTTCACCCGCGAAGAATCCAGCGCGGTGGCTGGCACCGGCTGCGCCGGTGTTCGCGGCTAAAGCCGCTCCTACACAGGTACAGCGTGAGCCCGAAACCTTCGCAGTACCTGTGTAGGAGCGGGTTCACCCGCGAAGAAT